>CAUOMQ010000085.1:0-11063 GCA_963456805.1 uncultured Neisseria sp. | reverse complement strand
CTGTACTGTCTGCGGCTTCGTCGCCTTGTCCTGATTTAAAGTTAATCCACTATACTTTCAATCGACTATATTAAAAAACAGTAACCGCTGCGTTCGGTTACCGGCTTCCTCTTCTTTCCTACGGGAGAGGGCGACTCTATTTTATTCCGTACATCTGAGAACCACCCCCATCCTAACCTTCCCCCGCAGACGGGGGAAGGGATAAGGCTGTCGTTGCAGTAACGAGGCATCGTTCCTGCCGACGGATTTCACACTCTGAAGCCTCGTCATTCTTTAAGTTTTGGATTCACGCCTGAACGGAAACAACGGCAAAAGGCTTTTCAGACGACCTTTTCGACAAAGCCGCGGTAGCGCTCGGCAAATTCGTCGGCGTGGCTCAAAAACGGGGCATGTGCCGCTTTTTCCAGCAATACCAATTCGCTGTCCGTCAGATGGCGGTTGAGGTATTCGCCCATGCGCGGCGGGGTGATGGCGTCTTTTTGTCCAAACACTAAAAGCGACGGGGCTTGGATGCTTGAAAGAAGGGGGCGGGCATCGGCTTGGTTGACGGCGTCCAACGCGGCTTGCAGGGCGGGCGGTGCGCCGTGGCGGGAGAGGTCGGGCAGGATGTTGCCGATGATTTCGGCGGCGTTTGGTGTGTGCAGCAACTGTAATTGTAGAAACTGTTTGATATGTTTGGCATAATCCTGCCGGAACGCGCCGACCATCTTGCCCAAAGCGGGATTGGACAGTCCTTCGGGGTAGTCCGCGTCGGCGGTCAGGCGGGCGAAACTTGCGGTCAGGCAGAGCGAGCGGACTTTGTCGGGGCGGCGTGCGGCGAGATGGAGCGCGACCAAGCCGCCGAGCGACCAGCCGAGGACGTGGGCGGGCGTGTCGATTTCTTCGGCGAAGGCTTCGGCAATCGCGGCGATGTTGAAAGGTTCGGCAAAGGGCGCGTCGCCGTGTCCGGGCAAATCGAGCGCGCGGATTTGCCAGTCGGCACTCAGGCGCGGGATGAGGTCGTCGAAGACGTGGCGGTTCGCTGCCCAGCCGTGTATCAGATAAACTTTTTTGGCGGAGTGCGGCATGGCTGTTTTCTCTATGGATGTGTTTTCTTGGTGGCGCAATGCGGGATGGTGGCACAAAAGCCGTTGCGTATTATGCCACGCCTTGGTTTCAGCGTGCGAAACCTGGCCGTATGGCGGTTTTTGCGGCGGCTGCGCGGCGGACTTGGAAGAGTTTTTTACGGACGCGGCAAACAGTTGCCCCTTGTGTTTCCGCACTATACAGGGCGGGGCGGTGTGCGGCGGCTGTCAGAAGAAGCCGCCGGCATTTGAGCGGATGTGGGCTTCGCTGTATTATGAGCCGCCCGTCAGTAGTATGATACGCGCGTTGAAGCATTTGGCAGACCTCGGCATGAGCCGTCCGCTGGCGGAACTGATGCGCCACCATGCGCCCGACTGGCTGGAAACGGAGCATTTCGATTTTGTGCTGCCCGTGCCGTTGAGCAAAGAAAGGCGGCTGCACCGCGGCTTCAACCAAAGCGAGGAATTGGCGGATATTCTGTCCGAACATT
This sequence comes from uncultured Neisseria sp., assembly GCA_963456805.1. Lineage (GTDB taxonomy): Bacteria > Pseudomonadota > Gammaproteobacteria > Burkholderiales > Neisseriaceae > Neisseria. The sequence continues at coordinate 9,508 of CAUOMQ010000085.1, read as the reverse complement.
ACGGCTGGACGCTGCTGCCGAGGCAGACGGTTTTCAGACGACATCGCGAGCCGCAAAGTACGCTGAAAAGCGCAGACAGGGTTCGCAATATAAAAAATGCTTTTGAAATCAATGGTCATATCTCGAAAAACTGTAATATTTTGTTAATCGACGATGTGTTCACCACCGGCTCGACGCTGGACGAATTGGCGCGGACGCTGAAAAAATCAGGCGCAGGCAAGATTTTTTGCTGGAGTTTGGCGCGTCCGCCAATGAAAAAATAGCTAAAGTTTTTGACACCTGCGGAACATTTCGGCATTATGCCCCTCTATAAGTGATTGATTTATATGTTTACCATAGTTTTGTACCAACCCGAAATCCCGCCCAATACGGGCAATATCATCCGATTGTGCGCCAACACCGGAGCCGATTTGCATCTGGTCAAGCCGCTCGGTTTTCCGCTGGATTCGGCAAAAATGAAGCGCGCAGGTTTGGATTATCACGAGTTTGCAAAACTGACGGTACACGAGAATTTTGAAGATTGTCTCAAAGCTTTGGAAGGCCGCCGCATTTTCGCGCTGACCACCAAAGGCAAAACCCGTCCCGACGAAGTTTCCTTTGTTGAGGGCGATGTCTTTTTGTTCGGTCCCGAGACACGCGGCCTGCCCGCCGAAATCCTCGACACCCTGCCCCAAGGGCAAAAGCTGCGCCTGCCTATGAAGCCCGGCAGCCGGAGCATGAATCTTTCCAACACCGTCGCCGTGATTCTGTTTGAAGCATGGCGGCAAAACGGTTACGCAGGCGGTGTATAACATCCGCTGGGGAGTCTCCCTGAGCCGTTTGACAAAAACCAAGGCCATACTGTCTGAAAACAGCTTGGTTTTTGTCAAACCGCCGATACGTCGTCTGAAACCGCCTGGGAGCCATCCCACTGCGTTATCAACTCAAGAACGGACTACGTTTTGACTTTATCTAAAACTACCCTTTTCTCCACCCTGACTGCCGTCGCAATCAGCATCCTTTCCATTCATTCCGCCTCAGCCGACTCCATCGTCCGCGCCGAGAAGCTGCATTCCTCCGCCAACCGCAGCTACAAAGTCGCCGGCAAACGCTACACGCCGATGACCAAAGTATCCTCCTTCGTCCAAACCGGCAATGCCTCATGGTACGGCAACCAGTTCCACGGCCGTAAAACCTCCAGCGGCGAGCGTTACAACATGAACGCCCTGACCGCCGCCCACAAAACCCTCCCCATTCCCAGCTACGCCCGTGTGACCAACACCAAAAACGGTAAAAGCGTCATCGTCCGCGTCAATGACCGCGGTCCTTTCCACGGCAACCGCGTGATTGACGTGTCTAAAGCCGCCGCCCAACAATTAGGTTTCATCAACCAAGGCACGGCACATGTTAAAGTCGAACAAATCGTACCGGGTCAAAGCACCCAAGTTTATGATGGCAAAGATATTTTCGTCGATTTGAAATCCTTCGGTACCGAGCGCGAAGCGCAAGCCTATATGAACCAGGCGGCGAGAAACCTTTCCGCCGGCATGATGAGTCCGAGAGTTTCCCTGGAGAAACGCGACTACGAATACGTCGTCAAAATGGGTCCGTTCACCTCGCAAGAGCGTGCCGCCGAAGCCGAAGCCAAAGCACGCGGTCTGATTCAGGCAGCTTCGCTGTCCCTCTAAGCCGCATCCGTGTTTTCAGACGACCTGTTGCAAGACAGGTCGTTTTGTATTGAAGCATAGGTATAGTGGATTAAAATTGCAATGATACGGCGTTGCCAACGCCCTTATATACTACCCGTACACGGCGGGCGTTGACGCCTTGTCTCATTTTTATTTTAATCCACTATAATTCCCCGCTTCTCAACCAAAGGAATCCCCACCATGTCCCTCCCACCTTGCCCGCAATGCCAATCCGAATACACCTACGAAGACGGCAGCCAATACATCTGTCCCGAATGCGCGTTTGAATGGACGGAAAACGACGGCGAAGCCGCCGAAGAAACCCTGAGCGTCAAAGATGCCAACGGCGCCGTGTTGCAAGACGGCGACACCGTCGTCCTGATTAAAGACCTCAAAGTCAAAGGCAGCTCCATGGTCATCAAGCAAGGAACCAAGGTAAAAGGCATACGCCTGCAAGAAGGCGACCACAATATCGGTTGCAAAATCGACGGCAGCGCGATGAATTTGAAATCAGAGTTTGTCAAAAAAGCATGATGTTGGTATAATAATTGTTGGTGGGTCGCTAGGCCGACCTGAAAACCGTTTGTAAAGCTACTTGTCTCCGTAAGGGTTGCTTTCAAACGGTTTTCGCCTTTTCGGCAGGTGGAAATAGGCGTTGTACCAATTGACGGCAGCGCTATTTCGTCCGCCACATCAAACAAAGGTCGTCTGAAACCTGTTTTCGGTTTCAGACGACCTTTTTCATGGTTCGGCAAAACGGCTGTGTCGAATCAAAACGCATCTGCAGGCATTTTGCCGTATCGGGATTTTTCGTTATCGGACTGTTGCCCGATTTGGCTTAGTCCAACAACGCGTCCACAAAAGCGCGCGCGTTAAACGGGCGCAAATCGTCTATGCCTTCGCCCACGCCGATGTAGCGGACAGGGACGGGGCGGTCGGAGGCAAGCGCGGCGAGGATGCCGCCTTTTGCCGTGCCGTCGAGTTTGGTCACAATCAGCCCCGTCAGACCCAGCGCATCGTCAAAGGCTTTGACTTGGTTGACGGCGTTTTGCCCGATGTTGGCATCGAGGACGACGATGATTTCGTGCGGCGCGTCGGGCATCGCTTTTTGCAGCACGCGCTTCACTTTTTTGATTTCTTCCATCAAATGAAGCTGCGTGGGCAGGCGGCCGGCGGTGTCGGCCAGCACGATGTCGATGCCGCGTGCTTTGGCGGCTTGGACGGCATCGAAACAGACGGCGGCGGAATCGCCCGTGGTTTGCGAAATGACGGTCACGTTGTTGCGTTCGCCCCATGCCTGAAGCTGCTCGCGGGCGGCGGCGCGGAAGGTGTCGCCGGCGGCAAGCAGCACGGATTTGCCCTGCGCTTGGAAATATTTGGCAAGTTTGCCGATGGAAGTGGTTTTGCCCGCGCCGTTGATGCCCGCCAGCATGATGACGAACGGCTCTTTCGTGTCGGGCAAGACCAGCGGTTTTTCCAACGGCTTAATCAAGTCGTACAAGGCTTCTTTCAATGCGCCGCGCAACTCGTTGCCGTCTTTCAGCCCCTTGAGGCTGACACGGTTGCGCACGTCTTTCATCAGGTATTCCGTCGCTTCCATGCCCATGTCGCTGGTAATCAGCACGGTTTCCAGCTCTTCGTACAAGTCTTCGTCGATTTGCCCGCCGCCGAACACGCCCGCCAGAGATTTCGCCATTTTGTCGCGCGATTTGGTCAAACCCTGTTTCAAACGCGCCGCCCAGCCGAGTTTGGGTTCGGTTTCGGATGGTTCAGAGGTTTCAGACGACGTTGCAACGGCTGTATTTTCAAAGGCTGCTACGGAATGTTCTTCGGATGTTTCTGGCGCGGCTTCGGTTTGGATTTCTAAGGTTTCAACGGCTTCTGCGGTTTCAGACGACCCGTCGCTGACCGCTTCATGGACGTGTTCTACCGCTGCGGAAACATTATCGGCAACGGTTTCGCGGATGGCTTCCACGCGTTCTTCCACCTGTTCGACCGTTTCAGACGACGTTTCGCCAACCGCCTCGCGGACGTGTTCGACCGTTTCGGAAACATGTTCAACCACAGTCTCGCAGATTTCTCCGGCGTGCTCTTTGGCACTTTCTACCGCCGTTTCGACTGCCGCCGTCAGCTCCTCCGCTTTTTCGCCGATATTTTCCTGAACCGTTTCAAGCGTTTGCGAAACGGCAGCTTCAGCGTTCTCTACGGCTTCGGCGGCGGTTTCCTGAATGCGGGTTTCTTCTTGAGCGGGCGTTTCCTGTTTTTTCTTGCGGCGGAAGAAGCTGAACATTGAATTTTCCTTTTAATTTTAGAAACTTGAAATAGGGCGTATTGTAGCGTATTTTGCGCGGCAAGGTCGTCTGAAAACGTGATAATCGAATAAGGTTTGCTGACGTGTTCCGCGGATGGAAGTACAATACCCGTCTTCTCGGTTTCTGCTATTCGGGGCGCCGCATCGTCCTCAAGTGGAATAAGGTCGTTTTACTCCGTATCGTTTTGATTTTTAAAAGGTAAGCCAAAATGAAAAGAATATTTTTTACCATCCTGTTTTTGTCTACGGCTGCCTATGCCAGCCACACCTACTCATCAGACAATTTGACTTGCACATACCAAGATTTGACCGCCCCAAACAGCCAACCGCAAACAACGGCTTGCAGCAGCCTGGCTTGGGAAAGCGCACAAGTCTATGATGAAAAACGCGGCGGCTATATCGCGGGGAACGGGGAAGAGTACAAATTGAAAAATGGAAAAACGATTGTTTTTTCGTATGAAGCCTTTATGAAAACGAAAGAATCCAACCCGACAGGCGGCAAATGGACTCATTCGACCAAACTGATGAATAACAAGACTTACACCACCTCCGAGCGTACATTCAAAGGCAAAAGCTGGACCTGCTACCGCTCGGAAAAAGAAGAATTATGCGTAGATGCCCCAAGCCTTTACGCCATCTTATCGGCTGTTAATTAAATCTCCTCTGCGTTTGGCTTTGCCTAATGTCTCGATATGAAAAAAGGTCGTCTGAAACCAGATTTCCAGTTTCAGACGACCTTTTGTTTACCGTTACACCCTCCAGCATCCATATCCTTTGCCTCACGCTTTTGTTAACCTTTAAAGATTATAGTGGATTAACTTTAAACCAGCACGGCGTTGCCTCGCCTTGCCGTACTGTCTGCGGCTTCGTCGCCTTGTCCTGCTTTAAAGTTAATCCACTATATATTCGGACGGAGGCTGACAGTTTGCCGATTCCGGATAAACCTGCCCAACCCATTGCCGTTTCTGGGCGGGCGGAAGGTGGAAAAGTCAAACAACAAAACACTATTTCCATACGGCCTTTTTAAAAGAGGTCGTCTGAAAACACGGCATATATTTTCACCGAGCAACAACCTTATCGGGAAATACGAACTTGCCGAACATCCCGTTTATGTATATGATAACGAACACCGTGCCGGTGTAGCTCAGTCGGTAGAGCAGCGCATTCGTAACGCGAAGGTCGGGGGTTCGATTCCCTTCTCCGGCACCAGATTGGATAAAGAAAGGTCGTCTGAAAACTTGGTTTTTGGGTTTTCAGACGACCTTTTTTATTGCGGTGTTTGTTCAAGGCTGAGGACTCGGAAAGTGTCTTTTAGAATATCAAGAACTCCATCCATTCCATATGGACAAATATTTTTGTTATCAAGAAAATCTTTATTTATACGCTCTTGCCATGATTCTCTATCATGAAGGGTACTAACGTCAAAATGTATATTTGCAGCAAGCCGTAGGTCGGATACAAGTATCCGACCTACGGCTGCTACCCTGCATATTGCCGCGCCAGTCGGCCAGTTCGCCCTGTGCGGCGCGTTGCCACACGGCAAAAAAGCGTTGGCGGATGATGCCGTCGAACGCATCGGATCGGGCAAACCATTGCTGCGGCGCAGTTTCGCGAAACCAAAAATCCAATACGGCACGATAATCTGAAGACGGAGCGTTCATGATTACAAACCCTTCCGCATAATCCGCTGCCCCAGCCGTGCGGAGAGGCGGTTAATCCAATAGAGCCACTTCGTTTTGCCAATCATGCTTTCAAAGCGGTTGCGTTCAAAATCACGCCAAAATTCGTCTGCCAATTCGTCGGGCGAAATTTTCAGGTGCGCGTGCCCCTTGCCTTTGTACATGGGCGTGGCGACCATGGGCGGCAGGATTTCGAACACGCGGATACCGCTGTTTTCCAACTGCCAGCGCAACACTTGCGAAAAGCTGTGTAGCGCGGCTTTGGTGGCACAGTAAACGGCGCAGGTTTCCTTGGGCACCACCGCCAAGCCCGATGATACGTTGATAACGGCGGCCTGCGGCTTGCCCGCCAGCATGGGTAGGAAGGCGCGGGTGAGCTGCACGGGCGCGGTGAGATTGACGGCGATTTCCTGCACGATTTCGTCGTCCGTCTGCTCGTCCAACCGTTTGGTGAACTGGATGCCGGCGTTGTTGATGAGGATACTGGTTTCGGGAAACTGCGCCGCCAGCCGTGCGCGGTCTTCGGCTTGGGAAACGTCGGCGACGGCATATCCGCAACGTGCGCCGTTATCGTGCAGGCTGCCTGAAAGTTGTTCTACGGCTTGGCGTAGCGCGTCTTCGCGCCGTCCGACCAAAATCACGTGGTTGCCCGCTGCATGGAACTTTTTTGCCAGCGCAAAGCCGATGCCGGTGGCGCCGCCGGTGATGAGTACGGTGTGTTGTGTGGGGATCATGGGGTTTCCTTGTTTTGGGGGTGCAGGCTGCTTTTTTCAGGCTGCTTATTCTTTCAAAAAGCCGTATTCGTACACCAGTGGTTCGAGTTTGGCAGCGAGGGCGGCGTAGGTGGTTTCGAAGGGGGCGAAGTCGGTTTGCGGAGCGGCCTTTTTCAGGGCGTTGCGGATTTTATACCAGCCTGCACCGCTTTTGTCGAGCAGGTATTCGTCGCGGATTTTGCGTTCGATGTCGGCCCGGTAGAAGGCCTGCCACAGTTTCAGGCCTTCATCATACACGGCTTAGGCTTCTTTGGAGAGCAAGCCGTAGCAACTGTATTTTTCACCCCGTCGGGCAAAAATACCAAAACTCAAATCAAGCCGTTCGGATACCATTTTCGGTGGTCGGATACTTGTATCCGACACAACCGTCCAAGATGTCGGATTCAAGAATCCGACCTACGACGCTGCGCGGGAATGATGGCATGGGTACGTCCTATTTTAATCTACATAAATATGTGTCGGTATTAAAAAAGGTCGTCTGAAACCTGATTTTCGGTTTCAGACGACCTTTTGTTTACCATCACACTATCTCAACGTTCACAGGTGCTTTCATTACTGATGCGACTTTGGCAGTTTATTTGTCATTTCATTCTGTTGTCCCTGCGGCAATGCCAGCGGAACATTCAGGATGAACCGCACATGGTGTTGATATGGGGTAAACACGATGGCTTTCGCTTCGGGGTCGTAGTGCAGCTCGCGGGATGGGCTGCCGTACCGGGCAAGGACATTCGGCAGCTCGGTGGTACGTTGGTTTTCAGGCAGTCTGTATAAGGCGAGTGCAGCCTGAAAAGCACGCTGCTGCATTTGCGTGTCTTGCAAACGGCGGGCATAGGGATCGACGTCGCCGCCATAATCTCCGTTAATAAACCGGCAACCCAGCGCGTTACGCAGACAAGCAAGGCTGCCGTACTGCTGCCAGAAAGTTTGCGGCATTTGGGCATCCTGCGGCGCCCATACAGGCAGATCTTGCGCGAAGGCCCGCTGTGCCGGAGGCTCGCAGCCAAAAGCAAACTGTTTGCTGGCAAGTGTTCGCGAGTGCTCAGGCGAGAACAATACGGGCACGAGCCATGAAGGCATTTCTTGGCTCAGTTGGGTCGGAAGATTGGCGATGAGGGCATCCATATAGTGATACTCGAACTGCATGATATGGCAGTAGTTTTCCGCGTTGTCGGCAGTCGGTTCGAACGCGGCGGCACAGTTTTCAGGCAGCTTGCCTGCCCATTGCGGTTGTTCGGCAAGCATTGCGGCGGCGAGTCTTGTATTGTTCTGGATCATGGTGACGCCAATCATGGCAGGAATGAGTCCGCCACGCGATTGCTGTAAGGTTTTGCCTGTACGGATGTTGCGGCAGATTCGGGCAAATGCGGCTTCGGGTTTGCCGTCCAGCCAGTCCACGGCGGCAGGCGTCGTCTGGTAAACAAGATATTGGTATTTTGGAAGGATATCCAAAATATTTAGGATGCGCACATCCAAGTTGCTGTATTGCGACAAACGGTCGGCATTGTCAAAAAGTTTGGCATATTGCGCGACAACAGCACGATAGGCATCGGCGTGGGCGCGGACGTTTTGCAGACAGTCTGCAATGATAGCCCCATCATTGTTTCTAGATATACAGTCGAGCCTTTGCCCTTCTGCGGCATCGTCCGAAATCAGTTTGCGGTAGCGGAGGCTTTCAGGCAGCTTGTCGTCCTCCGGCACTTTATTGCCCAGCTTTGCCATGATTTGACGGCGTTCGGCGGCATCGGGAATATCGTAAGGCATCAACCACATCGCATCCGCTCCTTCGCTGTCGCCGCGAGGCACTTCACTCTGCAACAGACGCTTTATCGGCTCGGCAGTGCGGTTGTCGTACCAGACGGACAGTTGGGACAAAATGCCTAAAATAAGCAGGGTTGCAACAAAGAAAGTCAGTAAGATTTTTATTTTTTTCATGGGTTGGAAAGTTTGGGTTGGGGTATGGGCTGATTCGACTTACAGAATACTTTGAAAATCAGCCTGTGGGAATTTTTCTGTTTACCCGTTTATACCAAAAGATGTAGCACTTTGATGCTGAAAGTATCCCGCATCGTTAAGGCAGTGATATCAGCTTCTCGAAATGTGGTTTTCTTCCTTTCAAAGGCATAATGGTAAATTTTTCTGTTTAACGCATCAAAGAAATAACCGTAGAAACAGTCTTCTTGATTTTCATCTTCTACAAAGTCGGTAATATAGATATGTTTCTGATCTATACCTAAATAATCTTTGATTTGCTGGAATAAGTGGGGAAATTCAAGTGGAAATGCCTGCGTGAGCTCTTGGATATCCTCCAAAAATACCTCGTTGGGGATACCCTGCAATTCTATGGGTTCCATTTTTCTTTCCTCCTGTTTTGTATCGTTATTTTTCAAAAGAAACAAACAACCGAGGTAGATCGGACTCGAGATTTTGACCTACGGTTGCTGAAAAAATTGAAACTCTGCCTACCCTAAAGGTCTATTTCTTTCGATAAAATCAAACCACATATCGTCCTGTGCCGCATTCGTGAAAATATTTGAATAATTATCCCCAAAAATATAATCAGTGATGAATTGATCAAATGGGCATATTATTTCGACATCCAATTCAAAGCGGATTTGTTTTGAAATTCTATCAAGGAATACAGGTTCATAGAGGACTTGACCTATTTCATACGCCTTATCCTTGAAAATGCTTGGTACGCGAAATTGGTTGTCTAAAATTTCATCCGTACTCCAAAGGACAATATCTCCGAATGCCCCGCCATTGCATATCTTAAGAAAATCCTGATGTTCTAAAACTAAAAATTTCTTTAATTCATCAGGAATTTCATCAATTCCCTCCGGTATTTCCCCAATTAAAACCGCATCAGAAAGAATATCCAATTTAGCTCTGTAATGATTAACCAGCTCCGCTAATTTCATAATAATTCCTAAAACTTAATTTTGATCGCAAGCCGTAGTCGGATACTTGTATCCGACTATCGTCCAAGATGTCGGATTCAAGAATCCGACCTACAACACTTATCTATTTATAGTCAATTAAAATCAAAATAGGACAGTAGCGCATCGTCAAATCGGGCGT
>CAUOMQ010000084.1:0-11115 GCA_963456805.1 uncultured Neisseria sp. | reverse complement strand
CCGTACACGGCGGGCGTTGCCGCCTTGTCTCATTTTTATTTTAATCCACTATAATCCACTATAAATCGTCTTTTGAGATGGGGCAAAGCGGGCTTGAATCCGTAGGCGACGGTTTCGATATCAGAGGTCGTCTGAAAACAAGCGCGGCGGATTGCGTTCAAATATTTGCCCAATAAAAAAGCAGCCCGTTTCAGGCTGCTTTTTGCGTCAAGGGATGTAACGCGTCAATCTTATACCACTTCGGCTTTGGTGATGACGACAGGTTCGGTCGGTACGTCGTCGTGGTAGCCGTGGCGTTTGGTGGCGACGCCTTCGATGGCATCGACTACATCAAAACCGTCGACGACTTTGCCGAATACGGCGTAGCCCCAGTCTTGGACGACGGTTTTGCCGTACAGCTCTTTGGAACGGAAGTTCAGGAAGGCGTTGTCGGCGGTGTTGATGAAGAATTGCGCGCTGGCGGAATGCGGGTCGGAGGTGCGCGCCATGGCGATGGTGTATTTTTCGTTGGGCAGGCCGTTGGACGCTTCGTTTTGAATCGGCTCGCGTGTTTCTTTTTCGTTCATGTTCTCGTCCATGCCGCCGCCTTGAATCATGAAGCCTTTGATGACGCGGTGGAAGATTACGCCGTCGTAGAAGCCGTCTTTGACGTATTGCTCGAAGTTTTTGGCGGTAACGGGGGCTTTGTCGAAGTCGAGTTCGATTTTGATGTCGCCTTTGTTGGTGTGCAGGATAATCATGGGTTTCCTTTCGTTAAGAATCTTTTTACAAATGGAGCTGGGCGGAAAAACTTCAAGGTCGTCTGAAAAATATTCTTTCAGACGACCTTGTGGTTATGGTTTTACGGGTTTACATCAGGATGAAATAAGCCCACAGCGCAACCAATACGATACAGAGGACGTTCAGCAGCAAGCCGACGTTCATCATTTCGCGTTGCTTAATCAAGCCTGTACCGAACACAATCGCATTGGGCGGCGTGGCAACCGGCAGCATGAACGCGCAAGATGCGCCGATGCCGATGACGAATACCAAGACTTGTTCGGGCAGCCCCATTTGCGTGGCGATGCTGGCGAAAATGGGCACGAGCAGCGCGGCGGAGGCGGTGTTACTGGTGAACTCGGTCAGGAAGATGATGAAGGTGGCGACTACGAAAATCACCAGCAGCGGATGCGCGGCGGTGAAAGTGGTAGCCACCTGCTGACCCAAGGCTTCGGATGCGCCGGAAGATTGCAGCAGCCCGCTCAAGCTGATGCCGCCGCCGAAGAGCATCAATACACCCCAGTCGGTGTTGCGGGCGACTTCTTTCCATTGCGCCACGCCGAATACGACGACGGCGACAGCGGCAATCAGGGCGATGACGGTATCGGGGTTGGAAATGCCGAACGCTTCTTTGATTTTGGAGCTGAATACCCAAGCGACGGCAGCAGCGATGAAAATCAACAGTGCAATCACGCGGTGCAGCGTCCAAGGGATAGACTCGGCTTTGACTTCGACGCGCTCGTTCAGATTGGGTTTGAGGATGACGTACATGGAGAACAGCATTAAGGGCAGAATCAACAGCATCATCGGCAGGCCGAGCTTCATCCAGCCGACGAAGTCCAGATTCAGGGCTTTGGCGGCGATCATGTTCGGCGGTGAACCGACCACGGTGCCCAAACCGCCGATACTGGCGCAGTAGGCGATGCCGAGCAGGACGAAGACGTAGGTTTTACGTTCTTTTTCTTGGTCGAGGTGGTTCATCATACCCATTGCCAAAGGCAGCATCATGGCGGCGGTCGCAGTATTGCTGATCCACATGGACAGGAAGGCGGTAACGGCAAACAGCATCAATACGGCGACTTTCATATTGCCGCGCGACAGGCGCAAGAGGTTGACGGCGATTTTGCGGTCGAGGCGCTGCATGTGCAGGGCGGTGGCAAGCGCGAAGCCGCCGAAGAAGATGTAAATCGTCGGATCGGCAAAGCCCGCCATCGCTTTTTTGATGTCCATATCGGGGAAGCCGAGCACGACGGCGAGAATCGGCACCATCAATGCGGTTACCGTGATGTGGACGGCTTCGGTAAACCAAAGCGCGGCAACGAAAATCAACAGCGCAATGCCTTTGTTGGCATCGGTGCTGTAAGGCAGGATGCTGTAAATGCCGAAACAGACGACGGCGGAGATGATGGTGGTCAGCAGGCCTTTAAAGTCGGTAATCGGCTTTTGCGCACTGAGCAGCTCGACATTCTCAGGATGCTGGGTTTTGTCCTTTGCATGTAAGTCCATGGAGTATTCCTCTGAAACATAACGTGAAATCGCTAAAACCGCTGAAGCATAGGCTCATCGCCTGACATTGCTTTTTTATTGATTTCACTGAATCGGTTTTTCTTGTTTCCCGCAGCGGGTTGTTCGCAGGCTTTGGATTTCAAGCAAACAAAGCCATGCGGCATGGCAATGAGTATATTTGTAATCGGGTGTAGTGTAAATATAATGTTAACAATCGGGCGCGGTTTTTTACGAAAACGGATTGATGGGAAACTAAAAATATCTTTTTGTTGATTTTCAGACGACCTCCTTTGTATAGTGGATTAACTTTAAACCAGTACGTCGTTGCCTCGCCTTGTCGTACTATCTGTACTGTCTGCGGCTTCGTCGCCTTGTCCTGATTTAAATTTAATCCACTATAGTTAAAGCGTTAAGGTCGTCTGAAATGTCTAAAACATGCCGTTATCGTGATATGATGCCGCATCTTTAACGACGCCGTCACGTCAATGAAAAAAATATTCAAAATCCTCCTGAAAGCCCTGTTGGCATTTATCATCGCCGCCATCCTTTACTTTGCCGCCGCTTACATACTTGGTAAGATTCCGCAGGACAGCATTGAAGCCTCCGATGGCGAGGTAACCCTTTACCTGAACAGCAACGGCGTACACGCCGACATCGTCATGCCGCTTTCAGACGACCTTTTCGACTGGACCAGCATCATCAATCCTGCCGACAGCCCCGCAGGGCAAGGCGATGCGCCCATCCGCTACGTCGGCATAGGCTGGGGCGAGCGCAATTTCTATTTGAATACGCCGCAGTGGTCGGATTTGACCGCCTCTACGGCAGTACAGGCGTTAAGCGGAATCAACAGCACGCTGATTCACGCCATCTACTACCGCGAGCCGCCGCGCGAAGGCGAAAATACCGTCAAATTCACCGTCAGCCGCGAACAATACCGCCGCCTGAGTGCCAACCTGATGCGTCATTTCAAATTGAAAGCAGGCAAAGCCATCCCCGTCGCCGGCGCGCATTACAGCGCTGACGACGCATTCTACGAGGCAGAAGGACGCTACCATCTTTTCAATACGTGCAACAGCTGGCTCAACCGCCGCCTGACCGAAAGCGGCATCAACGGCGTCGTTTGGACACCGTTCCCCGATCCGCTGCTCGACAGCCATCGTACCAATACAGCAGAAAAACCATGAAAACCCTGACCATCCGCCATCTCACGCTCGGCAGCGGACAGCCGAAAATCGCCGTTCCCTTGGTTGCCCGAGATGAAGCAGCCTTATCCGCCGCCCTGAAAAACCTCGAACACGCCTGTTTCGATATTATCGAGTTCAGAGCCGACTATTTCGACCAAGCGGGCAATCCTGAATACCTGATCGCCCAAGCCGAAGCCGTACGCCGCGCCTTTCCCGAAACCCCGCTGCTGTTTACCTTCCGACGCGCAGAGGAAGGCGGCGAATACCCTTGCAGCAAAGCGTATTATTTCGAGTTGCTCGATAAAGCCGCCGCTTCAGGCATCATCGACATCATCGACATCGAACTTTCCGCCGGCGAGAGCGAAGTCCGCCAAGCGGTTGCCGCCGCCAAAGCGCACAAAACCGCCGTCCTGATGAGCAACCACGATTTCCACCAAACGCCCGCCAAATCGGATATCACAGGTCGTCTGAAAAAAATGGAAGAGGCAGGCGCGGACATCTGCAAAATCGCCGTGATGCCCCAAAGCCCTGCCGATGTCCTGACGCTTTTGGACGCCACTTGGGAAGCCCGTCAAACCGCAAACCGCCCGATCGTTACCATCTCCATGGGCAAGCTCGGACTCGTCAGCCGCATCGCAGGCTCGACCTTCGGCTCCGCTATCACATTCGGCACGGCAGGAGCCGCCTCCGCCCCCGGCCAGCTTGATTCCGCCAATCTGAAAAACATCTTGGATGTTTTGGAAAACGGCAACACCGCCGGATAACAATAAATACAAAAAAACAAAAGGTCGTCCGAATCAGCGTTCAGACGACCTTTTTAGGATATTCCGCTATAATGGCGGCAATTTGAATAGAAAAGGAAAGTTATGAACCGTCTGTACCCCCACCCGATTATCGCCCGCGAGGGCTGGCCGTTTATCGGCGGCGGTTTGGTATTGAGTTTGCTGGTGTCTGCCTGCTGCGGCTGGTGGTCGCTGCCGTTTTGGATTTTCACCGTATTTGCCCTGCAATTTTTCCGCGATCCCGCCCGCGAAATCCCACAAGACCCCGAAGCGATTTTAAGCCCAGTTGACGGACGCATCGTCGTTGTCGAGCGTGCGCGCGATCCTTACCGTGATACCGAAGCGTTGAAAATCAGCGTGTTCATGAACGTCTTTAATGTCCACTCGCAAAAATCGCCTGCCGACTGCACTGTGACTGCCGTCGAATACAATAAAGGCAAATTCCTCAATGCCGATTTGGACAAAGCCAGTACCGAAAACGAACGCAACGCCGTATTGGCGACTACCGCTTCAGGACGCGAAATCACCTTCGTGCAAGTCGCAGGCTTGGTTGCCCGCCGTATTTTGTGTTACACCAAAGTGGGCGAAAAACTGGCTCGCGGCGAACGCTACGGCTTTATCCGCTTCGGTTCGCGCGTCGATATGTATCTGCCGATTGACGCGCAGGCACAAGTTGCCATCGGCGACAAAGTAACCGGCGTACGCACTGTTTTGGCACGCCTGCCGCTCCAAGCCCCTGAAGCTGCCGCACCGACTGAAACGCCGCCGCCTGCCGCTGCACAAACGGAAACGCCTGTTTCAGCGCAAACCGTTTCAGAAGTTGCACAATCCGAAGTTGCACAATCAGAAATCGAAGCGGCTGCCGATAAAGTCCGCAATGCCGCAGAGCAGTCATTGAAAGACTGACGGCTGAAAGCTGAACAAGAGGTCGTCTGAAAACCTTTTTCAGACGACCTTGTTTTATCAGAAACGGTAAATACGGTATAATTTAGACCTTACACACATTACACCCGACGGATTGATTCCCCGTCGGTTTTCCCTTTTCAGACGACCTATACCGAATATCAAAAATCCATCCATGACCGCAAAATCCTCTAAAACCGCATCAAAAACTAAAGCCAAAACAAACGCCAAACCGAGCACGCGCCGTCAAAGCCAAACGAAGGCGCAGACAGAGCCGAACAAGGTTTCCGAGCGTTTGAAGGCTGCTAAAGCGCTGCAAAAAAATGAAGAAAAAAAAGCGCGCCCCGAACACGTCGTCAATCTGATTAACGACGCGCTGTGGCTTTTCGGGCTGATGGTAACGGTCTTTATCGCCATCTCCCTCGCCAGCTTCAAAATGACCGACCCCGCATGGTCGCGCAGCGTGCCGAAACCGGACGATATCGCCAACTTCGGCGGGCTGTTTGGCGCGTATGTTTCCGATGTCGGCTATTATCTCTTTGGTTTGTCGTTTTGGTGGTGGATTGCCGCTTCGTGCGTTTTCCTTTATAAAAATTTCCGCCCGCTGCAAAAGCGCGAAAACTACAAATCGTACAACCACGGCGTTGCCGCGCTGGCTTTGTTCCTGCTTTTGGTGTGCAGCCCGATTCTTGAATACTTCACCCTTCAAAATACTTTGGACGACACCCTGCCTGTCGGTGCGGGCGGTTTGGTCGGCGCTTTGGCTGGTTCGGGCTTGGCTTGGCTGTTGGGTAAATCCGGCAGCCTGCTGATTATGTGCGTCATGCTGCTGCTTTCCGTTTCCTTGCTGGCACAAGTGTCTTGGCTGGAAGTCATGGCAAAAACAGGACGCAATACCGAAAGCCTGTTTTCAGGCATTTGGGGTCGTCTGAAAAAGGCATTGGGCAGACGCAAGGACGACGGCTCGACCGCCGAAGCATTGGAAACGGAAAATACACGCCGCATGGTGAAAGAAGCCAAAAACATCACCGCCACGCCCGTTGCCCCGCTTGCAGGCAGCACCAGTAACCGCAAATCCGTCGCAGTCTCCGTCGCGCCACCACCCAAAATCCAGGCTTCCTTGTTTGAAGACAACGAGCCGCAACAAACAGGCGAATACCACAAACCCGGCATGAACCTGCTGCGCCTGCCCAACGGCGAACCCGTCAGCATCAATCCTGCCGAATTGGAGCGCACTGCCGAACTGATTGAATCCAAGCTGGCAGAATTCGGCATCGGCGTGCAAGTCGTTTCTGCCACTTCCGGCCCTGTGATTACGCGTTATGAAATCGAACCCGCGCAAGGCATAAAAGGCAGCCAAATCGTTGCCCTGTCTAAAGATTTGGCGCGTTCCATGTCGTTGCAATCCGTGCGCATTGTGGAAACCATCGCGGGCAAAAACACCATGGGCATCGAGTTGCCCAACGAAAAACGCCAAGACGTGATGTTGAGCGAAATCTTGTCTTCGCCCGTGTTTACCGAAGCCAAATCCAAGCTGACCGTCGCGCTGGGTAAAGACATTTCCGGTACGCCCGTCGTCGGCGATTTGGCAAAAATGCCGCACCTTTTGGTCGCCGGTATGACCGGTTCGGGTAAGTCCGTCGGTGTGAACGGCATGATTATGTCCATGCTTTTCAAAGCCACGCCCGACGAAGTCCGCTTCATCATGATTGATCCGAAAATGCTCGAATTGAGCATTTACGACGGCATTCCGCACCTGCTCTGCCCGGTCGTTACCGATATGCGTGAAGCGGGGCAGGCGTTGAACTGGTGTGTCGCCGAAATGGAAAAACGCTACCGCCTGCTTTCCCACGCCGGCGTGCGCAACTTGGAAGGCTTCAACCAAAAAGTCGAAGCCGCCAAAGCATCGGGCAAACCCATGCCCAACCCGTTCAGCCTGAATCCGGACGACCCCGAGCCGCTGGAAAAACTGCCGATGATTGTGGTCGTTATCGACGAGTTGGCAGACCTGATGATGACCGAACGCAAAGCCGTCGAACAACAAATTGCCCGCCTCGCCCAAAAAGCGCGTGCCGCCGGTATCCATATGATTGTCGCAACCCAACGACCAAGCGTCGATGTCGTCACCGGCTTGATTAAAGCGAATATCCCGACGCGCATGGCGTTTACCGTGCAAAGCAAAATCGACAGCCGTACCATCCTCGACCAAATGGGCGCGGACGAACTGCTGAAATACGGCGACTCCCTGTTCCTGCAACCGGGCAGCGCCGAGCCGACCCGCCTGCAAGGCGCGTTTGTTTCAGACGACGAGGTGCATCAAGTCGTCAACTACGTCAAATCGCAAGCCCCCGCCGACTATGTCGAAGGTTTGCTCAGCGGTGAAGCCGCGCTGGAAACCACCAACATCGTCAATCCGAATGCAGGCAGCGACGAACTGTTCGACCAAGCCGTCGCCTACATTTTGGAAAGCAAAAAAACTTCCATCTCCTCCCTGCAACGCCAGTTGCGCATCGGCTACAACCGCGCCGCCAACCTGATGGAAGCGCTCGAAAACGCCGGTGTCGTTTCCCCCGCAGACATCAACGGCAGCCGCAGAATTTTGGCGCAAAAAGACCAGTTGTGATCTCAATAATTACCAAAGGTCGTCTGAAAACCGGTTATATCTGTTTTCAGACGACCTTTTTATGATGTCGGATCCAATACCTTATTTTATCGGGGCAAAATCGGCCCGCCTATCGACGATATAGTGGATTATAGTGGATTAAATTTAAATCAGGACAAGGCGAGGCAACGCCGTGCTGGTTTAAAGTTAATCCACTATATTATCCAGTCAATCAAACATTGTGATATACTAGCCAGCTAATTTTCCTGCCTTTTGCAAGCAACGGACGATAAAAGCCCCGATGGGTCGGACCGCTTTTGCAGTCATCATTGGCAAAAGGATTCCCATTTTTTATTTAACACAACAAATTAAGGTCTTACGATGAGCGTAACTGTTGAAACTTTAGAAAATCTGGAACGCAAAGTAGTGTTGTCTCTGCCTTGGTCCGAAATCAACGCAGAAACCGATAAAAAACTGAAACAAACCCAACGCCGTGCAAAAATCGACGGTTTCCGTCCGGGTAAAGCACCTTTAAAAATGATTGCCCAAATGTACGGTGCAAGCGCTCAAAATGATGTCATCAATGAAATGGTCCAACGCCGCTTTTACGATGTTGCCGTTGCCCAAGAATTGAAAGTTGCCGGCTATCCGCGTTTCGAAGGCGTTGAAGAACAAGACGATAAAGAATCCCTGAAAATCGCTGCGATTTTCGAAGTGTTCCCTGAAGTCGTTATCGGCGATTTGTCTGCACAAGAAGTCGAAAAAGTAACCGCTTCCGTCGGCGATGCCGAAGTGGACCAAACCGTAGAAATCCTGCGCAAACAACGCACCCGCTTCAACCATGTTGAACGCGAAGCCCAAAACGGTGACCGCGTCATCATCGACTTCGAAGGCAAAATCGACGGCGAACCTTTCGCCGGCGGCGCATCCAAAAACTACGCCTTCGTATTGGGCGCAGGTCAAATGTTGCCTGAATTTGAAGCTGGCGTAGTCGGCATGAAGGCAGGCGAAAGCAAAGACGTTACCGTCAACTTCCCTGAAGACTACCACGGTAAAGACGTTGCCGGTAAATCCGCTGTCTTCACCATCACATTGAACAACGTATCCGAACCCACCCTGCCCGAAGTTGATGCCGACTTCGCCAAAGCATTGGGTATCGCCGACGGAGACGTTGCTAAAATGCGCGAAGAAGTGAAGAAAAACGTAGGCCGCGAAGTTGAGCGCCGCGTGAACGAACAAACCAAAGAATCTGTAATGAACGCGCTGCTCAAAGCCGTAGAGCTGAAAGCACCTGTTGCTTTGGTAAATGAAGAAGCTGCCCGCTTGGCAAACGAAATGAAACAAAACTTCGTCAACCAAGGCATGGCTGACGCTGCCAACTTGGATCTGCCTTTGGATATGTTCAAAGAGCAAGCCGAACGCCGCGTATCTTTGGGTCTGATTTTGGCCAAACTGGTTGAAGAAAACAAACTGGAACCGACTGAAGAGCAAATCAAAGCCGTTGTTGCCAACTTCGCAGAAAGCTACGAAGATCCCCAAGAAGTGATCGACTGGTACTACGCAGAGCCTTCCCGCCTGCAAGGTCCGACTTCTTTGGCAGTAGAAAGCAACGTCGTTGATTTTGTTTTGGGCAAAGCCAAAGTAACCGAAAAAGCTTTGTCTTTTGACGAAGTGATGGGCGCACAAGCCTAATCATCTTCAAAAGGTCGTCTGAAACAGGCAACTTGAAAGCACCAAAGCACCCCTTTGGTGCTTTCGCAACATTGACAGGAGACAAAAATGTCCTTCGATTTCAATAATTACCTCGTTCCTACCGTTATCGAACAAAGCGGCCGCGGCGAGCGTGCATTTGATATTTACTCGCGCCTTTTGAAAGAGCGCATCGTATTTTTGATTGGCCCGGTAACCGACGAGTCCGCCAATTTGGTGGTTGCCCAGCTGTTGTTTTTGGAAAGTGAAAATCCGGACAAAGATATTTTCTTCTACATCAATTCCCCCGGCGGCTCGGTAACGGCAGGCATGTCGATTTACGACACCATGAATTTCATCAAGCCCAACGTCTCCACTTTGTGCTTAGGGCAAGCGGCAAGCATGGGCGCATTCCTGCTCTCGGCAGGCGAAAAAGGCAAACGTTTCGCCCTACCCAACAGCCGTATCATGATTCACCAACCTTTAATCAGCGGCGGTTTGGGCGGTCAGGCATCCGACATTGAAATCCATGCCCGCGAGCTGTTGAAAATCAAAGAGAAACTCAACCGCCTGATGGCGAAACACTGCGGCCGTGACTTGGCAGATTTGGAACGCGACACCGACCGCGACAACTTCATGTCTGCCGAAGAGGCCAAAGAATACGGTTTGATTGACCAAGTTTTGGAAAATCGTGCTTCTTTGCAGGCTTAAATGTTTGATTTGAGCAATTGAAACACACGCTGACAGAAGACGCGCTGATTATTCCGCTATTTCGCCTGTACAACGGAGCGGCTGTTTTTGATGAAACTGCTTGGGTAAGGAAAGAGCGGTTTTGTTGAAGCGTCGCTAGCGGCGGTGTTTAAATGGAGTTGACGAAAAGGTCGTCTGAAAACTTGAAAAACAGGTTTTCAGACGACCTTTTTGATTTGCTGCATTGGAATTGAGATTACGTTAACGACGTTGGTTCGTTTTTGTCTTGTGCTGATAGATGAAGAATCCCGCTGTATGCCTTATTCCGTAAAGAAAGTATGCGCGCCGAGATAATGTTTAGCGTAATACGGGCTGGAGAGTTTTTCGGTTTTGATGGTTTTGCCGCTGCTTGGGGCGTGGATAAATTCGCCGTTGCCGATGTAGAGGCCGACGTGGGAATATTGGGATGAACCGCCGGTGTTGAAAAAGACGAGGTCGCCGGCTTTTAATTGGTTGTCGGGGATTTTGCGGCTGGCTGCCGCCATGTCGCGGGCGGTTCGCGGGAGGCTGACATCGAGGGCGTTTTTATAGACGAATTGAATCATGCCGCTGCAGTCGAAGCCGGTGGCAGTGCTGCTGCCGCCCCATCTGTAAGGCGTGCCGACTAGCCCCATGCTGTGCAGCATAAGTTCTTGCGAGCCTTGAGTGCGGTCGATGTTGCTGATGCGGACGGGTTGGACTGTTCGGGCGGTGGTGTGGGTTTTGGTCTTCGGGTGATGTTTGCCGGAAAAAAGGCCGCAGGAGGCGAGGGGCAGGATGATGGCGGCGGTCAGGGCGGTGCGGATAATCGGTTTCATGGGATTCCTTTTTAGGGACGTTTCAGACGAGGTTTGGCAAGAGGTCGTCTGAAAAAGGTTTTTCTATAGTGGATTAACTTTAAACCAGCACGGCGTTGCCTCGCCTTAGCTCAAAGAGAACGATTCTCTAAGGTGCTGAAGCA
>CAUOMQ010000083.1:0-11305 GCA_963456805.1 uncultured Neisseria sp. | reverse complement strand
AGGTGCTGAAGCACCAAGTGAATCGGTTCCGTACTATCTGTACTGTCTGCGGTTTAGTCGCCTTGTCCTGATTTAAATTTAATCCACTATAGTTTCCTATCGTGTCTGTTGTATCGTGTGCTGCTTTGTTGTTTGCGCTGTTTAAGATTGAATCGGCGATGGCAAAATCATTGCCAACCCATACAAACAAAAAAGCCGTATTCCCTAAGAAATACGGCTTTCTCAATATCACGATAAACTCGGATTATTCTTCAGAACCAGTGTAAGGACGGATGCTGACCGTTTTACGGTTCAGCGCGCCTTTGGTTTTGAATTCAACATAACCGTCAACTTTGGCGAACAAAGTGTGGTCTTTGCCCATGCCTACGTTGTCACCGGCGTGGAATTTGGTACCGCGTTGGCGGACGATGATGGAACCTGCCGGAATCAGCTCGTTGCCGTAGGCTTTTACGCCCAAGCGTTTGGCTTCTGAATCGCGACCGTTGCGGGTGCTACCGCCTGCTTTTTTACTTGCCATTTGTAATACTCCTAAGTTTCAAAAATTAGGCGATTGCCACGATTTCGATTTGGGTGAAATTTTGGCGATGGCCTTGGCGTTTTTGGTAGTGTTTACGGCGGCGCATTTTGAAAATGCGTACTTTCTCGCCGCGACCATGGGCTACTACTTTAGCTGTTACTTTTGCGCCTTCGATAAAAGGAGCACCAACTTTTACAGATTCGCCGTCAGCAATCATCAAAACTTCGGTCAGTTCGATTTGGCTGTCGAGTTCGGCAGGTATCTGTTCTACTTTCAATTTTTCGCCAACGGCAACTTTATATTGTTTGCCGCCGGTTTTTACGACCGCGTACATACTCAACTCCATGAGAATTATGGTTAATATCCCGCACACCATTGTGCGAAACACGGCATTCTATTGCTATTTGCCTGTTTTGTCAAAGTTTATTTCGTTTGTGGGGTCAGGGTCGTCTGAAAGATGTGTCAAACGGGCTTTGCTGCTATAATCGCGCGTTGGATTGCCGATATTTTTTATGCGGCAATATTATTTCCGCCTTATACCCAACCCATTTATTTATACGGCAAGCCTGCTTCATTTTGCTGACTGAGAATGTGTTATGCTCGAAAATCTGCCTTATTTCCAACGCCATCTGCCTGAAGACCTTTCGCGGGTCAATGAGGTGATCAACCAAGCGGTTCAGTCTGATGTTGCGCTGATTTCGCAAATCGGTACTTATATTATCAGTGCCGGCGGTAAGCGTCTGCGTCCGATTATGACGATTTTGGCAGGTAAGTCGGTCGGCTATGATGGAGATAAGCTGTATGCTTTGGCGGCAATGGTGGAATTTATCCACACTTCGACCTTGCTGCATGACGATGTTGTCGATGAAAGCGATTTGCGCCGCGGACGTGAAACGGCGAATAATCTGTTCGGCAACGCGGCGGCGGTGTTGGTCGGCGACTTTTTATATACGCGCGCTTTCCAATTGATGGTTGATTCCAGCAGTATGCGCATTTTGGAAGTCATGGCGGATGCAACCAATATTATTGCCGAAGGCGAGGTCATGCAGCTGATGAACATCGGCAATACCGATATTACTGAAGCGCAATATGTTCAAGTGATTCAATATAAAACGGCCAAATTGTTTGAAGCGGCCGCGCAGGTTGGCGCGATTTTGGGCAATGCGTCCCCCGAACATGAGCAGGCGTTGAAAGACTACGGCATGTATGTCGGTACGGCGTTCCAAATTATTGATGATGTTTTGGATTATTCGGGCGAAACCGAAGAAATCGGTAAAAACGTCGGCGACGATTTGGCAGAAGGCAAACCGACTTTGCCGCTGATTTATCTGATGCGCAACGGTTCGAAACAAGTGGCTGAAGATGTGCGCCACGCTTTGGAAAATGCGGATCGCGGCAGTTTCCAAAAAATCCATGATTATGTTGTCCATTCCGACGCGTTGACTTATTCGATTTCCGAAGCACGAAAAGCCGTTGAGCAAGCCGTGGCTTCTTTAGCAGTATTGCCTGATAGCGAAGTCAAGCAGGCGATGATTCAGTTGGCTGAGGAATCATTGGCACGGGTTTCTTAAATCTGATGAATTTCAATTTCGTCCCGATGTTTTTGGTGACGCTGATTTTTCTCGGCGTCGTCAGCAACAACAACTCGATTACGATTTCCGCAGCAATTTTGCTTTTAATGCAACAGACTGCTTTGTCGCAATATATTCCTTTCATGGAAAAACACGGCTTGCATTTTGGGATTATTTTGCTGACAATCGGGGTTTTAAGTCCGCTGGTTTCAGGGAAGGTTCAAATTCCGCCGCTGTCGGAGTTTGTCAATTTTAAAATGATTGCCGCCGTATTAATCGGCATCCTTGTCGCCTGGCTGGCAGGGCGCGGCGTACCGCTGATGAGTGAACAGCCTGTTTTAGTAACAGGTCTTTTGATCGGTACGGTTATCGGTGTGGCGTTTATGGGCGGCATTCCGGTCGGTCCGCTGATTGCCGCAGGATTATTATCGTTTATTGCAGGAAAAGTTTAACACGCTCGCCATAGTTCAACGGATAGAACGTATGCCTCCTAAGCGTAAAATACAGGTTCGATTCCTGTTGGCGAGGCCATAAAACACAAAGAGGTCGTCTGAAATTTTCAGACGACCTCTTTGTATTTTCTATGAACGGGAATTGTGAATCGTTCTGTCGGACTGCATCAAGATTCTTGTGCCGGCAGCATCTGCTTTTGAGGATGTTGGGAGTGCAGTGTCGTCAACTTCTTCGTCAAGATATTCAAAATCACACCGTAGGCCGGCAGGAAGAAGAGGGTGCAGATAGCGAGTTTGAACAGATAATCGACAAAAGCGATGCCCTGCCAGTTTGCCGCCATAAATTCATCGCTGCTGGCATAGAAGGCAATGGCGAAAAATACCAACGTATCCAATGCGTTGCCGATGACGGTTGATGCGGTCGGGGCGATCCACCACGCTTTCAGACGACGTAATTTGTTGAACACAAAAATATCAAGGATTTGTCCGAGTGCGTAAGCGGCAAAGCTGGCTAAGGCGATGCGTCCGACAAAGGTATTGAATTCGGACAGCGCATTTAAGCCCATCCAACTGCCGTCGTGGAACAAAACGGAAAAGATGTAGGAAAGCAAAAGGGCGGGGAACATGACCCAAAAGATAATCCGCCGTGCCAAGTGCGAACCGAAAATGCGGACAGTCAGGTCGGTGGCAAGGAAGATGAAGGGGAAGGAAAACGCGCCCCAAGTGGTGTGAATGCCGAAAATTTGGAAGGGGAACTGCACCAGATAGTTGCTGGCGGCAATGATGAGGATATGGAAAAGCACCAGCCAGAAGAGCGCCTTCTGTTGTTGCGCTGTTGTAAATTCGTACATGGAAATCTTTCGGAAAGGCTTTCAGACGACCTTCTCGTGAAAAAGGTCGTCTGAAAATGCGTAAAAAGAGGATGGATTATTGGCTGTCGTGTTCAAACAGGCGTTTTCGTGCCAGTGTTTCAAACTCGGTACCTGCTTTGCCGTAATTGGCAAAGGGATGAATGGCGATGCCGCCGCGCGGTGTGAATTCGCCGAAAACTTCGATGTATTTCGGATCCATCAGGGCAATCAGGTCTTTCATGATGATGTTGACGCAGTCTTCATGGAAATCGCCGTGGTTGCGGAAGCTGAAGAGGTAGAGTTTCAGGGATTTGCTTTCTACCATTTTGATGTGCGGGATGTAGCGGATGTAGATGGTGGCGAAGTCAGGCTGCCCGGTCATGGGGCAGAGGCTGGTGAATTCGGGGCAGACGAACTTAACGAAATAGTCGTTGTCGGGATGTTTGTTGTCGAATGCTTCAAGAATTTCGGGAGCGTAGCCGGTCGGATATTGGGTTTTTTGATTACCCAAAAGCGAGATGCCTTGCAGCTCTTCGGTATTGCGGGACATGAGTGTTTCCTTAGTTTTTTAATGTGGGAGGTTTTCGAACCACGAAAGGCGGATTGTAATATAAGGGGAATTATGTTTGTGATTTTTTTGATAATTATTTAGCGGTTGAACGCTGGGCTGGAAATGCAAAAAAATGATAGGTGGGCGCGGATGTTTTGATGTGGTGGTAATGCCTTTGCAAAGCAATGCGGATTGAATTTAAACTGATTTTTAAATTTATGATTTTTCTAGTTAATTTTCCCGCATTAATCGTAAAAGTTAAAATTTTTTTGAAGTGTTTTCAGTAGTATCTCAAAAGTCATGTTTTGAGTTATAGAACTAAGGAGAAGCGCCATCTCTCTAATAAATTATGGGGTTTTCAATATAAACAATAAATTAAGTTGTCGGCAACCACAAATCTATCCTTTCTGAATACTGATTTTGTAGAGTAAGAATTCGGAATTACATACAAATTAGATGACTTATGCATAAAAAACGCCACTTGTTATCTTCTTGGACCGATTGTCAGATTTTCATTCGGAAAATAATCAGTTGAATTAGTATAGCGGCATTGAATAAGTATTTGGTATTTTGAGGTAAATGAGATTGTCATTATTTGTTCTGATTTGCAGCAGAAACAGCCAATAAATTTAAGAAGAGGATATTTATAATGAGTTTTTCACAAACCGACTTGGTCAACGCGCTGCGCCAACTTTCCGACCGCCTGCCTGAATTTTCAGAACAACAGGTAAGAACAGGGCGTCTGTTACGGGTAACAACCGAACGTCTAAGCAGTCATCTCAATGAAAATTTGAAAACTTTCGGTATCAACGAGAATTTATGGTTCGCTTTGATGGCGGTTTACGTCAGCCCTAAAAGCGAAATCCTTCCTTCGCGTTTGAGCGACTTGATGGATTTGACGCGTACCAGTGCGACCCGTCTTTCCGATGAGATGGTAGAACGGGGATGGGTAGGTCGTCATATCAACCAGCAAGACCGCCGCCAGATTGTGTTAAAATTGACACAGGAAGGTGAGTCTTTTATCCAACAAGTATGGCCGCAGATTTCCAGTAAGAGCGGTGAAGCTTGGGAAGATTTCACCAATGAGGATTATACCCAGTTGCAAAATCTGTTGGGCAAGCTGTTGAACCGTTTGGACAGCTGATCTGATGCAGTAAGAATTGTGGCAGGGATAAAAGTAAAAAAACGGAGTCTGCCATGAAATCAAATATTGCCAAACGGGGCATCTGCATTATCGCAGTATCTGTACTTGCGGCTTGTGCGCAGTTTGGTAAACAAGCACCGTTGGAAGAACCAACGGTGTATTCTTTACCCGATGGTAAGTCGGCATCCCTCATTCAAGACGGATGGTGGTTGCAATTAAAAGATAACAAACTGAATCAACTGGTTGCACAAGCTATCCAGACATCAACGGATTTGCGTATTGCCAAGGCGCGTTTCGAGCAAGCACAAGCGCAGCTGGGAATAACCGAAGCCGCCGGCAAAACGCAAATCGGTATGTCCGCACGCGGGGTCGGGATGTATGTTGCACCCAAGCCCGCATCTTCCCGTATTGATACCGACCATACATTATTGTTGGCAAACGCGGCAGTACAGGGAAGTTGGACATTCGACTTTTGGGGAAAAAACCGTGAGCAGATTGCAGCGGTTTTGGGACGCCGTCAGGCAATTCTGTATGAAGCCCATCAGGCACGGATTGAGCTGGCGAACGCGGTAACCAAGCAATATTTTATTTGGCAGGCTTTGAGCGAGCGTCAGGCTCTTGTGCAGGAACGTATCAATCTGTCAGAGAAAATGCAGCAATTGGTCTCGCGCAGAATCCATGCAAACCTGATGCCCGCACAATCATTGTACCCGCTTGAATTGGCAAGTCAGCAACTTCAGTTGGAAAAAACGTCATTGGAACAACAGATTGCCAAAGTCCGACATGCTTTGGCAGTATTGAGCGGTAACGTGCCGGGAGCACTTTCCGAACAAGAGCCCGGTAGGATGGGCGTGGTTCCTGTTGTGCCTGTGAATAGAATCCATGCGGATTTGTTAGCAGCCCGACCGGATATCGCGGCACAAAAATCATTATTGGAATCTAAGCTGCATACGGTTAAATCCACCGAAGCAGAGTTTTATCCCAATATTGAGTTAAAAGCCTTGGCGGGTCTTGGACATATTGATGCGTTCAATGTGGTAAGGGGTAAAACATCAGGCATGCTGGGTATTGTTCCTGCTATCAATCTTCCTATTTTTACGTCTGGGGCATTACAGTCAAAATTGGCAGGCAAACGCGCAGAATATAATGAGCAGGTGGCCGTGTACGATCAAACGGTTTTGAATGCGATGCGTTCTGCTGCGGATGCTGTTGTAGATTACCAAAGCCTGCAAAGCAAACAGTCTACTTGGGATAAAATGCTGAAAATATCCGAGAAGTCGGTTAAAAATGCTCAGGGTAGAGTGAGGGCGGGATTGGATAATGGTCTCAGCGCATTACAAAAACAAGATGATATGTTGCAAGTGAAAATGCAATTGGTGCAGTATCAATCTGAACGGTTGATTGCATGGAGCAATCTGAATGCCCAGTTGGGTGGTGGGTTTAAATCGCAATAGAAGGTTTTCAGACGACCCCTTTCCTTTTAATCAAGTCAATTGGCGATATTTTGGATATGCATTTAACGTTTAAATGTATGTATTCAGAATGTCGCCAATTGCTTTTTGGTTGTCAGGAATCGGTATTGCTTGGATGACTTTGAAATGATTGTTTGCGCCTAATGATAAAAGGGGATATCCAAATGGTTTTTAAATATGATTGTTACTTGATTGAGTAACGATGTGGCTATAGAATGCACCTCTGTATGTATTTTTCAGTATTGTCTATTCTATTAAAATCAATGAGATATTAGTGGGATGGGGTGCATAAGGAAAATAGTCTGTAATTACCCAGGTTAAAATGAAATCATGGATGCGAATCTAGAAAATAATGAACAATTACGCAATTCAGGGACAAAAAGTTCAAGGGTGGGGCGTAAACGCGGGCGTAATCTGGCAGTTATTACACTGCTTTTTATTTTGATTGCAGTCGGTGTGGCTCTTGCGTATTTCTTATTCTGGCAATACGAGGAAGAGACGGAAGATGCCTATGTTGCGGGTCATCTGGTGCAAATTACCCCTCAGGTCACCGGTACGGTAAGGAAGGTGATGTATGACGATACTGATGTGGTCAAAAAAGGGGATGTCTTGGTCGCGTTGGATGACAGCGATTTTCAGCTGGCTTACGAACGGGCTCAAAATGAATTGATTCAGGCAATTCGTCAGAATAAACAACAAACTGCGGTTAACTCAAAAGCAAAAGCGCAGGTTCTTTTGCGAAAAGCCGAACTGGCCAAGGCTCAGGCAGATTTGCGCCGACGTGAAGCTTTATCGGGAACGGATGCGATTTCAGGTGAAGAGTTGAGTCATGCCCGTGCTGCGGTGGTTCAGGCGCAAGCGGCTTTGAAGGCAGTGGAAGCGGAAGAGACTTCTGCACAAGCAGTTTTAGGTAATAATATCCCTCTGCGTCAACAACCTGCGGTGCAAACAGCCATCAGCCATATTAAGGATGCGTGGCTGAATCTGCAACGCACCCAAATTCGCGCGCCGATGAATGGACAGATTGCCAAACGAAATGTTCAAGTTGGGCAGCGTATTGCCCAAGGTTCTCCAATGATGGCTGTGGTTCCTTTGAGCAATCTTTGGGTGGATGCTAACTTTAAAGAATCGCAACTGCGTCAAATGAAAATTGGTCAACCTGTTGAAATGACTGCTGATTTATATGGAAATAAAGTGGTCTATCATGGCAGGGTGATGGGTTTGTCAGCGGGTACGGGCAGTGCATTCTCTCTTTTGCCGCCGCAAAATGCGACGGGGAACTGGATTAAGGTTGTGCAACGTGTTCCGGTCCGCATCAGTTTGGATGCGAAAGAGTTGCAGGCTAATCCGCTTCGTGTCGGTTTATCTATGAAGGTAAAAGTTGATATTTCAGGTGCCGGCTCAGGAAAAAACATGACGGCTGCCGCTGATAAAAATGTAACATCCCCGGAAACTGAAGGCGTAGATTGGGCTGCCGCCGATGCGTTGATCGATAAGATTTTTGAGAAATACGCTAAGTAAAAATGTTTTCAGACGACCTGTCATGCGTTGAATTGCTGAATTTGGGTATTTGATAGCGAATAGATATCGAAGCGCATGAGGAAGCAAAATTGTGATGGATTAAATGTAAGGCAGAACTTTGTTTTTGGCTTGCGATGATGTGAATATTCATCAAAGAGGTCGTCTGAAAAGGGATGTGTATCTAAGCGCAATCACTGTGCAATATATTGAATGAATAATAGCGAAGAAATATGAATTATCCGCCATTGCAGGGTGTTAGGCTGGTGCTGGTTACGTTGGCGCTCAGCCTTGCTGTTTTTATGGAAGTCTTGGATACCACGATTGCCAACGTTGCAGTACCGGTAATTGCCGGGGACTTAGGGGCAGCGACTACTCAGGGTACTTGGGTCATTACATCATTTGCCGTGGCGAATGCGATTTCAGTGCCGTTAACTGGATTTATGGCAAAGCGGTTTGGCGAAGTAAAACTGTTTATCGCCTCCGTAGTGGGATTTGTTTTGCTGTCGTGGTTGTGCGGCATTGCACCCAATCTTCAGGCTTTGGTGATCTTCAGGGTGTTACAAGGCTTTGTAGCCGGACCGTTGATTCCGCTGTCGCAAAGTCTATTAATGGCATCGTATCCTCCTGAAAAACGGACATTGGCTTTGGCCTTGTGGGCAATGACCGTTGTCGTCGCGCCTGTTTTAGGTCCTATTCTCGGCGGTTGGATTTCGGATAATTGGCATTGGGGTTGGATTTTCTTCATCAACATCCCTATCGGTATTATTTCTGCACTTATTGTGTGGCAGCAATTGAGGGATAGGGAAACAGAAGTGGTTAAGACGCCGATAGATTACATCGGTTTGGTCTTGATGGTGGTTGGCGTCGGTGCGCTGCAAATGATGCTTGATAGAGGTAAAGAGTTGGACTGGTTTGCCTCTGGAGAGATTATTGTGTTAGGCATCGTTGCATTGGTATGTCTGACGTATTTTGTGGTTTGGGAGCTTGGCGAGAAATACCCGATTGTCGATTTTTCTTTGTTTAGCAACAGAAATTTTACGATAGGCGTACTGGCAACTTCATTGGGCTTTATGGTTTACATGGGTACGCTCACGCTGTTGCCGCTGGTGTTGCAGTCTAATCTTGGCTATACCGCAACATGGGCGGGCTTGGCGGCTGCACCGGTGGGCTTTCTTCCTATCTTGTTGTCCCCGATTATAGGTAGATTCGGCAACCGCATTGACATGCGTCTTCTTGTCACCGCAAGTTTCTTGACGTTTGCTTTTACTTTCTATTGGCGCACTGATTTTTATGCCGGAATGAATATGAGCAATGTTGTTTGGCCCCAATTCTGGCAAGGCTTGGGTGTGTCCATGTTTTTCCTTCCGTTGACCAGCATTACATTGTCCCATATTAAATCCGATCAGATTGCATCAGCAAGTAGCCTGTCTAATTTCTTGCGCGTCTTCATGGGTGGTGTGGGTGTATCCATAGTCAGTACCATGTGGGAGCGGAGAGAAGCTTTGCATCATACGCAACTGAGTGAACAGATTAATCCATATTCGAGTTTGACTGTTCAAACAGTTCATGAAATGACGAATCGGGGGCTGAGTGAACAGCAGGTTTTGAAAAATATTTCCGATGCCATTACGCAGCAAGGCTTCATTATGGGATCAAACGAGATTTTTCTGGCTGGCAGTATCTTGTTCATCGTCATGATTTCCATAATTTGGTTTGCTAAGCCGCCGTTTAATGGGAGTTCATCAGCAGGGCATTAAATATCACAAAGGTCGTCTGAAAATTTTCAGACGACCTTTGCTGTTGTAGAAGATAGTTAAGGTTAACCTGATTACTTACAGGTTTAGTTTGTCCAGATGGCGAGCAAGAGATTGAACAATTTCTTCTGCTACCTGTAATTTCTCTTTCTCAGGGAAAGATAGTTCCTCGTCATCCGTAATAATAGTAATCTGATTGGTAGATTTTCCCATTGCCTGAGAAACGTCATTGGCAATCAGCATCGGAATGCCTTTGCGTAAACGTTTTGCTCGAGCATATTCCAAAACTTTTTCACTTTCTGCTGCAAATCCAATACAAAAAGGAGGTTTGGGTAAGGCTGCTACAGATGCCAAAATATCAGGATTGGCTTCCAATTCAAGGGTCGGGGTATCTTTTGAATTTTCTTTTTTCAATTTGTGCGGGCTGCTGTTTTTTACCTTATAGTCAGCCACAGCGGCTACGGAAATAAAAACATCCTGATCTTCAATATATTTATGAACGGCATCGTACATTTCTTTGGCGCTAATAGCCTGTTCCATATGATAGAGACCGGTCGGCAGGGGAGTCTGTAACTGTCCATAAATCAACGTAACTTGTGCGCCGGCCATTCTGCATGCACGGGCTAGGGCAATGCCCATCTGACCGCTGGAAATATTCGTAATTCCACGGACCGGGTCAATCATTTCCAAGGTCGCGCCGGCAGTGATTAAGATTTTTTTGCCGGCAAGTATTTTCGGCGTCCATAAATCATGAATCAAATCGGCAAGTTCAATCGCTTCAGGCATTCTCCCTATCCCGATTTCACCGCAAGCCTGTTCGCCATAGGATGGCTGAAAAACCGTGATGTCGTCTGAAATCAGTTGTTGGATATTCCTCTGATTGGCAGGATTGTTCCACATCTCCACATTCATCGCCGGAGCGACTGCCATGGAGCATTTTCGTGCTGCTGCCAAATTGGTCAGCAGATTATCAGCAATACCGTTGGCAATCTTGGCAACCGTATTGGCAGTAGCGGGAGCAATTAAAAAAACATCCGCTTCTCGGGTTAAATCAATATGACTCATTCCTCTAGTTGAGTGGCCATCGTGCGTATCGACTAGAACAGGATTTCCGCTTAATGCTTGAAACGTAAGGGGGGTAACGAATTCAGTAGCAGCACGACTCATTGCCACCGTTACAGAATGTCCTTGTTTTTTTAGTAATCGGACCAACTCACATGATTTATAAGCCGCAATACCACCGCTTATCCCTAAAAGAATGTGTTTACTCATTACAGCAACTCAATCCAATTTGAATCAAATAAGTCATAATACTAACATGGATACTGTTTAAAAAAGTAACAGGGATTGATGGGTAAGAGGCTTTAAGTTGTGAGTTGAAGCTCGGTATGTTTGAAATTGTTTCGGATGTTTATGATAAAGGTCGTCTGAAAGGGATTTCAGACGACCTTTGCTGTTGATTGAGTTTGGTTT
>CAUOMQ010000082.1:0-11345 GCA_963456805.1 uncultured Neisseria sp. | reverse complement strand
GCGCTTTGGCGGTTGGCAAGTATCCAGTTGAGCGCGTTTTTCAAATCCTGATGGAAGATGTCGAACTGCGCCTTGTGCGCGTGGAAATATTCTTCGTTGGCGATGATGCCCGCCATCGGAATCAGCGGTTTGGTGTCAAACTCCTGCCCCCATGCCTTCACCAAATCAAAGCCGCGCACGACGTTTACGCCCATGGTTTTGCCTTTGAGCATACCCGCGCTCGCCATCGGTTCGGGCAGGATGGCGGCGTGGTAGTCCTTACTCAAAAACAGCCCTACTGCTTCGGGCGGCGTGGCGGTATAAGTGATGCCGACTTTGTGCGCGTCGATTTTCAGTTTTTTCAGCAAGGCTTGCAGCACGATGTCGGGCATGTCGTTTTTAAACGGAACGAGGATTTTTTTGCCGACCAAATCCTGCGGCGAGGCAATCGCGCTGCCTTTGCAGACCAACTGCGTGATGCCATTGGTCAAAATATTCACCATGCCGACTTTCTGCCCTTGGTTGCGCAGGTTTACGCCGACATTGCTCGGACTCATCATCACTTTAAATTGCCCGCTCGCCACGCCCGCACGAAGCTGGTCGGGCGAGCGCCAAACCTTCAGCGACACATCCGCCTGCTTCGCCAGCTTGCCCTGCAACGCCGCTACGGCAATGGTTACGCTGGGCATCGCCGGCGCGCCGTACACGGTAAACTGCTCTTTCCCCGCCGCCAACAGCGAAGGCGAAACCCCTGCCGCAGCCAGCGCGGCGGTCATTTTTAAGAAATCACGTCTTTTCAGTTCCATTTTCCAATCTCCATATCGAATCCGTCTGAAATATGGCGGATTAACTTTAAACCAGTACGGCGTTGCCTCGCCTTGCAGTACTATCTGCACTGTCTGCAGCTTCGTCGCCTTGTTCTGATTTAAATTTAATCCACTATACAAATGCACTTTCGCCCATTTGCCTAATACGGATAAATTTTGATAATAATTTCTATTTATTATGCTATTAAAGGATTTCGAAGTAAAGGAAGGCTATCCGGTGTCGCCGCGTTATTGCTTTAAACCGCCTGAAGCAAATCTTCATGCGCTTGATTTCATATCAATCATGTTTTAATGAATGGGTCGTCTGAAAACCCGGTTTCGCCCCAATACGGACTGATTGTGTATTTCAGACGACCTTTTTGACATTCCCGCCCCCGCCCGCTATGCTGACGGCTGCCATCACTCATTCTACTTTCCATGAAAACGATTCCCCCGCGCCGCGCTGTTTACGCAGGCAGTTTCGATCCGCCGACGCTCGGTCATCTTTGGATGATAAAAGAAGCGCAGGCGCTTTTTGACGAACTCGTCGTCGCCATCGGCATCAATCCTGAAAAACGCAACACCTACACCATAGACGAACGCCGCGCCATGCTCGAAGCGATTACAGGCGACTTTCCCAATGTCCGCATCTGCGTATTTGAAAACCGCTTCCTTGTCCGCTACGCGCGCGAAATCGGCGCGGGATTTATCGTTCGCGGCATCCGTTCTGCCGCCGACTACGAATACGAACGCTCGATGCGCTATATCAACAGCGACCTTGCACCCGAAATTTCGACGGTCTTCCTGATGCCGCCGCGCGAAATTGCGGAAGTCTCTTCCACCATGGTCAAAGGCTTGGTCGGCCCCGACGGCTGGCGCGACATGATACGCCGCTACCTGCCTGAAGCTGTGTACGACAAAATCGTGCGGGATCATGATAAAACGGCGAATGACGGTGCATCACGATAAGGTTCGGATAACGGAAAAATGTGTTGCCCCGCCTTATCCTAATCTTATCCATCCGCTACTCTGCCGCCTTGTTACGACTACCGTGCCGGTTCACGACAAGGGGTCGTCTGAAAAACAAAAGCCCTGCCAAAAGGCAGGGCTTTGTTGATGATGGGGCAAATCCGCCATCAGATTTGTTTTTTCAGAATTTTGCGCAAAGTCGCCAATTGGCGGCGGCTGACGGGAAGGGGTTTGGGTACGTCCAAAACCTTCGCGCCCCAAATGGCATTGCTCTCGTCTTCCTCTTCATCCAAGCGGATAAGGCAGTCTAAGGTGTGTCGGAACACGATGGCGTTGCGGTGGATGCGGATTACTTTGTCTCCGAGCAGCTCTTCCCAAGAAACCAGCGTTTTGGGCAATTCGTATCGCTGTCCGTCGCCGGTAATCAGGAATACGGTTTTATGTTCCGCCAATAAGTAACGTGCCTGCTGCCATGGGATTTCAATCATCAGATCACGGCTGAAGACGGTGAAATGGGTGAAATCGTCGGCTTTTTCGCGGTATTTTTCGCCGACGCGGTCAAGCGCCGCTTGCAGACGGGTCATTCTGATGGGCTTGAGCAGGTAGTCGGCGGCAGCCAATTCGAAGGCACGCAGGGCGTGTTCTTCATAGGCGGTGGTGAAAATAATTTCGGGCTGGCGTTTGGCACCGCGCTTGATGCGCTCGACAAACTCCAAACCGTTGATTTCAGGCAGGCCGATATCGGCGAATACGATATCTGCTTCATGTATGCTCAACCAATCCAATGCCGGCTGGGCATGGTGGAATACATTAAGCAAGACGACATTGCATTCTTCAAGTAAGACCCGTAAACGCTCTGCTGCCAGCACTTCGTCTTCAACAATAATGGCACTTAACATAATCTTTTTTTCTTTGTTATTTTAAATACGAATGTGAATTTTAAATCAATACACAACGTTCCCGCGTGTTTTC
Organism: uncultured Neisseria sp.; assembly: GCA_963456805.1. Taxonomy (GTDB): domain Bacteria; phylum Pseudomonadota; class Gammaproteobacteria; order Burkholderiales; family Neisseriaceae; genus Neisseria. The sequence continues at coordinate 8,619 of CAUOMQ010000082.1, read as the reverse complement.
GGTATGTTGAAACATTTTTCTCATACGGTTGCCTCTTTCTGCCGTTTTGGCAGACAGGCCAAACATTCATCTGAAATGAAAGTGGTCTTGAGGTGTTTAGGAATATACCTTAATTCTGTTAACTTTATCCAAAAAACAAGCGATTACTTACAAAAATTAAAAAATTTAAGTAATACCTCAAGTAATTTGTTGCAAATTTACAAATTTACTCCGTGACTATGTCATTAACCGGTATCGCCCGTATCTCCCAATGTAAAACCGCCCACGCCAACAATTCCTCGGGTCGGTCGACTTCGGGTGCGTCGGGAAGATTGAGGTAACGCATCACTTGCCGCAAAAGCGCTTCGCGCCGGTTCAAATCCAAGGCGGGAGCAAGCGTTTGTTTGGACCATTTCTGCCCCTGCGCATTCACCAGCAAAGGCAGGTGCGCGTAATGCGGCGTGTTCGCGCCGAGACATTGCTGCAAATAAATCTGACGCGGCGTGGACACCAGCAAATCCTGTCCGCGCACGATATGCGTGATTCCTTGTTCGGCATCGTCCGCGACTACGGCAAGTTGATACGCCCAAAAACCGTCCGCACGCAACAGGACGAAATCGCCGATATCGTGTGCCAGATTTTGGGCGTAATAGCCGACAATCCCATCCTGAAAACCGATTATCCTGTCGGGAACGGCAATCCGCCAAGCAGGCGTTTTCCCATTCGCTTCAGGCCTTTGCGCCGGAACGCGGCAACGCCCGTTATACACAAATCCGTCCGCCCCCGCCGTTGCCGCCGCCTGCCAGTCTTTACGGCTGCAATAACAAGGATATACCAGCCCCTCACTTTTCAGACGACCCAATGCCTCTTGATACAACCCGTTCCGTCGGCTTTGGTAGGCGACTTCGCCGTCCCATTCAAAGCCGAACGCTTCCAATGTGTGCAAAATATGCGCGGCAGCGCCCGCCATTTCCCTGGGCGGATCCAAGTCTTCCATACGCACCAGCCACTTGCCGCCGTTGGCGCGCGCATCGGCATAAGAAGCCAAAGCGGTCAGCAGCGAGCCTATGTGCAGCAAACCCGTAGGGCTGGGGGCGAAGCGTCCTATATACATACAAACTCCGTATGGAACTCAAAATGGGCAATATGTCGGCAAAGCCTGAACTGCCAACTGCGGCGCAGCATCAGGCTTTCATACCGCGTATTTTATCGTAGGGCTTTTGTGAAGGCCCAAATGTTTTTCAATGCAGGCGCAACCCTGCCCATCCCAGCCTTGCCGCGTTTCACAAACCAGAAAGATGGTTTAAACAAAAAGGTCGTCTGAAAATGCCTCTTCCGCTTTTTCAGACGACCCCTTCCCTATTCCGCTTATGCTTCCTGCGCATCCACATCCACCGACCATCGGATTTTGCCGTCCCTGTTCTGCTGCAACACCTGCACCCATAAACTCACGGCGCGGTGCAAATCCTGTCGGGATGTCGATTCGAGGAAGATTTGCGCGCGTTCGCGTTCGGCGAGGCGCACCATCAGCATGGGGGCGGCACCGAACTGGGAGACGCTTGCGGGCAAGAGCGGGGCGAGGGTTTCTTTGGCGGCGTTGAGAAACTCCATCGCATCGGCAACGCGCGGCGCGTCGGCGCGGACGGCGGTCTGAAAACCGAAGGGCGGCATGGCGAACATTTGCCGCTCGTTCAATTCGTTTTCGGCAAACACGGCGTAGTCCTGCGCTTTGACGGCGGCGAAGACGGGATGTTCGGGCAGTTGGGTCTGTATCAGCACCTTGCCGGGTTTGTCGGCGCGCCCCGCCCTGCCGGACACTTGCATCAGCTCGGCGAACAGCCTTTCCGGCGCGCGGAAATCCGCGCTGTACAGGCTGCCGTCGGCGTTCAACACGATAACCAGGTTGAGCCGCGCGAAATCATGGCCTTTGGCGAGCATCTGCGTGCCGACCAGAATGTCGATTTCGTTGTCGGCGATACGGCGGTACAAATCCGCCCAGTCGTTTTTGTGCGCGGTGCTGTCCCTGTCGACGCGGACGACGGCGGCCTTGGGCAGGAAGGCGCGCAGGGTTTCTTCGACGCGCTGCGTGCCGTGGCCGACGGCGGTCAGGTCTTGGTTGCCGCAGTCGGGGCATTTGAACGGGACGGGTTCGCGGTGGTCGCAGTGGTGGCAGCGCAGTTGGCGGGCGCGTTGGTGCAGCACCATTTTGGCGGAGCAGTTCGGGCAACCGAAGGTATGACCGCAGTCGCCGCAAAACAGCGCGGGCGCGAAACCGCGACGGTTGAGGTACACCAGCGACATGCCGCCTGCTTCAAAATTCTGTTTCAAAAGCTGCAAGGCTTGCGGCGAGAAGCCGTTGTCGAGTTTCAGACGACCTACGTTGAGGATGTCCACTTGCGGCAGTTGCGCGGCGGTATGGGCGCGTTCGGTCAGTTGCAGCAGGCGGTACGCGCCGCTTTGCGCCTTGTGCCAGCTCTCCAAGCTGGGCGTGGCACTGCCCAACACGACGGGGCAGCCGCTCTGTTTCGCCCGCCACACCGCCAAATCGCGGGCGTGGTAGCGCAATTCGTTGTCCTGTTTGAACGAGCCGTCGTGTTCCTCATCGACCACAATCAGCCCGACATCATCCATCGGTGTGAACACCGCCAGCCGCGTGCCGATGACCAACTTCGCCTGTCCCAACATTGCGCGCAAATAATCCTGCGTGCGCTTGCCTGCCGCCATCTGGCTGTGCAACACGGCAGTCGGTACGTCGGCAAAACGGTTTTCCACCCGTTTCAAAAGCTGCGGCGTGAGGTTGATTTCGGGCAACAGAAACAACACCTGCCGCCCCTGCGCCAACACTTTCGCCATCGCATCGAAATACACCTCGGTCTTGCCGCTGCCGGTGATGCCGTACAGCAGAAACGGCTGGAAGCTGCCGAAGGCCGTCTGAATTTCATCGGAGGCCTGTTGCTGGTTGGCGTTGAGCTGAAATTCAGACGACCTTAAAACGGGTTTCGCTGCTTCCGTGGTTTCAATCCAGCCCTGTTCCACCCAATCTTCGATTAACTTCGCCGCCTGCGCGTTCACCTGCTTCAACGCCGCCATCGTCATTCCGCCCGACAGCAGCGCGTCCCACAAAGCCGCTTTTTTGTTGAACCGCGCCGGCGGCGGCGTTTGCGCCCTGCCCGCTTCGTTCAGCGTGTAAAACAACGGCGGCTGCGGCATTTCCACCGCGCGCGTTTCCTTCAAACCCTGCGGCAGCGCGGCAAACACCGCCTGCCCCGTCGGATAGTGGTAATAACGCGACGTAAACGAGAGCAAATCACGCCAGCTTTCAGGCAGCGGCGGTTCGTCCGAAAAGGCCGTCTGAACGCTCAAAATCCGCGCCGCGTCCATATCCGGCGCAATATCCGTTTCCCACACAATCCCGACCACGGTCTTGTTGCGGAAAGGCACAAGCACCCGCGCGCCCAGCGGCAGCGGCTCGGAATGGGAATAAGTCAAAAGGCCGTCTGAAAGCGGCACGTTTACGGCGATACGGTGGTAGATCATACAGGCAGGCAAATCGTTTTTTTGCGTATTTTAACAGCCGAAAGCTATTTTCAGACGATAAATTGAGCCTCAATACAATGCAGGCATGACAGAGGTTTGATACAATGCGGTTTTCTTGACACACGCCTATACTTAAAAATGAAAACCAAATTAATCAAAATCTTAGCCCCCATCGCTCTGATCTCACTGACCGCGTGCGGGCAAACGCCCGTTTCACAGGCAAATGCAGCGCCCTCTTCAGCCGCCAAGCCCGCCGCCCCCGTGCAAGGCAAAGTCGGCGAAGCCTTGAAAGCCCGCCTCGAAAAAATTTACGAATCCCAAGGCCTGAAAGTCATCAGCGTCAGCGAAACCCCTATTCAAGGCATTTATGAAGTCGTCGTCAGCGGCAAACAAATCATTTACACCGATGCCAAAGGCGACTATATGTTCGTCGGCGACCTCATCGACGTCAACACGCGCAAAAGCCTGACCGACGAACGCGCCGCCGATTTGAACAAAATCGACTTCTCCTCCCTGCCTTTGGACAAAGCGATTAAAGAAGTGCGCGGCAACGGCAAGCTGAAAGTCGCCGTCTTCTCCGACCCCGACTGCCCGTACTGCAAACGCTTGGAACACGAGTTTGAAAAAATGACCGACATCACGATCTACAACTTCATGATGCCGATTCCGAGCCTGCACCCCGATGCCGCGCGTAAAGCCGAAATTTTGTGGTGCCAGCCCAACCCGACCCAAGCCTGGACCGACTGGATGCGCAAAGGCCAATTCCCGAGCGGCAAAGCCAATTGCGACAATCCCGTTGCCGAAACCACTTCTTTGGGCGAACAATTCGGCTTCAACGGCACACCTACCCTCGTCTTCCCGAACGGCCGCAGCCAAAGCGGATATAGCCCCATGCCGCACCTCAAAAAAATCATCGAAGACAATCAGAAATAAGATTGGCTTCAAAATACGGCAAAGGTCGTCTGAAAACCGATATACAAGGTTTTCAGACGACCTTTTTCATACCGCCGAAGCAGGCAGGCAAACTGTGTTAAAATCCCAAGCTCTTGAATAAACGGACCAAATATCCCGTCTGCAAATCTGTCCATCCAATGCAAACCGATTTTCTGAGTACATCCCAAGCAAGTCGGCGCAGCCGATTGATACACGTTTCACCCTATCCGGCGGCAGATTTCAGACGACCTTTAAGACAGCATTATGAAAAAACACCTATACCGCATCACACTCCTCACCATCGCCGCAGCCGTCCTCTCCGCCTGCCCGAGCAAACGCATCAAAAACCTTCCTGAAGTCGACACCACCACCGTCAAAGGCCCGGACCGCCCCACCGGCACACCCGACCCCGCCGGCACCACCGTCAGCGGCGGCGGCGCGACCTACACCGTCGTGTCCCACCAAGAACTGCCGCATTGGAGTACCCAACACTTCGTCAAAAGCCTCCAATCCTTCCGCTTAGGCTGCGAGAAACTCAAAAACCGCGCAGGCTGGCAAGATGTCTGCGCCCAAGCCATGCAGACACCCCTCCACCATTTCCAAGCCAAACATTTCTTCGAACGCTATTTCACCCCTTGGCAGGTCAGCAACAACGGCAACCCCGCCGGCACCATCACCGGCTACTACGAACCCGTCCTGCTCGGCGATGACAAAGCCACAAGCAAAGCCCGCTTCCCCATCTACGGCATCCCCAACGACTTCGTTTCCGTCCCCCTATCCGCCAATTTGAGAAGCAGCAAAGCCACCGTCCGCATCCGCCAAACCGGTGCCAACAGCGGCGTCATCGACAACAGCGGCACACACACCGCCGACCTGTCCCAATTCCCCATTACCGCCCGCAGCACCGCCCTCAAAGGCAGGTTTGAAGGCAGCCGCTTCGTTCCTTATTACACCCGCAACCAAATCAACGGCGGCGCGCTCAACGGCAAAGCCCCCATCCTCGGTTACGCAGAAGACCCTGTCGAACTCTTCTTCATGCACATCCAAGGTTCAGGTCGTCTGAAAACCCCGTCCGGCAAATACATCCGCGTCGGATTCGCCGACAAAAACGAACACCCCTACGTCTCCATCGGACGCTACATGGCGGACAAAGGCTACCTCCCCCTCGCACAAACCAGCATGCAGGGCATCAAAGCCTACATGAAGCAAAACCCCGGCCGCCTCGCCGAAGTCTTGGGACAAAACCCCAGCTACGTCTTCTTCCGCGAACTGACCGGCAGCAGCGAAGCCGGCCCGGTCGGCGCATTGGGCACACCGCTCTTGGGTGAATACGCAGGCGCCATCGACCGCCACTACATCACCTTAGGCGCGCCGCTGTTTGTCGCCACCGCCCATCCGACCACCAAAAAAGCCCTCAACCGCCTCATCATGGCGCAAGACACAGGCAGCGCCATCAAAGGCGCCGTCCGCGTGGACTACTTCTGGGGCTACGGCGATGAAGCAGGCGAGGTTGCCGGCAAAATGAAAACCACAGGCTACGTCTGGCAACTCCTGCCCAACGGCATGAAACCCAACTATCAGCCTTAAAATCGGCTAAAAAGTCAAAAGGTCGTCTGAAAACCGTTTTTCAGACGACCTTTTTCATATCCAAACCATCCATGCCCACTCTTAATAGTGGATTAACTTTAAATCAGGACAAGGCGACGAAGCCGCAGACAGTACAGATAGTACGGAACCGATTCACTTGGTGCTTCAGCACCTTAGAGAATCGTTCTCTTTGAGCTAAGGCGAGGCAACGCCGTACTGGTTTAAAGTTAATCCACTATACCAACCAACCATTCACACGACATCTTTACCACTCATCATCACCCATTTGTCCTTTTGGGCTTTTTGATTTATGTTCAGACTTTCATCTAGCAGTATTTAAAAAAATAGACGCCAACCCAAAGATAAACAAAAAATGAAAAAATTATTATTGGCAGTTGCCTTATTGTCTTTGCGCCTACCTTTAATGCAGATTTAAAACCACAAAAAACGGACGATAATCATGCCTAATAATCTGATAAATAAAATCATTTCATTCACCGCCATCATCTTCTTATCAGGAGGCTGCATCCCTTTCTCAAAAGAGACACCCAAAGACAACCTGCCCGACACGGTGTCCATTACCCTGCCGGAATCCAGCAAACATTTTGTTAACAGATTCCCTGAAAATTATGCAGGACCTTCTGACGACTCAGAATTTTTTAATGTCAATCAATATGAAATAGACTTTAATCAGGAAAAAACCGTTGTTTTTGAACATGGCAAACATACTTTTAAAATACCTCATGTAAGCAGTATTACCGCATATGAAAATCGAAGTCATAACCCGTTCTTAGGCATTGATGAATTTGACATGTTTTCTGGCCTAGGCAAAAGCAGCAACATCAGTGATGAAGAAGCAAGACAGAATTTCTATAATCTGATCAGGCAGATGCATCAAGCCGGTTGGACAGATTTGATTTCCCGCAGCGCACCAAGGATTAAGCACGACCGTAAAAATGCCGCCGCCTTTTTTGAAGTGGAAAACAGTAGAATTAAAGCAAAACCGATAACCGGCATTCCCACCGCTATTGAACTAACCCCTGAGGAATGGAAGAAACTGCCCAACTTAGCTCAGATAGGGACTCTATATGCGGAGGGTGTGCTTGTGGAGTTTATGCTTGGGAAGGATAACTCAGAACAATATCGTGACCAATACGGCAACGGTCAGTATGCTCTGCAAATTACCGTAAAAGCATATTGGGATTTCCTCCGGTTACATGTACAAGAAGAATTTAGCAAACCGGGCTACCGCGAAGCCTTGGATAAAGAGCTCCGCTTAAGATCAAAGGAAAGGAAACAAATGGAAGACAAAGCCCGCGCGGCAGGCTTTGAAATCGACGAAAGCTATCAAGACCCGCCTGTTCCTCCTTTAATAGCACTCCCGCGCGACGGTTCACGCTGATTGAAACGGAAAAAAGTAAGCGTAGATTGGCTTCAAAAACCCATATTTCGACGATTTGACGGTTTTGCAGAAGTACCCGGCCTATTTACCCTATCGATATAAAAAGTTTCATATATTGGTGATTTAAATGAATTTAAAAACTAAACAGTGGCTTTCAATTTTATTAATGCCACATATACTTACCGCTCTACTCCTAGGGCCGGGCATGCTGATTTATTTTATGGGCGGGATTTTTGGAGTCTACTTGATCTTTCCATATTTAGGTCAAGGCAGATATTTTGACAATTTAATATATATCGGCTTACCAATTGTTTTCATTACTTTAATTTTAGGATTTGTTTTACGGAATAAACTTATCGGACGCCGTTTGGTTTCCTTAGCCATATATCTATGGTTCGTAATCGGTTTTCTCTGTCTTTCTGCTCATTATTAGCAAGTAATATAGTGGATTAAATTTAGATCAGGACAAGGCGACGAAACCGCAGACAGTACAGATAGTACGGAACCGATTCACTTGGTGCTTCAGCACCTTAGAGAATCGTTCTCTTTGAGCTAAGGCGAGGCAACGCCGTACTGGTTTAAAGTTAATCCACTATAATTGTATTGTTAACCCATTTTAGTAAGTGTAGGCTTAGGTAGAAACCAAATATTTTAGATAACTGGATAATTTTTTTGGATCATAATCTACCTGCTACTATGTATATTGAACAAAGGATTACGTTTTGATCACTTTAAATAATAGAGCTTTATTTATTACAATTTGCCTCGCCCCAACTTTTACACTTGGAGATTTACCTGAAACAGTTATTGATAAAGATGCATTAAACAAACCATGCTATGTGAATAGCATAGTACAAGAAGATATTCTTGTATATTTTTCTAAGTCTTATACACATGGATTTTGGGGACTTTACGATAGCATGGAAAGCACTAGTGATCTTTACAATCAGCTAAAGAAACATGATGGAGTCAAATAATATGACTAAATATTTCAACACGGAAAGCTATTATAAGATATTATTATTACAAATAATATTTACAATACCAGCCTTGATAATATTTATACAATTTATCACTTCAAAACTTATTTTAGGAATATATGGCATATTTTCTGTCTCTTATACACCATCTCCGATCCCACGAGACAAGAGGCAATCTCGTATGCCGTCTTCTGCTTGAAA
>CAUOMQ010000081.1:0-11492 GCA_963456805.1 uncultured Neisseria sp. | reverse complement strand
GTTATGCTGTTTGTTTTTTATTTATTGTCTTCCTTTATTGACTAAAAAGCTCAGGCAGTCTGAAAGACATTTTCAGACTGCCTGAGCTTTTTGTTTACTGCTACTTATCTTGCTGCCACACCCGATATGAACGAATGGCTAAAAACAGGCAGACAATCTAGGCAACGCTTAGTAGAAAGCCCCTACGCCTGCTACGCCGAACTCGTTAAATAGCCAGGCGGCTGCATGACCTTTCCGATAAGCATGTTCGGCATTAACCAAGTGTACCTTACCGTCTTGCGTAAGATACTAGCTCAATGCGGGCAATACGATGGGCGCAAGCGGGTTTTGCAGCAGTTTTCGCAGATTGGCATTCATGTTTTTTACACAATCCCTTTTTTCGCCAGATAGCTTTCGTAATCGCCCAGATAGTGTTCGTAGCCGCCTTTGCCGTCCAGCTCGATAATTTGGGTGGCGAGCGAGGAGACGAATTGGCGGTCGTGCGACACGAAAATCAGCGTGCCGTTGTATTTTTCCAGTGCCATGTTCAGCGATTCGATGCTTTCCATGTCCATGTGGTTGGTCGGTTCGTCCATAATCAGCACATTGGGTTTCAGCAGCAGGAGTTTGCCGTAGAGCATACGGCCTTTTTCACCGCCGGAGAGAACCTGCACTTTTTTCACCACGTCGTTGCTGCCGAAGAGTAGGCGTCCCAAAGTGCCGCGGATGACTTGTTCGTCGTCGCCTTCTTGTCCCCATTGGCGCATCCATTCGCTCAGGTTCATATCGACGTCGAAGTCGTTTTCATGGTCTTGCGGATAATAGCCGACATTGGCTTTTTCCGCCCATTTGATGGTGCCTGCATCGGGGGCGATACCTTCGGCGTATTCGGGTTTGAACGCGCCGGCGAGGAGTTTCAGCAGAGTGGATTTACCCGCGCCGTTGGGGCCGATGATGGCGAGTCGCTGACCTGCTTCGAGGATGAAGCTCAGGTTTTTGAACAACTGGGTTTCAAAGCGTTTGGCCAAGTTTTCGACTTCTACCGCCTGACGGTGCAGCTTGGCTTTTTCATCGGCTTCAAAGCGGATATACGGGTTTTGGCGGGTTGAAGGCTTGACTTCGACCATTTCGGCTTTGATTTTGTCTGCCTGTTTCAGACGACTGGTCGCCTGGCGGGCTTTGGATTTGTTGGCAGAGAAGCGGGCGACGAACTCTTGCAGCTCTTGCAGTTTCTCTTTTGCCTTGGCGTTGTCTTTCAGGGCGCGTTCGCGCGATTGGGCGGAGGCGAGCATGTAATCGTCGTAGTTGCCCGGATAGATGGTGATGGTGTTGTAGTCCAAATCCGCCATGTGCGTGCAGACTTCGTTCAGGAAGTGACGGTCGTGCGAGATGATAATCATGGTGGAGTCGTATTGGTTCAACACGCCTTCCAGCCAGCGGATGGTGTTGATGTCCAAGTTGTTGGTCGGCTCGTCAAGCAACAGTACATCGGGTTTGGAGAACAGGGCCTGCGCCAGCAATACGCGCAGCTTGAAGCCTGGGGCGACTTCCGCCATGGTCGCATTGTGCAAATCTTCGGAAATGCCTACACCGCTCAACAGCTCGGCGGCGCGCGCTTCGGCGGTGTAGCCGTCGTACTCGGCGAACTTGGCTTCCAGTTCGGCGGCTTTCATGTAGTCGTCTTCGGTGGCTTCGGGGTTAGCGTAAACCGCGTCGCGTTCGGTCATCGCCGCCCACATTTCGGTATGCCCCATCATCACCACGTCCAGCACGCGCATGTCTTCGTAGGCGAACTGGTCTTGGCGCAGCTTACCCAAGCGTACGCCGTTTTCAATCGCGACTTCGCCCGCAGTCTGTTCCAAATCGCCGCCGAGGATTTTCATGAAGGTGGATTTGCCCGAACCGTTCGCGCCGATCAAGCCGTAGCGGTTGCCTTCGCCGAACTTGACGGATACGTTTTCAAACAGCGGCTTCGCGCCGAACTGCATGGTAATGCCGTTGGTAGAAATCATTATTGGTAAAACCTTTATAAATATAGATAAACAGGGTGTTATAATCGCCGGCGATTGTAGCATATTTTGTATAGGTCGTCTGAAACGGGGCGGAGGAAATGGAAACCGAAAAAATCTATTACGCCGTGATTATTCTGTTGTGCGCCGCATCCATGCTGCTCAGTCCGTTTTTCTACATCCGCCGCACGCGTTCGGGCGCAGAATTGCGCCACGCACCTCGGCAATGGAAGCCGATTATTATTGCGAATTTGGTGATGATCATTGCTTTGGTGGCATGGTGGATATGGTTTTGATGATTTGATGAAAGGTATAAGAATGAATAAATTGATTTTAAGCACATTACTGCTCGCATTTTCCGCCGCTACGACGGCATCCCCCGTATTTGAATGTATCGACAAATCAGGGCGTAAAACCTATACGCAGACCGGCGGCAAAAACTGCAAACCGGGCAATATCGGCAGACCCTCGGTTTATACCTCCGCCGCACCGTCCGCACACTCGGCATCAGCAAGCGCTGCTGCAAGAAACGCTCCTTCCGAACAAATGCCGTCTCCACCGTCCGGCGCAATGCCTGGTTCATCTTCGGCGCAAAACGAATTGGCTCAGGCACAGAAAAATCTGGAAGAGGGCAAACAGGTTCGTTATGGCAATGAGCGAAACTACGCCCGTTATCAAGAACGGATTAAGGGTTTGGAAAACCAAGTGAAAGCCGCGCAGGAACGGGTTAATGCGGCAAACAGTATGGGCGGTGAAGGTGAGATGATGCCCGAGTAGTGATGGTTGCAAAGATAGCAATAAAAGGTCGTCTGAAAACCGGTCAGGCAATTCTATTTTGCCTAAACCGAGTTTTCAGACGACCTTTTCGGTTTACCTGTCTTGATCGTATATTCCAGCGCTTTATAAGGTTTTAATGTGCTTGAAATATAACCGTTTTCAGGATGGCGGACGTAATCGAGATAATCCTGCATGGCAGGTGAGAAGCCTTCCACATCATCCACGGCGATGACCGCGCGGTCGGCAAGATTAGGTTCAAGCAGCTTGAATACGGGGAATACCAAATCCGGCCAGCCGTCGAGTAAGACGAAATCGGGGCGGATGTCTAAGCTTTTTAAGGTTTCCAGCGCATCGCCTTCTCGAAGCTCGATATAGTCTGCCAAACCGGCTTCTTGGAAATGTTTTCTCGCTACTGCGGCTTTGTGCGGCAGATATTCGCAAGTGATGACGCGCCCGCCGTTGCGCTTGGCGGCTGCGGCAAGATACAGCGTCGAAATGCCGTAGGAAGTCCCGAATTCGACAATGTTTTTTGCTCCCGATGCCAAAGCCTGCATATACAAAAACTTGCCTTGTTGCGGTGCGATGGGGATGTATTTGTCTTCGTAAAAACTTTCGTTTTCCCCCGTCCAATCCAGCCCTTTGCCCAACAGCTTGAAAATCTTGGGCAGAAAATGAAAAAACATCTGCCTGTTTTGCTTTAAGGCTTGGGTGTAGAGCCGCAGCAAGACGGATTCGGCTTGAGGCGCTTGCAGAAAAGCGAACATTTGGGGTGTCAGCTTGGGCATGGGCTTTCTCCTGTTCAGTTCAAATCTTCTATATTGTCCATCTTGCCACAGCTTTGCTTTTCAGACGACCCCTGCATCCAAACTCCGCTATAATGGCGGCTTTCCCATTATTTCATTCAAAAGACGGTTTTATCATGAAACACATCCACATTATCGGTATCGGCGGCACGTTTATGGGCGGGGTGGCCGCCATTGCCAAAGAAGCGGGGTTTAAAGTCAGCGGTTGCGACGCGAAGATGTATCCGCCGATGAGCACCCAGCTCGAAGCCTTGGGCATAGACGTACACGAAGGCTTCGATGCCGTGCAGTTGGACGAATTTAAAGCCGACGTTTACGTTATCGGCAATGTCGCCAAGCGCGGGATGGATGTGGTTGAAGCGATTTTGAACCGCGGCCTGCCTTATATTTCCGGCCCGCAATGGCTGTCGGAAAACGTGTTGCATCATCATTGGGTACTCGGCGTGGCGGGGACGCACGGCAAAACCACCACTGCGTCCATGCTCGCATGGGTCTTGGAATATGCCGGACTCGCGCCGGGCTTCCTCATCGGCGGCGTACCCGAAAACTTCAGCGTTTCCGCCCGCCTGCCACAAACGCCGCGCCAAGATCCGAACAGCAAATCGCCGTTTTTCGTTATCGAAGCCGACGAATACGACACCGCCTTTTTCGACAAACGCTCCAAATTCGTACATTACCGTCCGCGTACCGCCGTGTTGAACAATCTGGAATTCGACCATGCCGACATCTTCGCCGATTTGGGCGCGATACAGACCCAGTTCCACCACCTCGTGCGCACCGTGCCGTCCGAAGGCTTAATCGTCTGCAACGGACAGCAGCAAAGCCTGCAAGACACTTTGGACAAAGGCTGCTGGACGCCGGTGGAAAAATTCGGCACCGAACACGGCTGGCAGGTCGGCGAAGTCAATGCCGACGGCTCGTTTGACGTGTTGCTTGACGGCAAAAAAGCCGGACACGTCGCATGGGATTTGATGGGCGGACACAACCGCATGAACGCGCTCGCCGTCATCGCCGCCGCACGCCATGCCGGAGTCGATATTCAGACGGCCTGCGAAGCCTTGAGCGCGTTTAAAAACGTCAAACGCCGCATGGAAATCAAAGGCACGGTAAACGGCATCACCGTTTACGACGATTTCGCCCACCACCCGACCGCCATTGAAACCACCATCGAAGGCCTGCGCCAGCGCGTCGGAAACGCCCGCATCCTCGCCGTCCTCGAGCCGCGCTCCAACACCATGAAACTCGGCACCATGAAAGCCGCCCTGCCCGAAAGCCTCAAAGGTGCCGACCAAGTGTTCTGCTACGCCGGCGGCGTGGACTGGAACGTCGCCGAAGCCCTCGCGCCTTTGGGCGGCAAGCTGCACGTCGGCAAAGACTTCGATGCCTTCGTCGCCGAAATCGTGAAAAATGCCGAAGCAGGCGACCATATTTTGGTCATGAGCAACGGCGGTTTCGGCGGGATACACGGGAAGCTGCTGGAAGCGTTGAAATAAGGTTGGTTGAAGTTTTGGAATGATTGAGGTCGTCTGAAAACCGGAGTTTGGTTTTCAGACGACCTTTTTGTTGTGAAGGCTTGGATGTGATGGTTGGGTATGACCCAAACTATAGTGGATTAAATTTAAATCAGGACAAAGCGACGAAGCCGCAGACAGTGCAGATAGTACGGCAAGGCGAGGCAACGCCGTACTGGTTTAAAGTTAATCCACTATACGTTTACTGATGTAAGTATCCATAATCATATTTCCATCCGGTTAACATATATGATATCGTGATGAAATTCTGATATTTTGATTATGTTGGAATTGTGATTGGAGAAAATTTGCACGTGGATAAGCTGTCAAAATTAAAGATTAAATATACAATTTTTATATCGATATTTTTTGTCATTTTGTACAAAGGGGCTGAGTTTTATACCTATACAGTCGATAATGTGCCTTCATATTTTATGGACTGGGAAAGGAATATTCCTTTTTTGCCCATATTTATGTTGCCTTATATGACGTCTCAGGTTTTCTTCTTAGCCACTATATTTTTGGAAAAGAACGAAAGCAATTTGAAATTGCTGATAAAGAGGGCAGCCTTTTTAATTGCGGTTTCTACTGCTCTATTTGTCATATTTCCAATGAAATTTTATTTTCCCAAACCCGAAGTCGATAACCAAATTTTAAAATCTTTCTTTTATATATTGGGCAAAATAGACAGTAGTTTTAACCAATGTCCGTCATTGCATGTGAGTTTTGCTTTTCTTTCGGCTGAGGTTTATTGCAGGGAAGTCAAATCCAAATTCTTAAAATCACTTTTTGGTATATGGGGATTGTTACTCGCCATTTCGGTCTTGTTTGTCTATCAACACCATTTTATTGATTTTGTGGGCGGAACTTTGATATTTTTAATTACTTGTATCATCTTTCCAAGAAAAAAGGCTGTTTAAGCGTTTTGTTACCGAATGATGGAAAGTCCTACAACAACCGCAGAACCATAGCCCAAACATATAGTGGATTAAAATAAAAATGAGACAAGGCGGCAACGCCCGCCGTGTACGGGTAGTACATAAGGGCGTTGGCAACGCCGTATCATTGCAATTTTAATCCACTATGCAAAAGGTCGTCTGAAACCATTTCAGACGACCTTTTTTCTTCCTAGCTATCCATATTTAACCGCAACCGCCGCATTTGCCGCAGCCGCTGCTGCAATCGCGTTTTTTCGGTTTGAATACGAATTTTCGCAAGAGGAAGAATATGCAAGTGAGCATAATCAAGCCGACGATAATATATTGAGTCATGACGATAGTATCCTTGAAGAAATTTGGTAAACCACAAATGCGGCGAAGTAAGCCATCAGGAACAAATAGCCGGTAATCATCACCATATTTTTTGTGGATTTGGTTTCGCGTTTAATCACAGCCAATGTCGCGGCGCACATGGGGGCGTACACATACCAAGCCAGGAAGGCGAAGGCGGTTGGCAAACCCCAGTTGTTGTGCACAATCGGAATCAGCGCGTTTTGTACGGCGTCTTCAGACGACGCGCTGACGGCATAGACCGTACCCAGTGCGGCAACGACGACTTCACGCGCGGCAATGCCCGGAATCATGGCGATACACATTTCCCAAGTGAAGCCCAGCGGGGCGAACAATGGTTGGATAGCGTGGCCGAGCATACCCGCCAAACTGTAGTCGATTGCCGCGCCTGTTGCACCTGCGGGCGGTTGCGGCCAGCTTACCAAGCCCCACAAAACTACGGCAAGGGCGAAGATAATCGTACCGGCGCGTTTGAGGAAGGCTTTTACCCTGTCCCACAGGCTGGTCATGATGTGTTTGAAGTTGGGCGTGCGGAAAGTCGGCAGCTCCATCAAGAGCGGGAATTGCTGCACGTTGCCTTTCATACGCGCCAAGCGTTTCATGATATACGCTGCCAAGGCAGCAGACAGGATGCCTACGAGATAGAGGATGAACAGCGTCAGTCCTTGCAGGTTGAAAATCCCGCCTACGGTGCGATTAGGAATGACGGCGGCGATAATCAGCGCGTAAACGGGCAGCCGCGCGGAGCAGGTCAGCAGCGGGGCGACGGCGATGGTAACGAGGCGTTCGCGCGGGTCATTAATCGTACGCGCCGACATAACGGCGGGAACGGCACAGGCGAAACTCGACAGGAGCGGGATGAATGAGCGTCCGGACAGGCCGCTTTTCGCCATCACGTTATCCAGCAGGAACGCCGCACGCGGCAGGTAGCCTGAGTCTTCCAAAAGCAGGATGAAGGCGAACAAAATCGTAATCTGCGGCACGAACACCAACACGCTGCCCAAACCGGCAATGACGCCGTTGACGAGCAAGTCGCTGAGGATGCCCGGCTCCATGTTGGTGCCTATCCATTCGCCCAGCGCGGCAAAGCCGCCTTCGATGGCTTCCATAATCGGTGCCGCCCAAGTGTAAACCGCTTGGAACACCATAAACAGGATAAACAGCAGCATAATTATGCCCCAGACGGGGTGCAGCACGATGTCGTCGAGTTTTTTGTGCCATGCGGGCAGCGTCATTTCCGTGCGCACCACCTGTGCCAAAATCGATTCGACTTCTTGATAAAGTTTGTCGCTCTCCAGCGCCTCGAGCGTGCGTTCGGCAGAAGCGGGGTTGGCGGGGAAAGAGCGTTTGCGCGGCAGCTTCGCCACGGCTTCGCGCACGGCCTGTACGCCCGACGCGCTCACGGCAACTGTTTCCAAAACAGGTGCATCCAACAACTCGCTCAGTTTGGCCGCATCAATATTCAAGCCCCTTCTGCGGGCAACGTCGCTCATGTTTAGCGACACCACCATAGGCAGTCCCAGCGTTTTCAGTTCCAAAATCATGCGCAGGGTCATACGCAGGTTGGTCGCGTCGGCAACGGCAATGATGGCGTCGGGCGGAATGCCCAGCTTGCCTACGGCGACATCTTTCGCCACCGCTTCGTCGGGGCTGGTCGTGCGCAGGCTGTATGTGCCCGGCAGGTCGATAATGCGAACGGCCTTGTCGTCAAGTAAGGCGCCCTCGCGCTTATCGACCGTTACGCCCGGATAATTGGCAACCTTGGCATGTGCGCCGGTCAAACCGTTGAATAAAACGGTTTTGCCACAGTTTGGCGCACCAATCAAGGCAAAATAGCTTAGTTCCATGAATTGAATTCTCCTTTTTTGATTGTGTGATAAGTGTGGAGTTGGATTTGGGGGAAAGGCTTTGAAATGGCGTTTTCAGACGACCTGAGCTCGTCTGAAAAGGATAGGGCGGTCAGATTTAACCTGCCTTTGCCGCACATTTCTAGAATATGAAGCTTGCCTGCGCGTACGGCGTAAGTCAGCCGTCAATCACATGGCACATAATCTTTCCTGCTTCTTCCTGCCGCAACGAGAATTGCGACTGGTTGCCCAAACGTACGGCAAACGGACCGCGTCCGAATCCGCCGACGGCGATCACCTGCAACGGCATTCCGCTTGAAAAGCCCAAGTCGGCAAGGCGGCGTGTAACCAGCGGGTCGAGTTCGCCGAAAGTCGAATTGGGGACGATGGAGTCGATGTGCGCGACTGCGCCTTTACTGAGTTTTGACAAAGGTATGGCAGACATAGTGTGTTTTACTTTCGTTGTCGATTGAAAAAAGAGACGGCAAGTAAGGACGAATCAGACACAGGGTAGGCCGAGGCATATCCCAACGCCCGTCCCCGCAAAAGAAGTAGTTTTGATTGTTTATCACTTTGTTTTATTATGATAATAAATCTTGTTAACATAAAAATCAAATACAAAGCCACCAAATTCCTGATTTTCAGACGACATATTGCGACAAATCAAAGAAAGCGAATGATTTGACGGGAAAGTCGGGAAGGGCTATTGATAAGGTTTGCATTTGGATGTTTGATAGGCAGAAAAGAGAAAAGGAGCGAATGATGAAAATCTACACCGCCGCAGAAATGCGCGAACACGAGCAAATGGCAGTCGATAAAGGCACGACTTTCGAGCAACTGATGGAAAACGCGGGACAAGCCGCCTCCGCGGATTTGCTGCGCCGTTTCCCCAAAGCAGGGCGCGCGTTAATCGTTTGTGGCAAGGGCAACAACGGCGGCGACGGTTTGGTCATCGCGCGCGTGTTGTCGGAGCGGGATTGGCAAGTAGATGTCGTCTTCGTCTTGGGAGACAAACTGTCGCCGCTGGCGCAGTTGAACTGCGAGCGTTTGAATCATTCGGACGGTGTCAGCATTATCTGCCCCGACGAACTCAAAGGTCGTCTGAAAACAGGTTACGGCCTCGTTATCGAAGGCATTTTCGGGACAGGTTTCAGCGGCGCATTGCCCGAAAAAGCCGCCGCCGTCTGCCGCCTGCTGAATCAAGCCGACGGTTTCAAAATTGCGTTAGACATCCCGACCGGGCTGAACTGCGACACCGGCGAAGCAGACAAAGACACCTTCCGCGCCGACCTGACCTACGCCTTCGCCGCCTACAAACCGGCGCATATGACCGACGCAGGCAAAGCATATTGCGGCGAAACCGTGTGTTTGGATATCGGGATAGAGTGAGAATATTTTATTGAGATGACGATGTTCGCGGCTATTTCCAGCTTTGCGCCAAGTAAATGCCCAACGCCGTCAGCAGGAACGAGCCGAAAACATGCAGGCAGACCGCTGAAAACGCCGTCGCCCAGCGTTGCGCCTGCATCAGGGTGACCATTTCCAATGAAAAGCTGGAAAACGTCGTCAGGCTGCCGAGAAAACCGGTAATCAGTAAAAGCTTCCATTGCGGATTATCCAGCCATTCGGCGCAGATGCCGATTAAGAGCGCGCCGATCCAGTTGGCGGCAAGCGTGCCTGCCGAAAATGGGACGGAGAGTGCGGCAAAGGCGAGAACGAGCAACCAGCGGGACAATGCGCCCAAAGCCGCGCCAAAAGCAATCGCCATGACGTTTTGAAACATATTGAAATCCGGAGACAAGAAAAATCAAAAGGGTGGGGTTGGGGATTTTAACCATATTTTGAACAGGCAAACAAAGGTCGTCTGAAAAGCATTTTAGGTTTTCACTTTGTTGAAACCATGCTTTCAGACGACCTTTTTTCGCCTTTCCTTCATCATATATAGCGGATTAAATTTAAATCAGGACAAGGTGAGGCAACGCCGTACTGGTTTAAATTTAATCCACTATAAAACAACATTTCCCTACATTGTCTATCATTTGATGTTTGTTAAAAATTTTGCCGCCTATTCGTGTTACGCTTCGCAATCAATTTGATTTTTCAAGGGAAAGGAGCAGGGTATGCCGTCATTGAGAACGCAAATCGCCGGTTTTTCTTTTGACAACTGTCTGATGAACGCCGCTGGTGTGGCGTGTATGACCGTGGAAGAATTGGAAGAAGTCAGACAATCTGCCGCAGGCAGCTTCGTCACCAAAACGGCGACGCTGGAAGCGCGGGCGGGCAATCCAGAGCCACGTTACCGCGATGTACCGCTGGGCAGCATCAATTCCATGGGTTTGCCGAATCAAGGCATTGATTACTATCTGGATTATTTGCTGAGCCTTCAAGAATCGCAGCCCGAACGGACATTTTTCCTCTCGCTGGTCGGTATGTCGCCCGATGAAACACACACGCTGTTGAAAAAAGTGCAAAACAGCGGTTTTAAAGGCATTACCGAACTCAACCTTTCCTGCCCGAACGTCCCTGGCAAGCCGCAAATCGCCTACGACTTTGAAACGACCGAGCGGATTTTGGGCGAAGCCTTCGGCTACTTCGACAAGCCTTTAGGCATCAAACTGCCGCCGTATTTCGACATCGTCCATTTCGACCAAGCGGCGGAAGTGTTCAACCGCCATCCGCTGAAATTCGTCAACTGCGTCAATTCCATCGGCAACGGCATGTATATCGAGGACGAATCCGTTGTGATCCGGCCTAAAAACGGCTTTGGCGGCATAGGCGGCGAATACATCAAACCGACCGCGCTTGCCAACGTCCACGCGTTCTACCAAAGATTGAATCCGTCCATCCAAATCATTGGCACAGGCGGCGTTTATACCGGTCGCGATGTGTTCGAGCATATCTTGTGCGGCGCGAGCATGGTGCAAATCGGCACGGCGCTGCATCAGCAAGGTGTCGAAGTTTTCGAACGCGTTTCGCTTGGTTTGAAAGCCATCATGGCGAAAAAAGGCTATGAGAAGCTGGAAGATTTCAAAGGCAAACTGAAATATCTGGGGTAAGTCTGCTCAGATGAAGGGGAAAAGGTCGTCTGAAAACCATCATACGGTTTCAGACGACCTTTTATTACAAAACAGCTGCCGATAGGTTTCTTTGGAAAATTCGGATATCGGGGGAGGACGTTTTGATTGTTGTCATTTTGCTCATACGGCAGGCATCGAAATAGCGTGTATAGTGGATTAAATTTAAATCAGGACAAGGCGACGAAGCCGCAGACAGTACA
>CAUOMQ010000080.1:0-11540 GCA_963456805.1 uncultured Neisseria sp. | reverse complement strand
CCGGCCTGTCACGCCGGGGGTCGCGGGTTCGAGCCCCGTCCGCCGCGCCAAATTTCAAAAATACTGACATCGTCGGTATTTTTTATTTTAGGGTGATTAGCTCAGTTGGTAGAGCGTCTGCCTTACAAGCAGAATGTCGGCGGTTCGACTCCGTCATCACCCACCAGTTTCCTTTCATTGTTGCAAAACAATGATGCGCGGTGGTAGCTCAGTTGGTTAGAGTACCGGCCTGTCACGCCGGGGGTCGCGGGTTCGAGCCCCGTCCGCCGCGCCAAATTTTAAAAATACCGGCTTTTGCCGGTATTTTTTTGCGCGTAAGAAACGAACGTAGAAAAAGAGCGGTATTTATAGTGAATTAACTTTAAACCAGTACGGCGTTGCCTCGCCTTGCCGTACTATCTGTACTGTCTGCGGCTTCGTCGCCTTGTCCTGATTTAAAGTTAATCCACTATAGTTTTTCAGACGACGTGCATTAGGAAGGTCGTCTGAAAAGCTTCAATCAGCGTTCTCATCGCGTTTATCATACTTTCTCAGGAAAATCACTGTCCAAATCAAGCTGATTAAAATACTGCCAAAAAAGGCAATCTCAAAGAAAACAACCAAATCCCCGAGGCAGCCGACTCCGCAATTTCCGCTATTACTGCTCAGAAAATCATTAATATAAGCGACAACATAAAGAATTGCCACAAACTCAGGAATAGCCATCAACCAAATACCTAAAACATTCAACCATTTCATCAGCGTCTTACAACCTCTTTTTTAGCATTTAGGCAGTATATATGACGGTATGACAGAAGACAATGCACCAGCGATGGCCACATACAGGCTGAACAGCCCGAATGCCGAAAAAGAAAAGTCCTGCGAAATCATCTGAACGAGGATGAAAGAGGAGAAAATCCAATAATAAAATGCCGTCAAACCCGCCGCCTTTATCTTATCTTTCCTATTGCATTTCAAATTCAACTTCTCGGCAGTATAACCGACAAAATAGCCGGGAATACAAGAGGTCAGCAAGACCAGTCCCACAACCAATAAAGAAAGTGGAAAAGTAAATATTAAAAATAAAAATACCCCTCCCAGTAAGTTAGAAATATCTGTTCTCGGAATAAGGGAAAGAAACAAAATCAGCCAAAAAGCAACGATAAACAGTGGCACCCCCATATCAAATTGGTGCGCGTATAAGCCCGATAAGGGGTGAAATCTTCTTCTGGTGAATGTTCCATAATCTTTCTTTGTAAACTGCGCAAATGGCATTTACTCTAAACTCTTATCCCACGCGCTACAAGATTCATATCCCTTTTCTTTTTTAAAAGGTCGTCTGAAAACAACAAGCCTGGGTAAAATCGTCGTTTACTCCTACAAAAACCCCTCTTCCCGCAAAAACTTCTCCAACTTCTCCGCAAATGCCTTATACCCCGCCGCGTTGGCGTGTATTTGGTCGGATTTCAACTTTTCATCACTCAAAATCTCAGACCATGCGCCGCCGAACAAGGGAATTGTGTATTGTTCGGCAAGCTCCTGATAAAGCGGATGATCGCTCAAATGACCGAACAATGCGCCGACGCTCAGGTGCGGTACGCCCACCAAGACGGCGGGGATGTTTTCCTTCTGCACGCTGTCGATGATTTTGGCGATATTGGCGCGGGTTTCGGCTTCGGAAAATTTACGCAAGAAGTCGTTGCCGCCTATGCTGATAATCACAAGCTTGGGTTGGCGTTGCAACAGCGCGGGCAGGCGCGACAGGGCTTGTGCGGAGGTATCGCCGGAAATGCCGCCATTGATGATGTCCCAACCGGTCAGCTTTTGCAGTTGCGCGGGATAGGATTCGGCAGGGTCTGCGCCGTAGCCGTAGGTGAGCGAATCGCCCAAAGCAAGTACGGTACTGCCTGCGGCAATTTTCGTCTGCTTCTTGCCGGATTTACTGCCGCAAGCTGCAAGCAGCAAAACGCTTGCGTAAGTAAGGAATGTTCTTCGTGTGAGCATATTTTGTTTCTGATTCTTGAAAGTATCACGGAAGCTGCCGCGTTAATTTTGTACATCTTGATCTTGAAGATGGAAAGTGATAGGCATCCTAAATTCCATCCATACAGGTTTGCCATCTTTAACGTTAGGTAAAAAGATGCCTCCCATTGCCCCTTTCCTTGCCGCATTATCCAACATGTTATAACCTGATCTTTTTATCACTTTGATGCTCTCCAATTTACCCTCCGGCGAAACTACGCCCCCCAATATAACCTCACCCTCATCCCCATTTTCCCATGCTACAGGAGGATAAGGAATGTTCACCCGTCGATATAAACCGCCTTCATAGTTGTCGTTTTCCCCATAGAGCAAGTAAATATGTTCCGCATAAGACGGAACGTTTTGACACACGCTCCGCACCTCGCCGTTTGCATTGGTTTGATCAGAGCAAGTTTGAGCAGGTTCATATCGCTTCGGACGCTTCTGCGCCAATGCGGCTTTGCACAATGCCGTTCCTGCCGACTGATCACGGCACACTGCGCCATCAACCCTGCCTTTTTTATTAATGACGGACAACACCGGCAACACGCCGCCCTTACGCCCGTCAGGCGTCGGAATAACCACCACTTGCGGGTTCGCTGCCTGCGGACGTTTTAAGATTTTTTCAACAGGCGGCAGTTTTTTGCCCGGCATGGTGGAACCTGCGGCCAGAAGAGTGGGCAGCATCAAGAGTGTTAAAACGGATGGTTTGAACAGGTTCATTTTTTGTTTTCTTTATGTTTGATGATTTATCTTGTGGGGTTATTAAAAAGATTATGACATAGAAAATAGGGAAAACCTGAATTTCAAAGGATAAAATCTGCCTCAAGGTCGTCTGAAAACAGTTATTTCTGAAACCGGCAAAGCAAGTTGCCCCAAACCCGTTTTCAGACGACCTCTGCCCATTTCGGGCGGCATTCTAAAACTTCTTGATAAACCGGGCAGCTTTCAATATGCGCGCCGGGCAGGTAGCCGGTACTCATCAGAAATTCGCCGACGATTTCGCCACCGACAAATTTGAAATGTTTTTTAAACAGCTTCACCCATTCGGCTTTGTCGAGCGGATGGTGTGCATCCAGCCAGTTTTTGAATGAGCCGTATTCTTGCTGTATTTGTTTGATTTGTCGCGCGTTATAAATGGCTGCGTTGATTTTCAGGCGGTTGCGGACGATGCCTGCGTCGGCAAGCAGGCGTTCGATGTCGGCTTCGTCGAATACGGCGACCGTCTCGATGTCGAAATCTTTAAATGCAGCCCGAAACGCCTGTTGTTTCTTCAGCATCAACGTCCAGCTCAAACCCGCCTGATTGATTTCCAACACCAGCCGTCCGAACAACTCATTGTCGTCTGAAATCGGAAAACCGTATTGCTTATCGTGGTAATGCTTGTTCGGATTGTCCGTATCGTTTGGGAGGGCGGCAACAAATTCGCAGTAATTCATGTTTTATTGGTCAAGCGAAACAAAGGTCGTCTGAAAACCTAAAACGGGGTTTCAGACGACCTTTCAAAATCAAAACGCGGCAATATGCCTGCCGCGCCATTTTAAAATCAATCCACTTCGCCCGCGTATTGTTCGGCGGTCAGCAGGCCGTCGTAGTCGGCAGGATTGGCAGGTTTGATTTTGAAAAACCAGCCTGCGCCGTAAGGGTCGCTGTTGGCGGTTTCCGGCGCGCTGGGTAAATCTTCGTTGACGGCAACGACTTCGCCTGCAATCGGCGCGTACACGTCGGACGCGGCTTTCACAGACTCAACCACACCGGCTTGTTCTTCAGCGGCAAGGTTCGCGCCGACTTCGGGCAGCTCGACGAACACGATGTCGCCCAACAACTCTTGCGCATGGTGGGTAATACCGACGGTAACGGTACCGTCGTCTTCAAGGCGCAGCCATTCGTGGCTGGCAACGTATTTCAGTTCGGCTGGGATGTTGTTGCTCATGGTTTGATTCTCCATTGATAGAAGGGTTGTTTTCAGACGACCTCTGCAGGACTCAGTGTGCGCAGATGCCGTATACAATTAATGCTTGTAGTTTTCCAGTGTAATGATCATTAATAACATATTTCTTACTTTGTTCGATATTTCGTTTCAAATCATCAGTCATATCCGGTGCTGCCGTATAGTCAAAATTCGAAGAAAGAATCCTGTTTTTCGAAGGCTCAGCTGCCATTATTCCTCTTGCAAGAAAAACAACACGTTGGTTTCGACTATCATTATATTGGTTAACTACAATAGTGGCATGTAGCCCTTTTTCTGCATAATCTTTGCAAATTCCGTGTTCTGCTTCCACCCTACCAATATCCAAAACATTCTCTCTTGTATTGAATAAAAACAGCGTAAATCCTTTCTCGTTTGCTAGGGTTTTCAGATCGTCAGGATCATTACGGCTCTTACCTTTATTGTCTTGAAGAGAGATAAGGATATGGTTGCTTCTGACAGTATCCAGCGAAAACTCGTTGTTGATGACAACTTTACCTGCAGTTTTATCACTATTGCCGACATTACCCGTAAATACGACAGTTTGCTGACTGCCTTTATCGTCAGAAAAAGTCAGGTGCAGATTATCCGTTCCTGCCAACGCACAATTGGAAATGGTAAGCAACGCAGTCAAAAAATAAAAAGACTTCATTAAATTAAAATCTCTCTTTTTAGCTTTCAGACGACCTCTGTCAAACAAAGGTCGTCTGAAACCGCATCAGTCAAACTGTTTCTGTCCGTTGCGTACAAACGGCAGCTTCAATACGCGCACGTCCACTTCCTTGCCGCGCATCAGCACTTTGGCGGTATCGCCGTCAAAATCTTTCGGTACGCGGGCGATAGCGATGGATTGTTTCAGGCTGGGTGAGAATACGCCGCTGGTGGTTTCGCCTTTGCCTTTGTCGGTCAACACTTCCATATGCGTGCGCAGGATGCCGCCTTTTTCGAGCAGCAAACCGACTTGTTTGACGGCAACGCCTTTTTCTTTCAATGCCAACAAAGCGGCTTTGCCGACGAAATCGCGGTTTTCGTCTTTCAAATCAACCGTCCAACCCATGCCTGCTTCGAGCGGGCTGGTGTCGTCGTCCATATCGTTGCCGTAGAGGTTCATGCCGGCTTCCATGCGCAGGGTGTCGCGCGCGCCGAGGCCGCAGGGCTGTACGCCGGCTTGTTGCAGGGCTTTGAAAAATGCGACGGCTTCAGTGCCGGGCAGGATGACTTCGACGCCGTCTTCGCCGGTGTAGCCGGTGCGGGCGACAAACCAGTCGTTGCCCAAATCCGCGCCTTGGAACGGTTTGAGATTATTGACGACATCCGCCCATTCGGGTTTGACGGTCAGGAGTTTTTCGATGGCTTTAGGACCTTGTACGGCAAGCATACCGAGATCGTAGCGCGGGTTGAAGGCGACGCCGAATTCTTGTCCGACTTTGTGGAACTGTGCGGTGTCTTTTTCGCGGGTCGCGCCGTTGGATACGATGCGGTATTGGGTTTCGGCTTCGTTGGTGCGGTAAACGATCAAGTCGTCAATCACGCCGCCGTTGTCGTTGAGCAGCGCGGAATAAAGGGCTTTGCCGACGAAGGCGAGTTTGGCAACGTCGTTGGCAATCAGTTTGCGGAAAAAGGCTTTGGCGTTCGCTCCGGCGACGTCGGTAACGAGCATATGGGATACGTCGAACATGCCGGCGTCGGTGCGCACGGCTTCGTGTTCGGCGATTTGCGAACCATAATGGATGGGCAGCTCCCAGCCGGCAAAATCGACCAGCTTCGCGCCTGCATCTTGATGGGCTTGGTGAAACGGGGTGGTTTTCAGGGCAGTCATTCTCAGCTTCTCCGGATTTATTGTTCAGATGCCGTCCGCACATTAAGCAGCGCGGAAGACCCTATCTGTCCTTGAACCTGAGATTTTCGGCCGTATCCGCTTGATGTCAAACCAGTCTGCTCACTGCTTTGCGCGGTTGTCTGAATGGTGGTTCAGACGGCCTTCTCCCCTTCGGTGGGTGCGAGCGCACCGCTCTCCAGATGTTTTATTTCAACGTGCAGTCCCTGTTGCCTGAGCGATTTAAGGGCATCTGCGCCTTCGGCGGCTACATGTAACCTGATGTAGCTCTCTCCTGCACATGCCCCGATTATGGCTTGAAAAGGCGGTTTGGGCAAGCCGTCTTTTATATGGTTGCCATTCGTTTTGCCCAAATTGGCTAAAGCCTGTTTGCAGATATGAAATTAAATCAATTTGTTTGCATCCATACTTTTTAACACAGATTATTTTCAAAAATACTTTTTCATTGGTTGATTGTATGTTAAGTAAATGTTATTTGTTATATACTCTGCCTAACTGGTCAATTTAACTGGTCAATTTGGGCGTTCACACGAACGCAATCCGACTGATTTTCAACCTATACAACAACAGGGAGCAAACTAAATGATACCGATAACCTTGGATAAAACCGACCTTAAAATCTTACAAGTCCTACAAGAAAACGGCAGACTGACCAATGTCGAATTATCCGAGCGGATCGCGCTTTCCCCCTCTCCCTGCCTGCGCCGCCTGAAGCAATTGGAAGACGCGGGCATCATCCGCCAATATGCCGCCCTGCTCTCCCCCGCAGCCGTCCATTTGGGCTTGCAGGCGTTTATCCGCGTTTCCATCAGCAAAGCAAAAGATGCGCGCGAAGACTTTGCGCAATCGGTGCAAGAATGGCCCGAAGTATTGAGCTGCTTCGCCCTGACCGGCGAAACCGATTACCTGCTCCACGCATTTTTTACCGATATGAACTCATTTTCCCATTTCGTTTTGGACACGCTCCTGTCTCACCACGGCGTACAAGACGCGCAGTCTAGCTTCGTGTTGAAAGAAATCAAAAACACAACCGCCCTGCCGCTGGGACACCTCATCCCCGATTAAAGGCAAAACGTAAAGGTCGTCTGAAAACGTAAACCCTGTATTTCTCAGCGTTTTCATTTTCAGACGACCTTTTTCCGTCCTAACAGCGATATCCTGAGAGCAGAGAATTTCATGCTATACTTGAGAACTATTTTTAATTAAATCAAATCCTAATTCCCGCATGACTACCCCTGACTCCGCCACCGTAACCGACCACACCCGCCAATGGCTCGAAAAAGCCGTCATCGGACTCAACCTCTGCCCCTTTGCCAAAGCGCCGCACGTCAAAAACCTCGTGCGCATCAGCGTCAGCCAAGCACGCCATCTGGACGGTTTCCTCGAAGACCTGGACCGCGAATTGCAGCTTTTGGGCGATACGCCCGCCGACGAGCTGGAAACCACCCTGCTTGTCCACCCGACCCTCTTCCCCGACTTCGACACCTTCAACCAAATGCTCGACATTGCCGATGCCGCCGTTGTGGACAACGGTTTGGAAGGCATTGTCCAAATCGCCCCGTTTCATCCCGATTTCCAATTTGAAGGCACGGATTCAGACGACATCGGCAACTACACCAACCGCTCGCCCTACCCCACCCTGCACCTTATCCGCGAAGACAGCATTGCCAAAGCCGCACAAGCCTTCCCCGACGCCTCCGCCATTTTCGAGCGCAACATCGCCCTGCTCGAAAAAATGGGACACGAAGGCTGGGACAAGCTCGATATTCCCCGCTGCCCGTTTGATCACGGCAAAACCAAAGCATCCGAATAAGATTTCCAACAAAACAACATGATTCGCTACTTACTCATCTTTTGCGGCGCAGTTTCCTTTCTCTTAGGCATCATCGGCATTTTTCTGCCGATTATGCCCACCACCCCCTTCATCATCCTTTCCGCCGCCTGCTGGGCAAGAGCCTCGCCCCGTTTCCACCGCTGGCTGCACCAACACCGCTATTTCGGCCCCATGATACAAAACTGGGAAAACAACGGCGCCGTCCCGCGCAAAGCCAAAATCTTCGCCATCAGCATGATGAGCCTATCCTGCATCTTCATGTTTTGGCGCTTTCCCGAAAAATGGTGGATAGGCGCGGCGTCCACATTGGGCTGCGGCTGCGTCGCCGTCTGGATGTGGCTGCGTCCCGAACCCTGATTCGTATCCACAACACAAGGTCGTATGAAAACGCAGTTTCCGTTCCGAAACCGTATTTTCAGACGACCTTTTGTCATTTCAAACCATCGGTTTTAAAATATCCGCAACACAAACTGCCAAAAGGAAAACCGCCATGGCACAATTCTTCGCCATCCACCCCGACAACCCGCAGGAACGCCTGATCAAACAGGCCGCCGACATCGTCCGCAGCGGCGGAGTCATCGTGTACCCCACCGACTCCTGCTACGCGCTCGGCTGCAAACTCGGCGACAAAGCCGCGATGGAACGCATCCTCGCCATCCGCAAAATCGACTTGAAACACCACCTGACCCTGATGTGCGCCGATTTGAGCGAATTGGGCACTTACGCCAAAGTCGACAACGCCCAGTTCCGCCAGCTCAAAGCCGCCACCCCGGGCAGCTACACCTTCATCCTGCAGGCCACCAAAGAAGTCCCCAACCGCACGCTGCACCCGAAACGCAAAACCATCGGCCTGCGCGTTCCCGACAACAACATCGCCTTGAGCCTGTTGCAGGAATTGGGCGAGCCGCTGCTCAGTTGCACCCTGATGCTGCCCGAAGACGACGAGCCGCTGACCGACCCTTACGAAATCCGCGACCGCCTCGAACACAGCGTCGATTTGGTCATTGACGGCGGCTGGTGCGGCACCGAGCCGACCACCGTCATCGACATGACCGACGGCACGGAACTCATCCGCCAAGGCAAAGGCGACACCGCCCTATTCGGTCTGTAAGCCCCAAAAACTAAAAGGTCGTCTGAAAACCCGAATCAGTTTTCAGACGACCTTTTGATATTGCCCTAGCCGAAAACAATCGGCTTATTCGGAAATCAACGATGCTGCGGGTTGTAGCGGTTTTCCAAGCGCAGGAACACCCAGCCCAAGAAAGTCGTCATCAAGAGGTAAATCAGCGCAACGGTATAGAGCGGTTCTTCATAAACGGAATAGCGGCCGCTAATCGTACTTTGCACATAAGCCAGCTCCGCCACGGCGATAACGGACAACAGCGAGCTGTCTTTCAAAAGCGTAATAAATTCGCTGGCAAGCGGCGGCAGCATACGGCGCAACGCCTGCGGAAGAATCACATAGCGCATCGCCTGCGGATAAGTCAGCCCCAGCGAACGCGCCGCTTCCATCTGACCGCGGTCGATGGACTGGATGCCCGCGCGGAAAATCTCGCAGATATACGCGCCGGAGTTGGCAATCAAAGCAAGCGAACCGGCAATCAGCGCGCCGTAAGAGCGTCGGATTTCCACCGCCTCGTCGCCGTTGATCAGCAAACCGTCGGTAGGATGGACGAAAAACGGGAACCAGACGTAAGACCAAATCACAATCTGCACAAATAGCGGCGTACCACGGAACAGCGTTACATACAGCAGCGAAACCTTACGCAAAACCCAAGCCAGCGCGCGCATGGGCGCACCCGCTTTTTCCAGATGAATCAAGCGCGCCAGCGCGAGCAGTAGACCCAATACGGAGCCACCCGCCGTCGCCACTACGGTCAAGCCCAGCGTCGTCAGCGCGCCGTAGAAAAACATCCAGCGGTATTCGTAAATAATGTCAAACCGAAAATCCATACTCGTCCGCCTGTCTAAAACTCCGGGAAACGGTTTGCGGCAGCCGCCCGATTCCCGAACATTGGAAAAATGAAACTCGATATTTTACAAGAAAATACATTCTTTGAATGCCTTTTTGTTAAATTAATCGGGTTGCCGTCCGTTTTTTACATTTCCCCGCCCGTCGCGCCTATCAGCTTATTATCACTCCGAAACCTGTTTTCCTCTGAAAAAACAACGCCAAACAATTCCGATATGCCGCCGTAAAATTGACCGTCCCGACAAAAAAGCGGATAATCCGCCCATCCTTAAAACACCTTTTCAGACGACCTTTCCCCGTGATTCAAAAGGTCGTCTGAAACCTTTTATAAAGCACAAACATGAAAGCACCCGAACTCCTCCTTCCCGCCGGCGGCCTCGAACGTATGCGCGCCGCCTACGACTACGGCGCAGACGCCGTTTATGCCGGCAGCCCGCGTTACTCCCTGCGCGCCCGCAACAACGAATTTGCCAAACTCGACGTCCTTGAGCAAGGCATTAAAGAAGCGCACGAGCGCAACAAAAAATTCTTTTTGACCGTCAACACCCTGCCGCACAATTCCAAGCTCAAAACCTTCGTCGCCGACATGGAGCCGCTGATTGCCATGAAACCCGACGCGCTGATTATGGCGGATCCGGGTTTGATTATGACCGTGCGCGAAAAATGGCCGGAGATGCCGATCCACCTGTCCGTACAAGCCAACACCACCAACTACTGGGGCGTGAAATTCTGGCAGAACATCGGCGTCGAACGCATCATCCTGTCGCGCGAATTGAGCATGGAAGAAATCGCCGAAATCCGCCAAGAATGCCCCGACATCGAACTCGAAGTCTTCATCCACGGCGCATTGTGCATCGCCTACTCAGGCCGTTGCCTATTGTCGGGCTATTTCAACCACCGCGACCCCAACCAAGGCACCTGCACCAATTCCTGCCGCTGGGACTACAAAGTCCACGACACGGAAACGGACGAAATGGGCGATGTAAAAGCACTCAGCGGCTTCAATTTTCAGGCCGCCCAAGAAGAAGCCAACGCCGCCTTTGAAGGCATCAACGGCCAGCAGCGCCACCCCGCCGCCAACAAAGTCTTCCTGATTGAAGAGAGCAACCGCCCCGGCGAACTCATGCCGATTATGGAAGACGAACACGGCACCTACATCATGAATTCCAAAGACCTGCGCGGTATTGAAGTCGTCGAGAAACTCGCCAAAATCGGTGTGGACAGCCTCAAAGTCGAAGGCCGCACCAAGTCGCTCTACTACGTCGCCCGCGTCGCCCAGTCCTACCGCAAAGCGATTGACGATGCCGTCGCAGGCCGTCCGTTCGACTACAGTTTGCTGAGCGAACTCGAAGGCCTCGCCAACCGCGGCTACACCAGCGGCTTCCTCGAACGCCACCAAACCCAAGACTATCAAAACTACCTCAGCGGCCATTCCACCGCCAAACAAAGCCAATACGTCGGCCACGTTACCGAAATCGACGCCGAAGGCTGGGCAACGGTGGAAGTTAAAAACCGCTTCGCCGTCGGCGACACCTTGGAAATCATCCACCCCGAAGGCAACCAAACCATTACGCTGGAACAAATGACCCGCAAAGGCGCAGCCGTCGAAGTCGCCCCGGGCAACGGCATCCAAGTCAAAATCCCGAATATGCAGGGCAAAGAAAAAGCCTTGCTGGCGCGGGTCATCAAATAATCATCAGGCCGTCTGAAACACGCATTTCAGACGGCCTAGGCAAGGAAACCGTATGAACGAACAAACCAAACAGGCCGCACAAACCATAGGTCGTCTGAAACGTAAAGCCAGCGACGAAGAACGGCTGCAAGGCTGGCGCGAAACCTGCGCCAAACAAGGGTTAAGCGGCGAATTTATCTTGACTGCGAAGCTCAACGGCGCGGCTTATACCGAGGAAGAAGCCCGCATGGTGGC
>CAUOMQ010000079.1:0-11615 GCA_963456805.1 uncultured Neisseria sp. | reverse complement strand
CCCGCCGCATGCCTGCCAGCAACATGATGGTTACCCGACAGCGCATGGCAGATTAAAACCGCATTGTTTTTTTCGGCATTCAGCTCGCCGTAGGTTTCAATCATCAGATCGAAACGCGGCAAAGTTTTACCGTTTTCCAAAACCAGCGGCATCTCAAACGGAATTTTTTGGGGCGTTACAATGCCCACCGAGGCACTTTGACTCATATCCTGTTCCAACAAATGCGGCGAAAAGCGTTATTATATAGCAAACGGCATGACTTTTTGACACGGTCGGACAAGCAGCCTGACACGCTGAAACATCCGTTCCCATGCCGCCGCACCCAAACCATACTTTTTCAGACGACCTCCCCCGCTTCCCGATATGATAGGCAGACTTTTCCGTATTTTTTTCTTTTTCGCACTTGCCGCGCTGATTATCAACCGCCTCTTCAGCCGCAAGCAAAAACGCGCCCTGCGCGATGTCGCCAAAATCAGCGCATGGGTGCTGCTTGGCGCGGCCGCAGCGACGTTGTTTTGGTATCTGGTCATGCTGTATTTCAAACACATTCCGGATTCTTATTGAACGGATGTTGATAGCCAGACAAAAGGTCGTCTGAAAACTCAAATTCAGGTTTTCAGACGACCTTTTCCCGTATATTAAAAACACGGGGGATGACGACATTCCCAAAGCGGCTGTCTCAACTCAACGTTTAAAATTCGACTTCTCCTTAAATTCCGTTCCGACGAACGTCCGTTTCGGATTGCCGCGCTCCACCTGATAAAGCTGGCTGTGCTGTGCGCGGGCGTAATCGTCAGCCTGTCCGGCATGATGTTCCGCCAGCTTTTGCGCCAGCAGGGTCAAAGCCAATTTTTTGTTGGCATGCTGACTGCGTTCGCTTTCGACCCGTACGGAAATACCGCTTGCTTTATGAGTGGCACGGACGGCACTTTCAGTTTTATTGACGTGCTGCCCGCCTTTGCCGCCCGAACGGCAGGTTTGAAACTCAATTTCGCTTTCAGACGGCATTTCAGGCATGTCAGGCATACGGAAAACGCCGATATACCAGTTTTTGCGCGGATGTTTCGGACGGACGGAGCTGGCGCATATCCATTGGAGCGAACCTTGCCAACGCTGTGCCAAAGTTTCGGCATGATTGCCGTCCAGTTTAAGCACCGCCGACATAATGCCGTGTTTATCGGCGGTTTCGGAGATGATTTCCACCTCGACACCTTCCGCCTTCGCCTCGGCAAGCAGCCTGCCCAATACGAAACGGGCAAAGATGCGGCATTCGGCAGGCCCTTGAGCGGTGGAAATTTGCAGATAAATTGTTCGCATATTTTGCTTCATATTTATTCTCCACATCCGCCGCTGGTTTTGTAAGTCAAAACGGGTTTGAACCGGGCGACCAATTCAATCAGACCTGCGTTTTTCATGGCTGAAATGACGCTGTCTATGTCTTTATAAGCCTGCGGAGCTTCTTCAAAAATCAAAGCCTTATCCTGACAAACGACCACGCTGCCGAATGCGGTTTGGCGCAGGCTGTCGGCGGAATATTTGTGCGACAGGCGTCCTTTACATTCGCCGCGCTGCCATTTCCGTCCTGCGCCGTGAGCCAATGTGTTCAGCGAAATTTGGCAATCTTGGCTCGGCAGAACCAGATAGCTGTAATCGCCTCGCGAGCCGGGTATCATGACCAGACCTTTATCGGCGGGCGTTGCGCCTTTTCGGTGCAGCCAGCCGGTTTGCCCCGCGATTTCAGTTTGTTCGAGGAAATTGTGATGCACGTCGAGCAGGCAATCGCCTTCCGTGCGCCAGCGGTCGAGCATTCTGGCGGCAATCAGACGACGGTTTAAACGGGCGAACTCAAGGGCTGCCTGATGTTCGGCAAGATAGTCCGCCGCAGCCTCGCTGCCTTCTGCCAAACCTCGATGGCCGTAGGCTTCGATGTGGCGTTGCAAAATCTGCTGACCCAGGCCGCGCGAACCGCTGTGTACCAACAATTGCAAACGGTTTAAATCAAAGGCAGTGGGAAGCAAATCGTCGCGGTAAACGGTTTCAACGGTTTGCAACTCGGCAAAATGATTGCCGCCGCCGATGGTGCCGACAGCGAGGTCGTCTGAAAACGGATAATCGGATGCGGATTCTCCGAGTAAGGCTTCTTGTTCCTCTTGGCTCAAAGGCGTATCGATGTTACCAAGCTGCTTGGCGAGTTTGGTCGGTTTGAGCTTGGCGGCGGACAAATCCGTTTGCCAAAACGCCATGCCGCAGCCGATATCATTGCCGATGAGCGCGGGGTAAAAATGGTGTTCGCTGAAAAACGCCGCACCGACGGGATAACCGCGCCCCGCGTGCAAATCAGGCATACCGGCTACGCGCAGCATATGCGGCAGCTTGGCGGTGGTTTCGAGTTGAGCGACGGCGTTGCCTTCAATCCAGGTTTCCGAATCAGCGATGATATGAATATGATGGGGATTTTGATAATTGCCCATGTGTATGCTTTCTTTAAAACGGACAGATGGTAAAACGAATCCAAACCGACAAAACAAAAAAGATGCCCGGTTTGAAAATATACCGACTGCCGTCTGACGTTTTCAGACGACCTCTGTCCGATTGATGGGAAAGCAGCCCGAAGCGGGCGATAGGGAAAATGCGGAAACGCGTTGTCCGAAAATCAGACCGACGCTTGGGCTGCAAAGAATGTGATTGAGCGGATTGAAGTATTGCGTGTCATGGCTGCTCCTTTCTTTGCATGTGAAAATTGAAAACAGGCGGATTATAGGGGAAATGTTTGAAACGTTACAATCAAACTGTGCATTTTTATGAATAGGTGTTGCAATACCGTCATGACGTAATAGGAACAAAAAAGCAGCCTGCACCTTTAAAAATCAAAGCGCCGGCTGCTTTTTACGTTTTCAGACGACCTCAATCCGACACCGAATCAGATACCATCTCGTTCTCATCAAAAAATCCATACCGCACAATTTAAACCGTTTATAAAAACACGAAAATAAGATAAATTGGCAAATACAGACACCCCCACCCGAACCATCGTTCCATATTGCCAGACCGCCGCTTGGTTTATCGTCCGTTCAAACCTGTTCCGAAAAGCTTTCAGACGACCTTTGGGGTCGTCTGAAAATCAAAAAACACAAAAATTAAAACCTTACCAACCGCCCATACGCATCAACCGCAGCACGCCCAACTGCTGTCGGGAAAAATTCCAAAAAAGCCATTCAAGTCGTCTGAAACCACCAGAAAGGCAGAAACCATGAATCCTAAATCTCTCTACCGCGCCGCCCTGCTCGAATGCCTCAATTATGTCTGTTCTGACGAAGCCTACGCCGCCTACCGCAAACTCGCCAAAAAAGGCTGCCCAGACGGCTGGTTCGGTCTCGGCAATGCCCACCAATACGGCGAAGGTGCCAAGCCAAACCTCACCAAAGCCGAAAAATATTACCGCCGTGCCGCCAAACTCGGTCATCCCAAAGCAAAGGAATCCCTCGGCCGCCTGTACGAATTTGCAGAAAAGCCCGACTACCGCCGAGCCCGCAAATGGTATACACGTGCCTTTAAGCAACACAGTATTACAAACCCCGATATAGCCTATGCAGCCTACCGCCTCGGCTGGCTGAACGAGCGCGGCCTCGGCGGCAAAAAAGGCATTAAGACAGCCTGCCTGCTTTACCGCAAAGCAGCCAAAGCGGGTTGCGCCGAAGCCCAACGCGCCTTCGGCTACCTATACGATGAAGGCCTCGGTCTGCCCCGAAACTACACCAAAGCCTACAAATGGTACGCCCGCGCTGCCCTACAAGCGGATGAAACCGCCTGCAACAACATAGGCTTCCTCTACTACCACGGCAACGGCGTGCGCCGCAGCAAAAAACAGGCGAAAAAATGGTACAAACTCGCCGCCCGCGCGGGCAGCATCATCGCATTATCCAACCTCGGTATCCTCTATGAAGATGCAGGTCGTCTGAAAAAAGCCGCCCGCTACTACCGCCGTGCCGCCGAGGCAGGCAACAAATATGCCGCCAAGCAATTGAAGCGGCTGGAGAAGAAAAAGTCTGCACAATAAACTGAGGTCGTCTGAAAACGGAATGTCGCGTTTTCAGACGACCTTTTACCTACTTCCCTCCAAAACCTCCAGCCATGTCTCCAGTCCGTATTCAAGCGATGTTTTGGTTTTTAAATCTAATTTTTTCATCAGCCGCTTTTCGTTCTCCACATGCGGAAACAAAGCTTTCTCAATCAATTCTTTGCCTTTATCGGTCAAACGCACCAGCATACTTCGCGCATCGTCGGGGTTGGGCAGGCGGTCAATTAGCCCTTGGTTTTCCAAGTTTTTCAGGCGCGTAGTCATGGTACCTGATGTTACCATCAGCGAAGAGAACAACTCAGTTGGGGTCAACGTATAAGGCGCGCCACTGCGGCGCAAAGTAGCCAGCACATCGAACGAGCCTTCGGTTAAACCGTATTCTCCGTAAACTTTTTCCAATTCGCGTGCGATTAAAGCAGCGGCGCGTTTCAGACGACCTATTAACAACATGTTCTCTGCTTCCAATTCTGGTAGTTCCTGCTTCCATTGGGCAACGGCGCGGGCGGCTGCATCAAGGTGTTCGGTCATAGGATGCTCCGTTCGGTTTTCAATGGCGATTATTTTATCTTGACTTCAAGCTAATTTCTATTTATATTTAACTTGAAATCAAGATAACTCAACTGGAGAAAACCATGTTTGCCGATAAACAAACCGTTTTAAATGCCTTCCGTTTCCGCCACGCCTGCAAAAGCTATGACGCGGCGAAGAAAATCCCTGCCGATGATTTCGCCTATATTCTGGAAACTGCGCGCCTGTCGCCCAGTTCGTTCGGGCTGGAACCTTGGCGGTTTTTGGTGATACAAAACCGTACTCTGCGCGAAGAGTTGCGCGGCATTGCATGGGGCGCGGCGGAAAAAATTATGGATTGCAGCCATTTTGTGATTTTGTTGGCACGCACACAGGCTGCCATGCAGGTGGATTATCAAGAAAAAATCTGGGGCGGCGCTCATGGAATGCCGTCTGAAACTATTGGGATGATGCAAAAATTTTTCAAACAGTTTACTGAAACCGATTTTGCCATTGCCGATAATCCGCGCGCATTTAACGACTGGGCAGCCAAGCAAACCTATATCGCGTTGGCAAATATGATGACCGCTGCCGCGTTGATTGGTGTGGATTCCACGCCGATGGAAGGCTTTCAAAAAGAAAATGTGGAAAAACTGCTGTCGGAAAAAGGTTTAATCAATCTTGACGAATACCGCGTCAGCGTCATGGCGGCGTTTGGCTATCGCGCAGGCGAACCCAAGCGCGCCAAAACGCGGCAGGCAGTAGACGATGTGGTTGATTGGATTGAATAAACACCTGAAAATCAGCAACACAGACATTCACCAGTTGGCAAAATTAAGAGTTTTGACCGATGGTAGCCTGCACTTGAATGAAGAAGAGAAGGTTTCCGATAGGCCAAATTTCCCACCCGCTTATTCATTTATTTGGAGGACTTATGCGCTTACATTATTCCCAATATGCCCTTGACAGCTATAAGGCACTGCTGGCTTTGGAAGCCAGCCTCACGCTAGATAGTACCTTGAAAGATTTAGTGAAACTGCGCGTTTCGCAAATCAACGGCTGCGTTTTTTGTGTCGATATGCACGTTAAAGAAGCCAAGCTGCACGGCGAGCGTGAACTGCGCCTGCATCATTTGGCCGTTTGGCACGAATCAACTCTGTTTACTGAAAAAGAACGGGCCGCGCTGCAATGGGCGGAAAACCTGACCCGCATCTCCAAACAGGGTATCCGCGATGCAGACTACGCAGCGGTACGCACTCATTTTGATGAAGAAGAACTGGTGGCGTTGACCCACGTCATCAACACCATCAACGTCTGGAACCGCCTGAATGTGGCTTTTGCCACTCCGGCGGGCAGCATGGATAGTCTGATGGGATTGGAAAAGGCAGGTTTGATTTAGTCTGGCAAGACAATCTGAAATCGATCAAACATCAACAGGGGCTACCTAAAATATAAAAAGCAGTCTGCACATTCAAAACCAAAGTGCAGGCTGATATTGCCCCATCACACCCCATTCCCTTTTTTCAGACGACCTACTGTATAGTCAATCTGAAAAAGCTGCATTCCTACGAGAATCAAAATGCCCAACCGTACCGCCACCATCCTGACCACCGCACTCGCCCCGTTGATTTGGGGCAGCACCTATCTCGTGACCACCGAATTTCTGCCGCCGGATCGACCGTTCACCGCTGCGCTTATCCGTGTTTTACCCGCCGGGCTTTTGCTGTTGGCGTGGACGCGGCGTATCCCTAAACGCGGCGAATGGGCGACCGTTGTCTTGCTCGGTTTTCTGAACATCGGCTTTTTTCAGGCCATGTTGTTTGTGGCGGCGTATCGCTTACCGGGCGGACTGGCGGCGGTGCTCAGTTCCACGCAGACGCTGATGGTGCTGGTGTTCACTTGGTTAATCGGCAAAACCATGCCGCCTAAAGCGGCTTGGGCTTGGTCGGCGGCAGGGGTTTTGGGGATTGCGCTTTTGGTTTTGTCGCCGCAGGCGCGCTATGACGGGACGGGCATTTTAGCGGCATTGGCGGGCGCGGCGGCGATGGCGTTGGGCGTGTATTTGTCGAAACACCGCCGCACTTCGCTGCCCGTGTTGGCGTTTACCGGCTGGCAGCTTTTCATCGGCGGCTTGTTTTTACTGCCCGTCGCGCTGCTTGCCGAACCGCGGCTCGAATCTTTAAGCCCCGCCAATATCGGCGGCTATCTGTATTTGAGCCTGTTTGGTGCCGTGTTGGCTTATGTGTTGTTTTTCAAAGGGATTGCCAAACTTTCACCTGCTGCGGTTTCGTCGCTGGGATTGCTCAGCCCTGTCTCGGCATTTATCTTGGGCTGGCTGTTTTTAGGGCAAGGGATGGACGCGAAGTCGCTGGCGGGATTTGCGTTGGTGTTGGTATCGATATTCGGGGTGCAGCGGGCAGTCATGAAAAAGGTCGTCTGAAAACAGCCTTGAGCCTTCAAGCTGCGTTTTCAGACGACCTTTTGCGCCGGTCGGTTTATTTCTTCAAGAATGCCCGTTTCAGAATAATCAGCCAATCTTTTTTATCCAAAACAGGACGTTGCGTAAATACATCGTATTTGCTGCCGTCCAGTTTCTGCAAAATCAGTTGTCCGCCGACAATAATCATCCGCAATTCAAATCCCAAGCGGCCTTTCAGCGTTTTACCCAAGGGCGAGCCGCCTTTGAGCATTTGGAACGCGCGGTTGCACTCATACGCCATCAGTCTTTGGAACGCAAAATCCGTTTTGCCTTCGGCAATTTGCGCTTCGCTGACGTTAAATTTTTGCAAGTCGTCCTGCGGGATATAAACACGGCCTTTCTGCCAATCGACGGCAACGTCCTGCCAAAAGTTGATGAGTTGCAACGCGGTACAGATGCCGTCGCTTTGGGCAATGCTGACTTCGTCGGTTTGTCCGTACAGATGCAGCATAATGCGCCCGACTGGATTGGCGGAACGGCGGCAGTAGTCAATCAGGTCGCCAAAATCCTGATAACGGGTTTTGACAACATCCTGACTGAATGCGGACAAAAGATCGTAAAACGGCTGCAGCGGCAGCTTGAAAGGCGCGATGGCTTCATGCTGCAAACGTTGCATTAGCGGAGTCAACGGCGTTTCGCCGCGCTGTATGCGGTCAAGTTCGGATTTGAGTTCGTCCAAAGCGCGCAAGCGTTTATCGGCTTTGGCATTGCCTTCATCGGCGAGGTCGTCCGCAGTACGCGCAAAAGCGTAAACGGCATGGGTAGGCTTGCGCAGACGGCGGGGCATGACGAGCGAGCCGACGGGGAAATTTTCGTAATGGTTGACGGACATAAATATTGGAAATTCGGTATTTGGGGTCGTCTGAAAGTATGGAGCCGCATTGCTCAAATGGCTTGCCGACGGCACGGAGCACTTCCAAACCTGTATTAACAACTCGACAAGATTCTAACACAACGCATTATTTTATTAATGATTTAACTGTATACTCGCATAGAAATCCAAACTTAAAACCACAAAATTACCCTGTTTTCCCAATTCAGACGACCCTTTCCACAAAACGGATTTTAGCTACGGCAAAAACTATATTGAGATAACAAACCACCATCCGGAAATAGGCTGTCCCATCCAAACTTAACCCGAAACCATGCCTCCCTCGTTCCTCAATATATCCGTAAACACTTGATTCGCTTATAATCCCCATACTTCCAAGTAAGCGGAGACTACGATGGACATGATGACTTTCACGAATATTTTCTTAATCGTGCTATGTATTTTCACCATGCTGCTGGTGTGGTCGCGAAATTGGAAGCGCAAGCAGGCGTATTTTGAAAAAATCAAAAGCAATCCGGACAATCTGAAATGGCTCGAACAAAATCTGACCGGAAAAGAAACAGCAGACCTCAAAAACATCAACGAGCATTTCGGGCTGCCTTTGCTGCAAGCGAAACAACTGCTGGAATACTACAAGCAGCAGTCGGAAAAATAATCTATCGTAAAAAATAATCTATCGTAAAAAATAATCTATCGTAAAAAATAATCTATGGTTTAAAACAGGCGGGCTGAATTCAGTCCGCCTTTTTTACCCGTTTCAAAAAAATCTTTTATTTCTGTATTGACAGAAATAAAAGACAAAAATAAAATACCCTCACTATGAAACTGAATCCAACTACTGAAAAATTTATCCTCCACTGGGGCGAAATGGGCACCAAATGGGGCGTCAACCGTACCGTTGCGCAAATCCACGCCCTGCTCTACATCTTAGGCAGACCGATGAATGCCGAAGAAATTACCGAAACGCTCGGCGTAGCGCGCTCCAACGTCAGCAACAGCATCAAAGAGCTGCAAAACCTGAGGCTGGTGCATACCGTGCATATCTTGGGCGACAGGCGCGATCATTTTGAAACTTCAGACGACGTCTGGACTTTGTTCCGCACCATCGCAGAAATGCGCATGCAGCGCGAAATCGAACCGACGCGGCAATTTTTGCAAAGCCTGATCGACAGTCCTGAATTTAGTCAGGAAAATGAAACTGCCAAGCAGCGAATCAGACAAACCCATGATTTCATCAATACGTTGACCATATGGGCAAATGAAATGCTGAAGCTTTCCACTTCAACCATGGTAAAAATTTTAAAAATAGGCGCCGGAATACAAAAATTTTTCCGATGATGCCGCCCCAATTGATTTACAAGACACACCCCCCTGTTTCTCTTACTCAATCATAGGTGTGTTATGGCACATTCAACAGATGATTATTTCGACTATCCGAGAGGCAGAGTCATCATCGTTTATACTGCATCTACGGTATTTTTTGCATTTGGTATCGGCTACTATGCTTTATTATTTACCGTACCGGCCCTAATTTGCGGTTTGATCTTAAGCTTGACGTCTACATATAGAGACTTACGCGGCCTTATACGGGCAATCATAACCGGATCATTATGCGGTTGCCTATATCTTTTACTGTTTGGCGCAGATTTTGTCACCAGCCTCCAGGCAGGAGTGGTAATAGGTGGTACTTATTCTTTGATTGTCGGTCTTTTGAGTCTGCACAATCCTCCTGGTGAAGACGATATTCAGGAACCTGCCTAATTTTTTTACCCTTATATTTCTCTTTTGACAGAAATTTTAGAAATTACAGGCTAAATATATAAATAAACCGATAGGAAACCAATATGTCCGACAACACTACACACACTCTCCCTGCTTACCTGTCTTACTCGATGGGGTTGTTATGGCTGTGGAGCGGTACCCAACCTCTGTTTTTCATGCCCGAAATGTCATTGGATTTTCTGCATTTGGTCGGCATTCCCGATCCGTTGCAATGGCCGACATTAATCGCCGCTTCACTATTGGACATCGGTTTCGCCTTTTTATGCTTCAGCCGCCTTCGTTCCCATTCCGCAATATGGTTGCTGCAATTGATAACCGTCGCAGCATACAGCCTGATTATTGCCTTCAGGCTGCCCGAAATGTGGGCGCATCCGTTTGCGCCTTTGGTAAAAAACCTGCCGATTATGGCTACTTTATTTTTCCTGTATCAATCCGTAGGAGATAAAAAATGAACACTTATTTAATCGTTAAAACCCTGCACATCATCTCAGCTACCTTAATGGTCGGCACCGGTTTTGGTACGGCGTTTTACCTCTTTTGGGCAAACCGCAGCGGTTCGGTCGCCGCGCAGTCGGTCGTATCGCATTGGGTCATCAAAGCAGATTGGTGGTTTACGACCCCCGCCGTCATTTTCCAACCCTTGTCCGGTTTATGGATGCTGTACGAACGCGGCTATACCATTTCCACCATGCTGGAACAAAATTGGGTATGGATGACGCTCAGTTTATACATCCTTGCAGGCATTTGCTGGCTGCCCGTTGTCTGGCTGCAAATCCGTATGGCAAAGATTGCCGAACAAGCGCATAAAGAAAACGCAGACACTATTCCGGAACCCTATTGGCGTTATGCCAGACGCTGGGAATTGCTGGGCTATCCCGCCTTTTGCGCCACTATCGTGATTTACTTCCTGATGGTAATGAAACCGATTTAAAGCTTTTCAGACGACCTCAGCACCACCATAAAGAAAAACCATGAACATCATCATTTTCGGAGGCAGCGGCTTCATCGGCAGCCGTACCGCCCAAATCTTAAAAGAACAAGGTCACCAAGTTTGGACGCCCGACCGCCGCGCCTTCGATTTTCTTCATCCCGACGAAACCGCCGCACGCCGTTTATTAGAAGGGCAAGACGTCCTTATCAACTGCATCGGCATCATGAGCCGTCATGCCGAAATACTCGAAACCGTACACCACCGCACGCCCAAACAACTCGCCGCATGGGCAAAAGCAGCAGGCATAAAACGCTGGGTGCAACTATCCGCACTGGGTGCCGACCCATCTCAACCCATCAACTTTGTCGGCAGTAAAGGACGTGGAGATGATGCCGTCGCCCAAAGCAGCATCCCGATTGCCATAGCCAGACCATCCGTCGTTTACGGGCGTGGGGGAACCAGCTGCGAACTGTTCATCAAACTAGCCCACCTCCCTTTACTTCCACTGCCGGAAGGCGGACGCTTTTACTTACAGCCCGTACATCTTGCCGATGTTGCCGAAGGTTTGGCAAAACTGGCCGTCCAAGCCGACACAGGCCACAGCATCATCAATATGACCGGCAGCCAAACGCTGACTTTAGCGGAATACCTGACCACCCTCCGCCAAACCCTGAACCACAAACCGCCGCAACATATCCTGCCCATCCCCCTGCGCTTGCTTGACCCTGCGCTGCCGTTGGCAAACATCCTCAGCAACGGCATCATCAGCCGTGACAGCTTTGCCCTGCTCAAACAAGGCTCATGCGCCGATTATTCTGATTTTGCAGCTTTATTGGGGAGAGCACCATTAGCTGCGGAAAACTTTTCCCATCAAGGCTGAATCAGCCATACACACAAAAAGGTCGTCTGAAACCGCCCCGCCTAAGGCCGGTTTCAGACGACCTTTTGCCCTAATATAGTGGATTAACTTTAAACCAGTACGGCGTTGCCTCGCCTTGCCGTACTA
>CAUOMQ010000078.1:0-11783 GCA_963456805.1 uncultured Neisseria sp. | reverse complement strand
TTGTCTGATTACGCCCGATTTGACGATGCGCTACTGTCCTATTTTGATTTTAATTAACTATAATTTTCTGAAGAAATTTCTTGATCTTCAAATTTCATACTTTCCGGATTTAGCTTCCAAACCGTCTTATCCTTAGAAGATATGGATTTTTTACCCTGATGAAATTCATAGCAGACCCTATCTGTTTTCAATACAAACTCTTTGCTGAGTTCAAATTCCAT
The DNA here is from genome assembly GCA_963456805.1 of uncultured Neisseria sp. GTDB lineage: Bacteria > Pseudomonadota > Gammaproteobacteria > Burkholderiales > Neisseriaceae > Neisseria. Next base: position 11,562 of record CAUOMQ010000078.1, on the reverse strand, counting down.
CACACACTTTCCCTGCGGCTTCAAGGACAAGGTATCTGCTACATGGTAACTCAGTATTCCATCTATTTTTTTAAAATTGAAGGGTGGGCGCAACAATTTTTTATTGTCATAGAATGATTCATATATCACATCTATCGAGCCTAAAGTTGGAAGACCGGTATGGTCTTGAACTATGCTTCCATCCTTTCTATTGACTGGATAAATATCATATTTTTGTTCAACAATGCTATTTCCTTCAGATTCTTCCGACTCCCTATTAGTGGCAACAACAAGCCATGCAAATGAATCATTATAGGGAATCACACCCAAAACTTTTGCATGCTCAGGGATAACGGTGCCCATTGAAACTGGATATATATATTCTTTAACATCCTTTGGCGCCTTAATCTTATTCAAATCCAGAAAGCCATTTGACAGTCTCGGGTAGGATTGAAACCAGATTTTAGATGAAATAGGCAAGGTTAAACATTCTGCCTCTGCCAAATGCTTCTGTTCCTTAGGATAATTGATGTAGCACTTATCCTTGTCGGTTTTTTGGGACGATACGGCAGGCTCTTTTTTGCTGTTTTGATCAACAAGTGTTTCTTGGGAAGCTGCCGGTCCGACGCCGCAAGTTGCCAAAGCCGTGAGTGAAAACACGAATAAGACTGCGCGGTTGAGTTGAGAAAAAATCATATCTTTCCTTAAATACCCATTCATTTTGGCTCAAGCCCTTTAAGATATGAAGAATGATAACATCCAATATGAATTTTTACCTACTCATCCGCAGAAGTTTCTTCCCTTACCGACATAAGCCTATTTTGCGGCAAAACCCGCTATTCTAAAGCAACCGCATTTCCCGCCGCCGCTTCCCACAATTCCCGCTTCTTCCCTGCCGTCAGTTTTTTGATGGCGATTTCCCGTTTCAGCGCCTCGCTTTTGGAGAGGTCGTCTGAAACGATACGCATCGCCGTCGGTTTGTTCAGCCGCGTGTATTTCGCGCCTTTGCCGGCGAGGTGGGCGGCGAACCGCTCTTGCGGGCGGTTGCTGATGCCGCAGTAGAGTGCGCCGTTTTCGCACAAAATCAGGTAAACGCGCCAATTTTCCGCGTTCATGCCTCTGCCTCCTTGGCGAAACTTTCTGTGAAGATACGGACGGCGGCCTCGGTTTTGGCGGACTGGACGCGGTAAGGCGTCACCAAATAGAGGCTGACCGGCGGCAGCGTCCATTCGGGCAAAACGGTTTTCAGACGGCCTTGGGCGATTTTTTCCCGAACTTCGCCGCCCACTTGCAAAGACAAGCCGAAACCGCTTTCGGTCAGGCTGCGCACGGCGGCAAGATACGTGCAGGCAATACTGTCGGCGATGTCGAGGAAATAGCTTTCGCCACCGTGTTGCAAGGTCGTGCGCACGGGCAGGAAGTGCAGCCAGCGGTGTGCATGAAGCTGCGAGGGATGGGTGATGGGCGGATGGCGGTCGAGGTAATCGGGTGCGGCGCAAATGCTGTACGGCCAGGTAACGAGATGACGCGCGACCAGGTTGGGATCGTCCAAGGCGCGGTCGCCGCCGCGTATGGCGATGTCGGTCTGATTGTGTTGCAGGTCGTCCAAGGTATCGCTGAAATTGAGGACGGGGCGGATTTTGGGAAACTCGGTTTGCAATCTTGCAAACGCCGTCTGAAAAGCGCGGGAACCGATGACGCTGGAAGTCAGGGAAATACGTAATTCGCCGACGGGTTCGGTTTTCAGATTGTCGATAATGGTACGCGTATCGGTAAGCGTGGCGGCGAGGCGGCGGCAGTATTCGCCCAAGGCGCGGCCGGCATCGGTCGGCGCAAGGCTGCGCGTGCTGCGGTTTAACAGCTTGATGCCGTGCAGGGTTTCGAGGCGGTTGATGTGCTGGCTGACGGCAGACGGGGTCATGCCCAGCGCGGCAGCGGCGGCGTTCATGCTGCCGTGTTCGAGGACGGCGGCGAAAACGAGCAGGGGTTTGATGTCTTGCATGGTGTTTACCGGATTGGAATCGGCATTTCAGACGACCTGTTGGCAATACTGCGGATTATATAGCGCGGATGAAAAATCGGCGCGGAACTGATTGGGCGGTTGAGCCATATTCGCTTATCGCCATTTGCATATCTACCCTTTTTCAGGTATACCGCCAATTGATGTTCACATTTTAAAAGGATTTTATGATGGCTTCTTTCGACGAACCGGGTCGCGTCAAACGCGAAGGCATACTGACGCGTCTGCTGCGTTTTTTGGGTATCGGTCCTTCTGCCGAAGATGAACAAGAGCGCGCGCGTTTGGCGGCTTTGAATTTGAATACGGCGGTTTATGCCGACTTATTCGCCAACGAACCGGAAGAAATGCTGGTTTTGACTTCCGATTTCGACCCCGAGATAGGAACATTCAGGATTAACGCGGGCATAGGTGGCGGCAAAAAACAATTCCAAGCCAAAAGCTGCCCAATTTTAGGCTATGTCCATGTTAAAAGCGGTACGTTCATGGATCAGCCCGTATACAAGCTGACCTGGGGAGAAGACGATGCAAGCAACCCTTTTAAAAACTGTTCATTTCAGACGCTCAAGCCACTGACTGTGTACCGTATCCGAAGTAAGTTAGCCATGGATTGGGAGCCATTCGGAGGCGAGTGGTTGAGCCATATACTTTTAGTTGAGGTACTCGAAAGCGATGCACACAATCAAGAATTGGAAAACCTACGCCGCGAATATCTGAATCCCGTTTTGTTTACCCATCCGCTGGCAACATTCAGATTAAACACATTTATGGAAAATTTCGAAGCCAAGGCAGAATGGGCGGGGCTGCCTGTGAAATTGTCTTTGAACGCAGAGGGCGACAAACCGGCGGGCGGTACGCTCAAACGCTTGCCGGAAGTATTTGCCCAACAGACGCAACTCTATGCCTCCCTAAACACCTACCTGCTCGAACATATCCGCAAACACAACGGCATCCGCACCAAAGACGGATTTTTTCCCAATCCGCATCCGACGGCGGAAAGCTTCCTTCAAGACTTAAAGCTGCAAAAATTGGATTTTTTCGATCAGGATTTCGATATCGTGTTTCACAATGATGACGATGCATTGATACCCGACGGCAAATACTATTTCTATGTCTCGTTTGATCCCAAGGGGAACATTACCGGCATCGAATCCATCCACTGACAACAGGTCGTCTGAAACTTTAAACCCCGTTTCAGACGACCTTTTTTCATCCTATTATTTAGCTCAACTTTATAATAACAACAGCAAAACAGGGATTATCAAGCGTTTCAGACGACCTTACAATACGTTCATCTAATCAATCACACCTCAACTAGGAGTCAAACATGAAAATCGCAGTCATCGGCGCAACAGGTTATGTCGGCAACGCAGTCGTTCGAGAATTGGCAGGCCGCGATCATGAAGTGACCGCTTTTGCGCGCAATACGGACAAAGTGTTCCAAGCGCAAAATGTTGCTGCCGTCTCCGCAGACGTGAACGCGGCAGATTTTGCCGACAAGCTGGCGGGCTTTGACGCTGTGGTCAGCGCGTTCAATCCCGGCTGGACCAATCCCAATATCGGCGCGGATTTTACACGCGGCGCGAACAGCATCGTCGAAGCGGCAAAAGCGGCGCAAGTGCCGTATCTCTTAATCGTTGGCGGCGCAGGCAGCCTGTATGCCGCGCCTGATTTGCAAGTTGTCGATACGCCCGACTTCCCCAAAGCCATTTACGACGGCGCCAATGCCGCACGCCATTTATTGACCGCACTCCTGCCGCGCCGCGATGTGAACTGGTCTTTCGTTTCCCCTCCGGCACGACTGGGCGCGGACGGCGGTTTCAGCGAAGACAAAACCGGCAAATACCGCTTGGGCAAAGACGATTTGCTGATGGACGGTGAAATTCCGGCAGGCATCAGCGTGGCGGATTTGGCAGTAGCCATCGCCGACGACGCGGAAAACAAAGCGCATTTGTTTGAACGCTTTACCGTTGCCGCCGCTTAACCGCCAAACATAACAAAGGTCGTCTGAAAACTTTGGAAATCAGGTTTTCAGACGACCTTTTTGTATCTGCGTTCCATCATCCCCCTACAACCGACCTCCCCTTTTTTATCGGAAGCGTTTGGGGAACAAGGGCGCGGACTTGGTTTTCAGACGACCTTCGTGTCAGTTTACCTGAAGGGAAATCGGTGTTATTGTGTTTGGCAGTCTGTTGAAAATAAAATGATTTATGGAAAGAGACTCTTTAAACAGCCAGCATTTCGTCCGACTGGTGCAACAAGGCGGCGGCAGCGATTATCTGAGCGGCAATTACCGTTTCGATACGCTGCACAGCGGCATTTCCCTGCATGGCGGCTGCGTGACCGCGCAAAAGGATTTCCAAAGCACGCAGCTTGCCGAGCCGTATATTTCGTTCATCCTGCTGCTGGAGGGGCGTTTGGATTTCGCCATCAATCAAAACCGCTATCAGATTGAGGCTGACGGCGGACGGGTGGTGTTGATTGCTGCGGAGGAGGAGATTTTGTTCAGCCGTTATCTCTATCAAGGGGAGAAAACGGCAAAAATCACGTTGAAAGGCATAGAGCAATGGCTGTCGCAACCGCAATACGCGGCGATGCTGCCGGCGGTTTACCGCGAGACGGTGCGGCATTGGCATTTGAGCGATGAATTGCGCGCTTTGGCGGAAAACAGTTTGATGCTGTCGGCGCAAGGCGACGGATTGGGCGATGTTTTGCAGCGCGAAGCCGATGCTTTGCAGTTGCTCGCGGGATTGTGGCGCGATTTTTGCAGCCGTTATCCGTTGTCGCCATCGTCTGAAAAATCAGGCGGGACGGTTCGCCCGTCGGATGGGGACGGGTTTGTGCATGGTTTGAATCAGGCATTTGACCAAGGCGCACACCAAGTGGCGGAACTCGCCGCCGCACTGCACGTCAGTGAACGGACGCTGCAACGCCGCCTGCGGGATTATTTCGGGATTACCGTCAGCGACTGGCTGCGGCACAAACATATGCAATATGCGCTGTATGCGTTGACGACAGGCAAAGAGAGCATCAGCGAAATCGCCTACCGTTGCGGCTACGGACACACATCCAGCTTCACGCAAGCATTCAAGCAATATTTCGACTGCACGCCTGCGGAGGTACGCAAGCGGGAGGATTGATGTCGGATGGGGTGTTTAGAGGTTTAAAGGTCGTCTGAAACGGTTTCAGACGACCTTTGTGTATGCCAAGCCTTCGATATGGAAACTTCTTAAGCCGCCCCTTCACTTTTTCCGTTTCGCCCGCGGATGTCCCTCGTCGTAAACCTTGGCCAGATGGTCGAAATCCAGCTTGGTGTAAATCTGCGTGGTCGAGAGGTTGCTGTGTCCCAACAGTTCTTGCACGGCGCGGATGTCGCGCGAGGATTGCAAAAGGTGGCTAGCGTAGCTGTGGCGCATCATGTGCGGGGAAATGTGTTGCCCGCTGCCCTGCCGTACCGCCCATGCCTGAAGGCGTTTTTGGATTTGCCGCTGTCCGAGCCGCGTGCCGTTTTTACCGGTAAAGAGCGCGGTTTCTCCGTCTGCCGCTACGCGTTCGGACAGATAGGCGCGCAAGGCTTCGACGCTTTTGCCCGACAGCGGGACTTGCCGCTCTTTCCTGCCTTTACCGGTTACGCTTACCCAGCCTTCGTCCAGCAACACATCGCCCAAATCCAAGCCGTGTATCTCGCTCAGGCGCAGGCCGCTGCCGTACATCAGTTCAAACAAGGCATGATCGCGCACTGCCAAACTGTCATCAACGGGCGCGCTGTCGAGCATATGGTTCAACTCTTCCTGCGGCAGGGCTTTGGGCAGGCGTTCGGGCAGGCGCGGGGCTTTCAGGTTGAAGGTCGGATCGTTGTCCATCATGCCCGACTGCACGAGCCAGCCGCAATATTGCCGCCACGCCGATAATTTGCGCGCCAGCGTCCGTTCGCTCAAACCTTGTTGCGACAGCCGTTTCAACGCCGCCACAAAATCGCGCCGCGTCAAATCCTGCGCCGTTTCAGACGACCCTTCCGTCAAAAGCCGCACAAGTTCGGTCAAATCGCGCCCGTAGGCAGACAGCGTGTGTGCCGACTTGCCCTGTTGCCCCAACATTTTCAAATAGCCGTCCAAAGACAGCCCGAAATCGCGTGCCAACATTTTTCAGACGACCTCCAACACGGTTCTCAAAGCTTCTGGCAACCGGCAAACCTTTTGGCGCGCATAATCGAAACACACCATGCCCGTGCGCGCCCGCGCCAGCACCTTGCCGTCCGCGATGCGCGTCAGGCGGAACAGCAGCGCGAACCCGCCCTTGCCGATGTCCTCGACGCCCATTTCCGCCGACAATTCATCGCCGTAAAAACCTTGTGCCAAATATTGCACCGCCGCGTCCGCCATAATCAGCCCCGCGCCGCCCGCGTCCGTTTCACTCCAGCCCAAACCTGCCAGCCAACGCATCCGCACCTCGTGGCACAAGCGCAAAACGGCATCGTTCGCCAGATGGCCGCCGTAATTCACGTCGCCCACCTGCACGCGCAAGGTCGTCTGAAACAACACCGCATCCACATCCGCCACTGCCAACTTAGCCATCACACACCTCCCGCCGCCGTTTCAGACGACCCCGAAAACAAACCGTTATTATAAACCATGTCAGACAAATACCGACCGCACCGTTTGCCCGCCGCAACCGCCCAAAATCTCATTAATATATAAAACTGATGTAGCCCTGTGTAGTTTTTTAATAAGAAAAACATTATAATTTCCCATATCACCATCCCGCTACCTCACCAAGGAGATTTAAATGGCACTCGTATCCATGCGTCAACTGCTTGACCATGCCGCCGAAAACAGCTACGGCCTGCCCGCATTCAACGTCAACAACCTCGAACAAATGCGCGCCATCATGGAAGCCGCAGACCAAGTCAACGCTCCCGTTATCGTTCAAGCATCCGCCGGCGCGCGCAAATATGCAGGCGCGCCGTTTTTACGCCACCTGATTCTGGCGGCCGTGGAAGAATTCCCGCATATCCCCGTCGTCATGCACCAAGACCACGGCGCATCGCCCGACGTGTGCCAACGCTCCATCCAACTGGGCTTCTCCTCCGTCATGATGGACGGCTCGCTGCTCGAAGACGGCAAAACCCCGTCCACCTATGAATACAACGTCAACGCCACCCGTACCGTCGTTAACTTCTCCCACGCCTGCGGCGTGTCCGTCGAAGGCGAAATCGGCGTCTTGGGCAACCTCGAAACCGGCGAAGCCGGCGAAGAAGACGGCGTAGGCGCGGCAGGCAAACTCTCGCACGATCAAATGCTCACCAGCGTCGAAGATGCCGTGCGCTTTGTTAAAGACACCGGCGTGGACGCACTTGCCATCGCCGTCGGCACCAGCCACGGCGCATACAAATTCACCCGTCCGCCCACCGGCGACGTATTGCGCATCGACCGCATCAAAGAAATTCACCAAGCCCTGCCCAACACCCACATCGTGATGCACGGCTCCAGCTCCGTTCCGCAAGAATGGCTGAAAGTCATCAACGAATACGGCGGCAAAATCGGCGAAACCTACGGCGTACCCGTAGAAGAAATCGTCGAAGGCATCAAACACGGCGTGCGTAAAGTCAATATCGACACCGACCTGCGCCTCGCCTCCACCGGCGCCATCCGCCGCTTCATGGCAGAAAACCCGTCCGAATTCGACCCGCGCAAATACCTGAGCAAAACCGTCGAAGCCATGAAACAAATCTGTCTCGACCGCTACCTCGCATTCGGCTGCGAAGGTCAGGCAGGCAAAATCAAACCTGTTTCCCTTGAAAAAATGGCAAACCGCTACGCCAAAGGCGAGCTGAACCAAATCATCAAATAAACAACGGGACAATCAAACGGGCGGCCATCCAAGCCGCCCGTTTTGTTTTGAAGGGTATGGGTTAAGTGCAAACCCGTACGGCACTGCACTGCCCGCTCTGATTTAAATTTAATACGCCGGCTTTCCAAACCAGACAAAAGGTCGTCTGAAAACGGCTTCAGGTTGAACACAACCTGCGGCGTTTGTTTTCAGACGACCTTTTTTGCCGAAGAAGCAAACTTATCCCATTTCCCGACTAGCGTGGGATTCGATGACGGGCGGCGATTATTTGTCGCTGCATTGCTTCAAATTAAATTGTGCGGCAGCGGCTTCTCGTTTGTATTCTTCTTCGTAGAGGTAGCTCCGCTGGTAACCCTCCAGCCATTTGTCCATCGGGGCAAGCGCCTTGCGGCATGCCGCTTTGTCTCCGGCATTTTTATAGCTGACGGACAAGTCGTTCAGCGTCCGCATCCATTCGGTCAGATCGAGGAACTTGTCGCATTCGTTGAGATAACGTTGTTTGATAGCGACAGCATCGCGGTAGCGTTTGCCCTGATAGGCGGCCTGAAAACGTTTTTCCATTGCTGCCGCGCCTTTTGCAGAACAGGCGGCAGGCAATTTTTCATAGGTCGCCTCGAAAGATGCATTATGTCCGCAGTATTCTTGGCAGGCTTCGCGGGCTGAATCAGGAATGTTCAGCTTCACGCTGTTGTTGGTAAAGGAAAAATGTACGACGCAGCCATTACGGTTTTTGCTGGTACGGTTCTTGATTGTGCCTTCATAATTACAGACATGGCCGTTTGGATTGACTGTATTGACAGAAACCTGTTTGCCGTTGAGTGTCAATGAGCCGCTGCTGAGACGGTCTTCCGTCAGAAAATAATCTTGTGCGGCAGCGTGCAGGGAAAAGCTTGTTAGCAGGAGGAATGCGAGGGTTTTCATCAATGTGCTTTCTTATGGTTTACGGAAAAAATGAGATTGACTCGGTGCTTCATCTGATGCTTTTATAGTGGATTAACTTTAAACCAGTACAGCGTTGCCTCGCCTTGCCGTACTGGTTTAAAGTTAATCCACTATATTATGCAACGAGCAATGTGGATTGTACCGCAATACAAAGGTCGTCTGAAATGCCAAACAGCATTTCGGACGACCTTTTAATAACGGACAGAAGGCTTATCAACACCCGTCTGCCGTCGGCTTTGCAGCGTCAGTTGATCGAATAGCCGCGCAGATATTGGGTACGCTCGCGCGTCATGCGGGTATCGCATTGGAGCTTGAGGTATTCGTTTTGCGCGGGACTGTCCGCCCTTGCTGCCGCCTGTTGGCAGTTTTGGTTTTTGGTTTGAATCCAAGCGCGTTGTTCTGCCAGCATTTCCTGTTGGACAGTACGCTCCATGCCGTCCCATACGCCTTTGATTTCCGCCTCTGCCTGATGGTTTTGCGAACGGGCATTATCTAAGTCGCTTTGAGAGAACGAAGGCTGCTCCGGCTTCTCTTCACCGTCAGGACGCAGGATTTCGGTTTCAAGGCCCGCGGCAGGCGGTACACCCGAAGCTTGGCTCGCTGCGTTGTTTTCCAAAATATCTTCTGCTTTGGCGACAGGCGGCTCTTCAGCGGCTTTGCTTTGCAGGATTTTGATTGCCTCTTCTTTGCTGACTGCCTTGCCGTCTATCATCACGATGCTTTTGACACCGTAAGGCAGCAGTAAGGAAGACAGGGTTTGCGCAGTCATGTTGACGGTATTGTCTTCCAAAGAAACCGTACCGACTTTCGGATCGGGCGTATAGCGGACGCTGGTTGAGAACGTGTTGTTCTCAAAGCTCAGGTTGCTGCCCATGATTTTCTGCTGAAGCATTTCGGTCAAGCCGGTATTGCTGTAAATCAGCGGACTGTTGGCATCGGCGGTACGCAATACTTCGGCAGGGATTTGGATTTTCAAATCGGCGCTGCACAAGGATTTGTTGTCTTCCGTAATTTCTTGCGGATTGTCCAAGACGATATTCAACTCGGAACCGGCGGCAATGATTTTATCGGCATCGACAAATTGGCGGCTGTCGGCACGGACAAAGGAACGCGCCTCGCGCTTGATGGTTTCTTGGATTTGGTTGCGGATACTTTGAATGGCGGCAGGATTGCCACACTCCAAAGCCTGCTTGGGTTCTTCTTTGCCGCACGCCGCCAACATCAGGGCGATAAGCGGTAAAGCCAGCAGTTTTTTGTGCATAAATAATACTCCTTGATACGGCTCGGAAACCGCATCGTTTTGTCGTTCAGACGACCATCATAACAAAAGCACTTGCAACAAGTAAATGTTGCAAGTGCTTTTTCAACGAAACGTTATAAATGCTTACTTATTTGGTAATGACATTTACAAAACCGGAAAGGATTGCTGCGTTAATCAAGTCCACGAAGAACGCGCCGACCATAGGCACAATCAAGAAGGCTTTGTGCGAAGGACCGAAGGTCTGCGTGATGGACTGCATATTGGCAACGGCGGTCGGCGTGGCGCCCAAACCGAAACCGCAGTGGCCTGCCGCCAAAACCGCCGCATCATAATCGCGTCCCATAAAGACATAGGTAACAAATGTCGCATACAAAATCATCACGACGGTTTGTACGGCGAGAATGATGGTTACAGGACCCGCCAGACCGGTCAGTTCCCACAATTTCAGGTTCAAAAGCGCCATTGCAAGGAAAAGCGACAGGGAAGCATTGCCGAATACGTCGATGGCGCGGTCAAACATATTGACTTTAAACGCGGAAGTCAGAATGTTGCGGATGACGACACCGGCAAACAGACACCATACGAATTTCGGCAAGTCATACAGATATTCTTTGTCGAAGCCGTCCACAATTTCGGCAAATGCCAAACACGCTGCAAACATGGCAAGTGTTTCGACGGCGGATTCGGCGGTAATCAGGCGGGTGCGCTTCGCTTGCTCGAACACGTCGTCGGCATGTTCGTCTGAATTTGCCTTTTGTCCGCTTTGATCGATGGGTTTGCGTCCCATTTTGTTGATCAGACGGCGCGCAACCGGGCCGCCGATCAGACCGCCGAATACCAAACCGAACGTGGCGGAAGCCATACCCAATCCGGTAGCGCCGACCAAGCCGAATTTGTTTTCAAAGTCCGGACCCCATGCGCCTGCGGTACCGTGTCCGCCGGTCAGGGTAATCGAGCCGGTAATCAGGCCGATAAGCGGATTCAAATCCAAAATCTTCGCCAAGCCGACGCCGACAAAGTTCTGCACGATGATAAACGCCCCTACGACAGCGGTGAAAATCACCAACGGCAGACCGCCTGCTTTCAAGCGGGAGAAATCCGCGCTCAAACCGATAGAAGTGAAGAAAATCAGCATGAATGCGTCTTGCAGCGGTTTTTCAAATTTGAAGCTCACGTCGTAAGCTTGATGCAGTGCAAACAGGATAATCGCAGCAATCAAGCCGCCTGCCACAGGCTCGGGAATGTTGAAATCGCGCAGGAATTTGACTTTGTTTACCAAAACCTTACCAATCAACAAAACCAATGTGGCGGCAATCAACGTGTAGTAACTGTTAAATTCCCATTCCATAATCGTTTTACCTCTCAAAATCTCAAAAATGTTTTTCTTAAATCCGCCTTGCGGAATCAAACTGTTGGATATTAGGGGATGGGTTAAAGATTGTCAAAGAATAGCCTTTTGTTTTTTGAATTTTTTACATATAGCATTTTTAAAATCATCAAAATGTTTATAAGC
>CAUOMQ010000077.1:0-12176 GCA_963456805.1 uncultured Neisseria sp. | reverse complement strand
CAGATAGTACGGCAAGGCGAGGCAACGCCGTACCGGTTTAAAGTTAATCCACTATGGTGCAGCAGGTCAAAGAAACCATGTTGAGGTCGTCTGAAAACAGATGATTGGCGAAATTCATTTGAGCTTTTGCGAAAACCAGTCTTGAAGAATGGCAAATTTTGATGGGTTATTGCGATTCGGTCAACTCTTGTCCAAAGGATGCAATAAGCTGGCGGTAAATTTGATAAGCTGATAAACGGTTGCGATTTTGGTATTTTTCATCCTCTTTTGCGGGGGAGAGGAATAGGGAAAATACGGAAATAGCGGAAATATAGTGGATTAAAATTGCAATGATACGGCGTTGCCAACGCCCTTATGTACTACCCGTACACGGCGGGCGTTGCCGCCTTGTCTCATTTTTATTTTAATCCACTATAAAATGAAACGGCTTTGCAGCAAGTTTATTGATACAAAAAGGTCGTCTGAAATCCGATTTTCGTTTTCAGACGACCTTTTGAGCAAATGATGACGTTATTTTGGCTCTTGCGGCACATAACCTTGAACGGCATCTGCACCGTCGCCAAAGAAATACTGTTCCATTTGTTGTGCCAGATATTCGCGTGCGCGCGGGTCGGCGAGGCTCAAACGGTTTTCGTTAATCAGCATGGTTTGGTGGCGTGTCCACGCATTCCAAGCTTCTTGGGATACATTTTCAAAAATGCGCTTGCCCAATTCGTTGGGCAGCGGTGGGAATTTCATACCTTCGGCTTCTTTGCCGAGTTTGACGCAGTGAACCATACGGGTCATGGCGGTTTTCCTTCAAAAACGGGGTTTCAGACGAGGCATATTTTAACGTATCGGCTGACGTTCGGAAAGGCGGGGATGGGCTTACCACATTGCCTTTCTACGCAAAGGCTCGTTATGGTCGCCTTTGACCAGCTCCCAAATGGTCAGGCCCATTTGGGGTCCGAGAAGTGCTTTTTGTGTCCGTACTCCTTCTCCTTCAGGGAAAATTTCGCCTTTATTGAAATGGCGGGTCTCACCGTCAAAGCTGGTGATTTTCCACATACCTGAAATTGGAACTGGCTCTTCCTCGACGCCGATGATTTCCTGCGGCGCTTGGGTGTAGATCCGCTTGCCGTCCTTTTCTTCCACTTCCCAGCCGTCCCATCTTCTCGACCAATAATACATCTGTTCGCGGGTAATGCCGCCCATATTTTCGCGCGGATATTTTTCGCGTATCGGTTCTAAAGCTCGGTTTAGCGCAATGTAGTCCAAGGGTAAATCTTCGCGGATATCCCCTGTTTCGGGCAAGCTGCCGATTTTAAAAACCTTGATACCGGCAAAGTCGCGCAGAGTAATATCGGGATGATTTGCCAAAACAGGCTCTATCCTGCCTGCCGGTAGCTGTCCGTAAAGTTCCCTGCCAACCAATGTATACCAACTGATACTGCGTATGTTGTATCTATAAAACGTTGACAAATAATCGGTAGTAACCGGAATTAGACCGAAATTCTCGCGGCAAACCCCGTATTCGTATGGCGCACCATCGTAATAGTTATGCGGTGGAATTGCTGCCAGTCCGATATAACCGTGGAAAACATCCAGCTTCTCTGCAATCTTGTCGACAAATTCATCTAATTTTGCCAAATCTTTGGGGGAAGACAAAATTTCCAGTGGCAGATTAAAAAGCAGAGTGCCTAACGGCATATGCGGCTCATTTGCCAAACCTGCGGCAATAGAGGTAATGTCGAAATAATAGGATGCGCTGGTATCTGCATGCTCGCTTTGCATTCCCCACATCACCTCTGGCGGATTTTCCTTCCGATTGTCCAACCACCGGTAGATTGTATCCCGTTCTTTCAGATATGATTTTTCGGTCAGTTTGACTTTTTTAATATCCCTATGGCCTCTTTCGTGCCTAGCTATTGTCAGCTTGTCTTTCGACCATTCGTAATAGAAATCCATCAAACCGGTTAAGGCATCGGCGACATCATCGCGGGTATTGAAATAGACTACGCCGCGTATGCCCAGTTGCAACAGGGTAAAGCCATGTTCGTTGTAGCGTTTGGTGCGGTCGGCGGTGTAGCGGATGGCAGCGAGTTGCTTTGTGATGTCGCTCATGGAATGTCCTTATGTTGGTATGACAAACGTCGTCTGAAAGAGTGTAGCGTTTTCAGACGACCTTTACCGCAAAGTAGGATTATTCGGCATAAATGAGGGTTGAACGGAATGGGGTGGCAGGGATGGGGTCATCTGAAAACCGTGTCCGGCTTTGCAGAATCACCAGCCCGCCTTGTTGGCACTACCTTCCGCTTACGCCTCAAACGTATCCAGCCAAATCCGCCGGCTCTCGTCGGTATCGGTACAGCAAACCGTAGCGCGGGTTCTACCCGCGAAGCAGATGTCAGCACAAATACCTGACTCAAACTGACGGACGGAAAATCCCGCGGGCAAAGCCCACGCTACGGGGTTCGGTTATCTCAAGCGTGTTTTGATGAATAAAGGTCGTCTGAAAACCCGTGTTCGGTTTTGCAACATTATCAACCCGCCTGTTGGTACGACTTTGCGCTTACGCCTCAAACGTATCCAGCCAAATCCACTAGTTCTCGTCGGTATCGGCACAGCAAACCGTAGCGTGGGTTCTACCCGCGATGCAGATGTCAGCACAAATACCTGACTCAAACTGACGGACGGAAAATCCCGCGGGCAAAGCCCACGCTACGGGGTTCGGTTATCTCAAGTGAGTTTTGATGAATAAAGGTCGTCTGAAAACCGCGTTCGGCTTTGCAGCATCACCAGCCTGCCTGTTGGCACGACTTTGCGCTTACGCCTCAAACGTATCCAGCCAAATCCGCCGGCTCTCGTCGGTATCGGTACAGCAAACCGTAGCGCGGGTTCTACCCGCGAAGCAGATGTCAGCACAAATACCTGACTCAAACTGACGGACGGAAAATCCCGCGGGCAAAGCCCACGCTACGGGGTTCGGTTATCTCAAGTGAGTTTTGATGAATAAAGGTCGTCTGAAAACCATGTCCGGTTTTGCAGTATAACCAGATAGCCTGTTGACGCGACTTTTCACTTACGCTTCAAACGTATCCAGCCAAATCCGCCAGCTCTCGTCGGTATCGGCACAGACGGTCAGGGTTTCGCTGTTTTCGATGCTTTGGAACGACAGGCTGCGGGCGTGGAGCATGAGGCGGGTGGTGCCGAGGTGGGCGGCGGTGGCGTGGTTTTGGCGCAGGTCGCCGTAGTTGGTGTCGCCGACGATGGGGTGGAAGATGTGTTTCATGTGGCGGCGGAGTTGGTGTTTACGGCCTGTGTGCGGGATGAGTTCTGCCCAGGAGTAGCGCGAGGTCGGGTAGCGGGCGGCGGATTGGAAGGGCAATTCGGTGCGCGCAAGGCAGCGGTATCGGGTTTGGGCTTCTTGGAGGGTAGCTTCGGTTTGGGATTCGGCGATTTTGTCGGGCTGATATTTGAGGGGGTAGTCGATGAGTCCGTCGTCGGGCAAATATCCGCGCACGATTGCCCAGTAGGTTTTGTGTGTGGTTTTTTGTTCGAACTGCTGCGTCAGCAGGCGGGCGGCTTCGGGGTCGAGGGCAAACAGGAGGACGCCGGATGTGGGGCGGTCGAGGCGGTGGGCGGGATAGACGTGTTGTCCGATTTGGTCGCGCAGGGTTTGCATGACGAACTGTGTTTCGTGGCGGTCGAGCCAGCTTCGGTGGACGAGCATTCCGGCGGGTTTGTTGACGGCGATGGTGCGGCTGTCGCGGTAGAGGATGTCGAGCATGGCGGGATGTGGGCACAAATGGGGGATTGTAACGCAAGCGGTCGCGGCTGAGACGGCAATCTTGGGCTGGAACGCATGATTCGGTTCAAATAAGGAACACTTGCTGCCGTTCATGTTTGCGTTTTTAGACGACCTCGGGTTCTGTCGGTTACAATGTGGGGATTCAACAAGATGAAGGAAAAACTGTGAGCCTGCTCAAAAAACTGCCCAAACCCATGCTGACCGATGAGGCGCGCCGCGAGATTCAGGCGCGGGAGTCGTATCATGTTTTGAAGATTATTTCGGAATTTGTCGAGGCGGGCGAGGAGTTGCGGGCGATTCAGCCTGCGGTCAGCATTTACGGCAGCGCGCGCACGCCGGAAAACCATCCCGACTACGAATTTACGCTGCGGCTGGCGCGCAAGCTCTCGGATGCCGGTTTTTCCGTCATTTCGGGCGGCGGGCCGGGGATTATGGAAGCGGCGAACAAGGGCGCGTTTGCGGGCGCAAGCCCTGCGGTGGGGCTGAATATTGTGTTGCCGCACGAGCAAAAAGCCAATCCGTATCAGGATTTGTCCATCAAGTTCCAACATTTCTTCCCGCGCAAAGTGATGTTTGTGAAACACGCGGTCGCGTATGTCGTCATGCCCGGCGGCTTCGGCACGCTGGACGAACTGTTTGAAAGCCTGACGCTGGTGCAGACGGGCAAAACGCCCGACCGCCCGATTATCTTGGTGGGCAAGGATTTTTGGTCGGGCTTGTTGGACTGGATACGCAAAGAGCTGCTCGGGCGCGGGCTGATTTCGGAAGCGGATATGGATTTAATCCGACTGATTGACGGTGAAGACGAAATCATCGAAGAAATCTTCGCGCACTACGAAAACCGCTTGGAAGATTTTTCC
The DNA here is from genome assembly GCA_963456805.1 of uncultured Neisseria sp. Taxonomy (GTDB): domain Bacteria; phylum Pseudomonadota; class Gammaproteobacteria; order Burkholderiales; family Neisseriaceae; genus Neisseria. The sequence continues at coordinate 7,526 of CAUOMQ010000077.1, read as the reverse complement.
GAAGGCGTCAACGCGTGGTCGCTTGGATTGTGACGGGCTGCGAGGTCGTCTGAAAACCTTCCGAACCTCGCGGGTTGAGCTGAAATCAAGACAAGCGGCAACGCCGTATCGGTTTCCAGTTAACCCGATATGTAGTGGATTAAATTTAAATCAGGACAAGGCGAGGCAACGCCGTACTGGTTTAAAGTTAAGCCACTATAGAATCGTTTCAGACGACCCCTGCCTATTTCGGTACAATACCTTTTCGCCGCAAGGCTGCCACGCCGCTGAGAATATTCCCTTTATCCACTCCACCCGACCCAACCGTTCATGACCGATACCGCCCAAATCATTACCAGCTACGGCCGCCGCTACATCGTGCGCATGCCCGACGGCAAAACCTACGAAGCCAGCACGCGCAAAAAGCGGGTGGACTTCGCCTGCGGCGACCGCGTACATATCCAAACTGTCAACGCCGAACAAGCCGTCATCGAAGACTACCTGCCGCGCGAAAGCCTGCTCTACCGCCAAGACGCGTGGAAAACCAAGCTCATCGCCGCCAACGTCAGCCAGCTCCTTATCGTTACCGCCGCCGTTCCCTCGCCCAGCGAAGCCCTGCTGCAACGCGCCCTCCTAGCCGCCGAAGCCGCGGGCATCCAAGCCGTCATCATCCTGAACAAAGCCGACCTGCCCGAAACCGCCCTCTGGCGCGAAAAACTCAAATTCTACAAAACGCTCGGTTATCCCGTCATCGAAACCCGCGCGTTGGAAAACGCCGACATCCTGCGTCCCGTCCTACAAGGGCATACCAACATCCTGCTCGGACAAAGCGGCATGGGCAAATCCACTCTGACCAACGCCCTCTTGGGCAACCAAACCGCCCGCACCGGCGACATCTCCACCGCGCTCGATTCCGGCAAACACACCACCACCCACGCCCAGCTCTACGATTTAAACGAAGAAACCCAATTAATCGACTCCCCCGGTTTGCAAGAATTCGGGCTGCACCACCTAGAAGCCGCCGACCTGCTGCAATACTTCCCCGACCTAAACCACCTCGTCGGACAATGCCGCTTCCACAACTGCACCCACCGCGCCGAACCCGGCTGCGCCGTCAAAGCCGCCGCCGAAGCAGGCGAAGCCAAACCCGAACGCATCGAATTTTTGCAACGGATAACGGATGAGTTGTTGAGGTAGGGATAAGCGGTTGGTCTTGGTGAACTAAAAAAGGTCGTCTGAAAACTTGAGGGGTAGGTTTTCAGACGACCTTTTTTATTGCGGGGTGGATTGGGGATGGAGAAGTGATTGACTCATTCGATACAAAGGATTTCTCCGAATAGGTACGCCTAGCCCGATGGTCGGCAGCACGCCGTAATGCTTCGAGCAAAGTGTAGCGTGGGCTAAAAAAGGTCGTCTGAAAACTTGAGGGGTAGGTTTTCAGCCGACCTTTTTATCGTGGGGTGGATTGGGGATGGAGAAGCGATTAACTCATTCGATACAGGGCTTTTCTGAATAGGTACGCGCCTAGCCCGATGATCGGCAGCACGCCGTAACGCTTCGAGAAAAGTGTAGCGTGGGCTTTGCCCACGAGACCTGCCAATCGGTTTCCGAATCAGAAATCAGTCAATCGGTTTCTAAATCGGATCATAAACCGAGTTTTTCGTGGGCAAAGCCCATGCTACGGTTTGGCTGTCTGCATCGTTAAAGGGTTTGTGCTTTGCGTTAAACCTTACCCGTCCAATCAAACGTTTCTAAGAAATCAGGCAACTCGGAGAGGCTGTCGAATATGGCAAGATGCGGGGCGGTGTGCAACATGGCGGCGGAGTGTGCGCCTGTGGTGAGGGCGACGGCGGGGGCTTTGGCGTTGGCGGCCATTTCCAAGTCGTGGGTCGTATCGCCGACAACCAAAGTTTCCTGCGGCGTCAGTCCCAATTCGTCGCAGAGTTTGAAAACCATGTCGGGTGCGGGTTTGGAGGCTTGCTCGCTGGCGCAGGTGGTCGCCATCCAAAAATCGGCTGTACCGGTTTGCGCGATAGAGCGGTCGAGTCCTATCCTGCCTTTGCCTGTGGCGACGGCAAGCCAGTAGCCTTGGTTTTGCAGGGTGTGCAGACAGGGCAGGGCTTCGGGGAAGAGCGTCATGTTTTGGTTGTTGGGATTGAGATAGTGTGCGGCGTAGGTTTCCGTCAATTCTTCGCGCATGTGTTCGCCGGCATGCGGGGCGAGGCGGCGAATGATTTCCGGCAGGCTGTAACCGATGAGGGCGCGGACGGCATCGTCATCGGGAACGGGCATACCGCAGTCGGCAAAACTTTGCTGGAAGGTGCGGATAATCGGGCGCGTCGTGTCTGCCAGCGTTCCGTCCCAGTCGAAGATAATCAGTTTAGGTTTCATCGTGCGCTTTCTTTCAGACGACCTTAGGGCAAGATAGAAAAATCATAGCAGAAAATTCGATGCCTGCCTGCTTACGGATTGATGCAAACGTTAAAAAATCCTGCCTGAATTCAAACGCTAAGGACGTATGAATTTAGGTAAAAGGGTCGTCTGAAAAGTTTCAGACGACCCCTTGTTTATGGTTTCTTGCCAGAGAACATGAAGGAAGACGTTGCTCTGACTCCCTGCTGCAGGCTTATCTTTTCATTTTGTGGAAGATGATGGGCTGCTCCGGCGCGCGGGTCAGTTGGCGCGGCAGCGTCAGCATTGCCAATATCCAGACGCTCAATGCGTAAAGAAATATCCCGCCTTGCCGCATGCCGCCCAATGCCGCGCTGCCCAGTAATGATTCCAAGATAATCACGACCAAAGCCGCCGCACACGCCGCCGCGCCGCTTAAAAACAGGGCGTAGTGGAAATGGCGGCGCATCATTTTTTTGTAGGCGAGTTTGGTCAGTCCGCCCGCGATAATCAGGTTGAAAAAGCCGAATACGCCGCATATAAACCAAACGATGGCGTCATCCCAGCCCGCTACTTGCCGCAACTGCCCGTCTTGGAAGGTCAGCAGCAGTCCGGAGTGGCGGAACAGCCCAACTGTGATGATTTCGTGCAGCAGCAATGCCAGGGGCAGGCTCAGGAAAATCAGGGCAATCAGCAGCGGGCGGTAGGGTTTTTCTTGGGTGAGGTACATGATGGATAGGGAAGGGGGTTGGATGTGGTGCAGCGTTTGCTTGGGATGCTGTCGGTGTGCCTTAATTCAGTATCTGCCGCACTTGTTTCAAAACCTGCCAGGCTTTTGCTTTGAGCTGCGGTTGGCGCAGCAGGCGGGCAGGGTGGGGAAGGATGAAGCGGGGGGTGTTGCCGCAGAGCGTGTCTATCAATGGGGCAAGTTCGGGTTTTTCAAATATTTGCCCCACCAATAACACGGCTTTCGCCTGCGTATCGGCAAGCTCTCGGGCAAGCTGGGGCAGCTCGGCTTGGATTTGTTCGTCAGTAGGGTGCGGGCTGAAAACGGGCGCTGCTTTGACCCAACTGGTTTTGTAGGCTTGTTGGGGCGTCAGGCGGATGGCGGCAAGCATATTGTCGAGCAGGACGCCGACCGCGCCGTGAAAGAGCTGTCCGTGCAGGCTGTCTTCGGTTGCGGGGCAGATGCTGATGATGATGACTTCGGACGGACGCGCTTCGGTTTGCAGGCGCGGGAGGTCGTCTGAAACGGTTGCGGCGGGAGCTTTGCCGGTGTTTTCGGGTGCAGAATGTGTCCGCGCGGATGGGGAAGGTGCGTCAACCGGCGCGTCAGACGGCGGGATGGGGGGCGTTGTTGCGGAGGCGTTTTTTTCATGTTGAACCGCCGCCATCGCCGCCATGCGGGCATGATGTGCCGATGCGGAAATCGTGCGGACGGCTTCGGCAACTTGGGCGGCAGCAGGTTTTTGTGGCTGCGTAACGGGCGCATCGCCCGCAGGCGGGATGACTTTGGCGTGACGGTTCAGCCACATCGGGCCTAAGCCTAATGCCTGATGCAAGTGGAGATAGCGGCTGCTTAACATGGTTTTTCCATTAATACGGCGTCTTCATGCCCGCCTTCGGGCAGGGGATAGTAATGTTTGCGGATGCCGACCTCGGTAAAGCCGTATTTGAGATACAGCGATTGGGCGGCAGCATTGCCGGCGCGGACTTCCAACAGCAGGCGCGTGATACCGGCGGTTTGGGCGTGGCGGAACCAATGTTCCAAAAGTGCGGCGGCAATGCCTTGGCGGCGGTATTCGGGAGCGGTGGCAATCAAATGCAGCTCGGATTCATTCAATATATCCTGCCACACGATAAAGCCGCTGATGATGCCGTCGGTCTCGCAGACCCACAGTTTATCCGTACTCTGCGCCAATGCGGAGGCAAATTGTTTCACAGACCAAGGCGACGGGTTGCCGACCGCATCAATCGCGGCAAGGGCAGGGCAGTCGTCTGAAAAAGCGGGGCGGATATTCATGCCTGCGCTTTCCGTTCTGCCTGCTCTTTGGCGGTCAGGGCGACTTTGTTGCGGACATAAAGCAATTCGGCGTGCGCGGCATCGGACGCGGGATAACGCCCGCTGAGTGCCAGCTTGAGATAGTCGGAAGCGGCAGGCATTTTCGGCGTGCCGGCAAAGGGCGGCGCATCGGTCAGCGCAAACGCATTGCCTATGCCGCCGGTAAACGCACGGCCTTCGGGTTCGACAATTTCAGCCGCTTTGCCGACCTGATAATCGCCGAGCCGCCGGTGCGCGCCCGTGTCGAACCATGCGTAAAACACCTCGCCCATACGTGCGTCGGTCGCCGCCAGTACGCAGCTTTGTCCGGGCAGCAGATACGCCGCCGCATCCAGACAGGGGATGCCGATAAGGGGCGTATCAAACGGCGTCGCCAAACCTTGCGCCACACCTGTTCCGATACGCAAACCGGTAAACGCGCCGGGACCTTGCGCATAGACGATGACGCCCAAATCCGCCGCCGCAATACCGGCTTGTTCAAACAAAACACGAATCTGCGGCAGGATCAAATCGGATTGCTTGGTGCTGACATCTTCATGAAACGAAACAATCTGTCCATCGGTTTGCAATGCGAGGGACAGGTAGGAAGTGCTGGTGTCGATGGCAAGGACAGGTCGTCTGAAATCGGCTTGCATGGCGTGTTCTTCAAGATAAAAATTTTAGGATGGATTATAGCATTGTCGTCTTGATTCATGCCCGATAGGGTTTTCAGACGACCTCAATGATGTTTCAGCACTTTAAAAAATGACCGTCTCGAAACTGGGGCAGGGCAGGCAAGCCGCTACCAAACCGATTTCCCAACTCAGGTCTGCCTTGCGCAGAATAGTCAATTTGTTCCCAACAGGATTGACGACAATCAACCGGCGGCTTTAAAATGAATTCAAGAATCGTTATTATTTTTACATCATCAGGAGAAAATTTATGGCAAAAAAAGTCAGCATTTTAGTAGGCAGCCTGCGTAAAGGCTCGTTCGCCCGCAAAGTGGCGCAAAACGTCATCCCCATGTTCCCCGAAGGCTATGATGCCCAAATCGTCGAAATCGGTCATTTGCCGCTCTACAATTTCGACTACGACGACCCCGCCGAAACCGACTTCCCCACGCCCGAAAGCTACACCGCCTTCCGCGAAACCATCAAAGCTTCCGACGGCGTATTGTTCGTTACCCCCGAAAACAACCGCACCGTCCCCGCCTGCCTGAAAAACGCGATAGACATCGGCTCCAAACCCAACGCCGACGTCGCCTGGAAAAACACGCCCGCAGGCATCATCAGCCATTCCGTCGGTAAAATGGGCGGTTACAGTTCGCAAAAAAACCTGCGCCTTGCCTTGTCCTACTTCAATATGCCGCTGACCGGACAGCCCGAAGTCTTCCTCGGCAACTCCCCCACCTTGTTTGACGACAACGGCAAACTCATCGAATCCGCGCGCAGCTTCGTCCAAGGCTATATCGACCAACTCGTCGCCCTTATCGAGAAGAACCCCAAATAAACACAGCAGAAAACTGCCGGACTTTAGAAAATAGCTGATTTTCTAAACATCAAAGGTTTAATGCAGAAAGGTCGTCTGAACTCTAAGGTTTCAGACGGCCTTTCTTTTAAATCAATAGCATCAGAGAAAACACACATCAAAAACTCGTCTGAAAAAAGCAAATCCAACGGGTCTGCAACCATTCAGACGACCCATCAGCCGGTTATCCCATTCGCTTTACCCATTGCATCGTTCAAGCTACTATACGAACTACGTTGTCATTTAAAAATGCGCCGCCCTGAACATTGCGGCGGGCAAAAAGGAAAAAAATGAAAAAATTATTTAGGTTTTTAGGCTTGGTAGTTTTAGTCGCCGCTCTTCCGGTTTTATCGATCTATGCCTCTTCGGTAAAAGAAATCTTCAATCAAAAGGATGATTTTTTTGTGGATACCGATAAGGAACGCTCGTTTGCATTTATGCTAAGCAATTATTCTGACCAAGGTGTAATGATAACTTATCACAAGGTTGGAGAGACATGGACTTTAAGCGATATAGGGCCTTATTTAGAGGAAGGGGGAGGACAATGTTGCGTTTCCATCCCCCGCTGGCATGAGGGAATGACGCTGCCATTGACCTTGACGATAAGCACGGATACAAATGAATTTGAAGAGCGTAACGTTAATGCAAAGGTAGATAAATTTACCGATGAAGACAACGGATTATTGCAGTTTCACATTTTGCCGGATTATTCAGTGCGTGTATTAATTTCAAGTTACGGTAGGCAGAGGCCGGAAAATCCCATGCATCAACTTCATGAAACTTTGAAAAAAGATAATGAAGCATACCGTAAGGGAAACCCGGATTTTTGAATTAAGATGGAGGGAAACGATGAGCAAAGCTGAATAATGATTTTCGCAAAACCGTTTATATAAATAGGGTACTCTACCGGCTATTTCCTATGGGTTATTGAGTAATCGGAATAACTTATGTTGCCAGCCCGAATATTTGCTGTCGAAAGAAAATATGAATTTAGAGATCCGACACGATAGTATGTATTGGCATGTAAAAAGAAATGATTTAAAAGAAATAATTTCTTCATTACAAAGAGAAGGGAATTATTGGGAAGAGCAGGTTTTTTTAACAAAGTGCAAGAAAGAATACAACCTTTCCTTTAGAGTTTTTATGAATTCAAATGATGAAGATGAGTTTGATATAGCTGACGGTCAGTTTACTCTTTCAATATCCGATGATACCTTTTCCTTGTTGGAAGAATATAGTGCCATAGTCGGTAAATATGGCACGCCCTTTTCACATGAATTGAATGATCTATATTTCATCTCATTAAAAAAATGGTTGGGTTGCTATATTTATGTAGAAAATGATTAGTGTGTCTTTATCTATGTCTGCAGCGAGTATGGGATATATGTATAAACAGTTTGAGATTAGATTTTTATCCCTAAAGTAGGTCGTCTGAAAAACCTCCATTCAGACGACCTTTCTACCGTTTATCCCATTTACTTTACCGTTGATGACATTCAAGTTACCATACGAACCTCATTGTCATCTTTAAAATCAACGCCATGACTGCCCGCCAATCCTACCATCTCACCTTCACCCGGTTCTCTCC
>CAUOMQ010000076.1:0-12177 GCA_963456805.1 uncultured Neisseria sp. | reverse complement strand
GTACTGTCTGCGGCTTCGTCGCCTTGTCCTGATTTAAAGTTAATCCACTATATCGGGCAAACGGCAGGCGTCGTCTGAACAATAAACACCATCACGTTTGTAATAAAAACTTCCCTGAATAACGGAACTTTTCCGTTTATTTTAAATCCATTAGGCTCGCATTAAAAATAAGAAAGATTCTTATTTATATATAAATCACATATAACATTATTATTAAAAGGATTTTACTCTAATGAAACTTTCGCGCTTCTCCTCCCTTGCCCTCGCCGCCGCATTGGCATTCGGCACTGCCGCCGTCCATGCCAAACCGGTTCAGATTACCGATGTCAACGGCCGCAAAGTAACCGTCGACCTGCCCGCCAAACGCGTGGTTTTGGGCTTTTATTATCAAGATTACATGGCCATCGGCGGCAAGGACGCGCTGAATAATGTGGTCGGCTTCTCCAAAGCGGTTTGGGCCGACTGGGCGCCGCCGAGCTGGGCGGCATTCAGCAAAGCCGTGCCCAAGTTGAACCAGCTTGCCGACGTGGGCGAGGTGGAAGTCGGCACGTTCTCCGTTGAAAAAGTATTGGCATTGAAACCCGATTTGCTGATTCTGGCGGATTGGCAGTATAAGGCTTTGGGTTCCGACCTCGACCGCATCAACAAAGCGGGCATTCCGATTGTAGTGTTGGATTACAACGCGCAAACGGTCGCCAAACACGTTCAATCGACCAAACTCATCGGCACGCTGACCGGCCAGCAACAAAAGGCGGACAAATTGGCGGCGGACTACAAACGCATCGCCGATACCATCCAAGCGCGTGTGAAAAAAGCCAATCTGCCCAAGCCTAAAGTGTATGTCGAGTTCGGCAACAAAGGCCCTGCGGAACACAGCGTAACCTTCGGCAAGAGCATGTGGGGTTCGATGGCGACGCTGGTCGGCGGCAACAATATCGCCGCTTCTTCGGTCGAGTTCTACGGCCCGATCAATCCTGAAAAAGTCCTCGCCGCCAAACCCGACGTCATCGTGATTACCGGCCGCGAAACCGAATTGAAGAAAAGCCCGACCGCCATGGTGATGGGTTGGGGCATTCCGAAAGCCGAAGCGGAAAAACGCTTGGCCGGTTTTGCCAAACGCGCCGGCTGGGCGAACCTGCCTGCGATTAAAAACAACCGCCTCTACGCCGCCTACCACGCCAACTCGCGCACGCTGTCCGACGGCGCATCGATTCAATTTATGGCCAAAGCGATTTATCCGCAGTTGTTCAAAGACTTCAATCCTGAGAAAACTTATACCGACTTCTACCGCCAAAACCTGCCGGTCGTGCCGAACGGTACGTTCTACCTGTATCCGAAAGGTCAGTAAAACGGGCTTCTGGGTTTCAGACGACCTTTTTATGCGAAAGGTCGTCTGAAAGCAGCGTGGATTTTGTACAGAACCGTAGCGTGGGCTTTGCCCACGGATAACGTTTGCGGAAATGATGGCGAACGGTATGAGGGTTTCCATGTTTTCGCGGACAAAGCCCACGCTACGACTTTCCGTCGTATCGAACGGGGAGTGTCAGGTGGGTTTGACTGTTTTGGCCCTCTCCCTAACCCTCTCCCACGGGGAGAGGGGATCAGATAACTAAAGTCCGACCATTGTTGTGATTCCCTATAATTTGCTCCCTCTTTTATGGGGATTAGCATTTGCAGAAATGATGGCGAATGGTATGGAGTTCTCTGTTTTACGCGGGCGAAGCCCACGCTACGAATTCCTGTTGTGCCGAGTGGTACGTTTTACCTGTATCCGAAAAGGCTGTAAGGCTGAATTGTGGGTTTCAGACGACCTATTTATGCGAAAGGTCGTCTGAAAGCAGCATGGGTTTTGTATAGAACCGTAGCGTGGGCTTTGCCCGCGGATGACGTTTGCGGAAATGATGGCGAATGGTATGAGGTTTTCCATGTTTTCGTGGGCGAAGCCCACGCTACGACTTTCCGTCTTGTTGAATGGGAAGCTTCAGGTGGGTTTGACTGTTTTGGCCCTCTCCCTAACCCTCTCCCGCGGGGAGAGGGAATAAATGGCAGGGAATCAAAACAATGGTCGGACTTTACCTTCTCTCCGTGGGAAAGAGAACAAATTGCAGGGAATCACAACAATAGTTGAATTTCAGTCATCCGATTCCCTCTCCCCGTGGGAGAGGGCTAGGGAGAGGGCAAAGCCGTTTGGAACGCCGTTATCCCGATTTTCAAAAAACACCCTTCAAAACGGATACAGATAAAAGAGATTGTCGGACATGAATATCCGATCTTGTTCCCTAATTTCAAAGGCTTAAAAAATGAATGATTCGGTTGTCGCCGAGATTGTGAGGAACCAGCGCAGGCTAGAAGGCAAGCGTTGGTTGATTGTTTTGATGTTTTTAATCATCGCGGCGGTCAGCTTCTTATTCGACATCGCCACCGGCCCGGCGATGACGGACACGCTGCCTATCGGCGAAGTGGTCAATGTTTTGCTGGACAAACCCGAAGTCGATGAAATGAACCGCCTGATTGTGATGGATTTGCGCCTGCCGATTGCGGTGATGGCCTTGGTGGTCGGTGCGGCTTTGGGTGTCGGCGGGGCGGAGATTCAGACGCTGTTGAACAATCCGATGGCCAGCCCTTATACGCTGGGTTTGGCGGCGGCGGCGGGTTTGGGCGCGTCGGTGGTGATTGCGTTCGGCGGTTTCGGGCTGCCTGAAACGGTCGCCGTCCCCATTGGTGCGTTTGTGATGACCATGCTGGCTTCGGGCATCTTGTTTCTGTTTGCCTCGGCGCGCCGCTTCAATTCGGCGATGCTGGTATTGGTGGGGATTGCGCTTTTGTTTCTGTTTCAGTCGATTCTGTCGCTGATTCAGTTTATCGCCGCGCCTGAGATTTCGCAGCAGATTCTGTTTTGGCTGTTCGGCAGCCTGACCAAGGCGACTTGGGAGACGGTGGCGGTTACGGCGGCGGTTACGGCGGTGTGCGTGCTGCTGCTTTCGCGCGATGTCTGGAAGCTGACCGCGCTGCGCCTGGGCGAAGAACGAGCCGTCGGACTGGGCATCAATCTGCAACTTTTGCGCCTGAAAACGCTGGTGTTGGTGGCGGTGATGACAGCGACGGCCATCAGTTTCGTCGGCGTGATCGGCTTTATCGGCTTGGTCGCGCCGCATGTGGCGCGGATTCTTTTGGGCGAAGACCAACGTTTCTTCCTGCCCGGCGCGATGCTGGCGGGGGCGGCGTTTTTGTCGGTCGCCAGCGTGTTGTCCAAGGTGATTATCCCAGGCGCGCTGTTTCCGGTGGGCATCGTGACGTCGTTTGTCGGCGTGCCGTTCTTCTTCTGGATTGTGTTAACGAAACGGTAGGTCGTCTGAAATGTTGAAACTTGAAAATGTCCATATCCGGCGCGGCGATTATGTGGTCGCCGACAGTATCGATTTGACGCTGGAGCAAGGCAAAGTCTATTCCGTGCTCGGCCCGAACGGTACGGGCAAATCCTCGCTGATGAAAACGATTTTCGGCGAAGTGGCGCACAAAGGCACCATCCGCTACGGCGACGAAGCGTTGAGCAAAATCCACCTGCAAAGCTGGCGCAAACGCATAGGCTATATGCCGCAGGACACCGCCGCCGAAGCCTCGCTGACCGCGCTGGAAGTCGTGTTGCTCGGCCGCATGGACGCGCTGCACATGCACGTCGGCGACGAACTGCTGCACGAAGCCGCAAGTATCATGGCGGAACTGGGCATCGGCCATCTGGCGCACCGCGACGTCATGCGGCTTTCCGGCGGACAGCGGCAGCTCGTCATGTTTGCCCAAGTCATGCTGCGCCGCCCCGAAATCCTGATGCTGGACGAACCGGTCAGCGCGCTGGATATGCATCATCAACTCAATCTTTTAGAACGCGTGGTGCAATACACGCACGAACACAATCTGGTTACGCTGATGGTGTTGCACGATTTGAGCCTCGCCGCGCAGTTTTCAGACGGCGTGATTCTGCTCGGCGAAGGCAAAGTACAGGCGCAGGGCGCGCCGCAGGACGTGTTGCAGGCGGACATGATAGGCAGGCTGTATAAAGTGGACATCGAACTTTTGTACGACAGCAAAGGCCTGCCAGTTATTCGCCCGATGCGGCAGAGTGCGTAACTTAACCGCTCCTGAAATGTCGGATTTGAGCATCCGGCCTGCGAACTCCCTGCAACTTATCCCCTCTCCCGCGGCAGAGGGTTAGGGAAAGGGCGGTAAGCCCAAGGCTTGCCTCTCCGACTCATCAGCCCGACCCATATTTTTTATCCTTAGAAAGGACTCCCCCATGAAAAAATCCCTCTTCCTCCTCATGCTGACCGCTTCCCTCGGCGCATATGCCGCCAACCACGAAGTCAAAATGCTCGACAACGGCAAAGACGGCAGCATGGTGTTCGAACCCGGCTACGTCAACGCCAAAGTCGGCGACACCGTAACCTTCAAAGCCGCCAACAAAGGCCACTGGGTGCAAAGCAAAGCCCTGCCCGACGGCGTTGCCGACTTCCTGTCCGAAGACGGCAAAGACTTCACCCTCAAACTCGACAAAGAAGGCGTGTACGTCTATACCTGCCCGCCGCACCGCATGATGAACATGAGCGGCGTGATCCAGGTCGGTAAACCGGTGAACAAAGCCAAAGCGCAAGCCGTCGTGGACGAACTGGAAAACCGTGCCATGCAGAGCAAGGGTCGTCTGAAAAAATACATGCAGCAGGTCAAATAAACCGCCACACAAACAAAAGGTCGTCTGAAACCGTTTCCCGTTTTCAGACGACCTTTTGCCAACCTTCATCCTCAATCCTTATTCCCCTTCCGCCGAAATCTTCTCGTTCAGAAAATCGATAAAGCTGCGCACCTTCGCGCTCAAAAACGCCCTGTCCACATAAACCGCGTTTAATTGCTCGGTCCGCACCCGATATTCCGGCAGCAGGCTGACCAACCTGCCTTCCTTCAAATCCTGTCTGGCGGACCACAGCGGCTGATAGGCGATGCCCGCGCCCGCCCTGACCAATTCGCGTATCATCAGCGTATTGTCGCTTTGAATCACCGGATTGAGCGTCAGAATACTTTTTTCGCCCGTTTCCCGATGGGTGATTTCCAAATTGCGCTGGTCGGTGTAGGTCGGCAGGATGGCGGGATGGCGCATGACCTCTTCGGGCGTTTGCGGTTTGCCGTGTTTCGCCAGATATTCGGGCGAGGCAAGCAGGACGAATTGGATTTGCGCCAGCGGCTTGACGATAAGCGACGGCGACAGGGTTTTTGCCACGCGCAAGGCAAGGTCGAAGCCTTCGGCAATCAAATCGACGTGGCGGTTGTCGAGCACTAAATCGAGCGTGACTTCGGGATAGCGTTCGCGGTATTCCGCCAGCCAAGTGCCGATTAAATTGCCCGCAAACCAAAGCGGCATGGTCACGCGCAACATGCCCTGCGGCGTGTCCGCCCCGCCTGCCGCCTTTTGCGCGGCGGTGTCGAGCGTATCGAGCGCGTAGCTGCATTGGCGGTAGTATTCTTCGCCCGCTTCGGTCAGGTGGAGGTTGCGGCTGTTGCGGTGCAGCAGCTTGGCTTTAATCGTATTTTCCAGATGGCTGACGTGTTTGCTCGCCATCGCGGTGGAAATATCAAGCTGCTCGGCGGCGCGGGTGAAGCTGCCGCTTTGGACGACTTGGCGGAAAACTTTGAGGCTGAACAGGGTATCCATGTTTTCTTTTAGGGAAACGTTGTATCAATAAAAGAAGTATATATCTACCGGCAGTAATTATCTATACTGCACAGATAAGATTAGTTTTCATTTAAACCCCGCATTTTGATAAGGAGAACCCCATGTCTGCAACCTGCGCCCGTATCCAACCTATTTTATTGTCCGTATTGCGTATCGTAACCGCCTACCTCTTCCTCCTGCACGGTACGTCGAAATTCTTCGGCTTCCCGACCGCCATGGGCAGCGGCTCGCCCGAAGGCTTGATGTTGGTGGCGGGCATTTTGGAAATCGTCGGCGGCATCCTGTTGATTCTCGGACTGTTCACCCGTCCCGCCGCTTTCATCCTGTCCGGTCAGATGGCGGCTGCCTACTTTATGGCACACGCCTCCCAAGGTTCGGCGCTGTTCCCGCTTGCCAACGGCGGCGAATCGGCAGTCTTGTTCTGCTTCGTATTCCTCTATCTCGCAGCAGCCGGCGGCGGCTCATTGGCATTGGACAACCTGTTCGGCAAAAACAAATCCTGATAGGCCCAAAGGTCGTCTGAAAACAAGCAAAGCGGGTTTTGCGAATCCATTTCCAAACCCGCCAACCGATTAAACTTAAATCAAAGGAAAAACAAAATGACTTATCAAACCTTGCAGCAAGCGGCAGAAACCCGCCGTTCCATTTACGCGCTGAACAAAAACCTGCCCATCAGCAACGAAGAAATCAGCGAAATCGTCAAACACGCCGTTTTGCACACGCCTTCTTCCTTCAACTCGCAATCCACCCGCGTCGTCGTCCTTTTCGGCGAAGAACACGGCAAAGTGTGGCAATTCGTTGAAGACGCATTGCGCGCCATCGTGCCTGCCGAACAATTCGAGCCGACCGCGCAAAAATTAAACCTGTTCAAAGCAGGTGCGGCGACCATTTTGTTCTTTGAAGACCAAAACGTCGTCAAAGGCCTGCAAGAGCAGTTCCCTTCTTATGCCGCCAACTTCCCCGTTTGGGCGGACCATGCGAACGCGATGACGCAATACGCCGTTTGGACAACGCTTGCCGCCGCCGGCGTGGGCGCGAACCTGCAACACTACAACCCGCTGCCCGACGCCGCCATCGCCAAAGAATGGAACCTGCCCGAAAGCTGGCTTCTGCGCGCGCAAATGGTTATCGGCGGCATCGAAGCGCCTGCCGGTGAAAAAGCCTTCGAGCCTGTGGAAAACCGTTTGAAAGTGTTCGGCGCATAATTGCCCGTCAAACAAAAAAGGTCGTCTGAAAACCAACTTCGGTTTCAGACGACCTTTTGTTCAAATGGGCAAGGCTTAGGATAAACCAATCCGCAGCGTGGGCTTTGCCTGCGATCTTCCGCCCGAACATCCCTATCCAATCCTCCCTGTTCATCCGTGGGTAAAACCCACGCTACGGGCGGTTGGCGGTTTAACGGATAGGGCAAAGCACAAAAGGTCGTCTGAAAAATTGGGATTCTGGTTTTCAGACGACCTTTCGCCCACTCTCTGCAATCCTTCTATAGTGGATTAAATTTAAATCAGGACAAGGCGAGGCAACACCGTACTGGTTTAAAGTTAATCCACTATATAATAGGGTCTCCACCCAACCCCATATTTCGGGGAAACCCGCCCAGCGAAAGGACATCCCATGACCGCCCTGCAAACCATCGCCGAACACCTCACCCGACACCGCCAAACCGTCACCTGCGCCGAATCCTGCACCGGCGGCCTGCTGGCGGGCGCGTTCACCAGCATTGCGGGCAGCTCGCAATGGTTTCATCAAAGTTTCGTCACTTACAGCAACCAAGCCAAAGAAGAGCGCCTCGGCGTCATGCCCGACACGCTGCTGCAACACGGCGCGGTCAGCCGCGAGACTGTTTACGAAATGGCGCGCGGTGCCAAAGCCGTCGCCCAAGCAGACTACGCCCTCAGTATTTCCGGCATCGCAGGCCCGGGCGGCGGCAGCGCGGCGAAACCTGTCGGCACGGTTTGGTTCGGTTTGTCCACGCCGACCGAATCATTGGAACAGATGCAAGTCTTCAGCGGCGACCGCGAAGCCGTCAGAACACAGGCCGTCGAGTTTGCCCTGAATTTTTTGGCAAAACATTTAGCCTGAGTTTTTGTCGGCTGCGAATCCGTTGGCTTTTGAAAATCCGACGTATGCGGTTTTCACATACCACATAAAAAAGCAGGGATGCCATCACGCACCCCTGTTTTTTATTTTCAGACGACCTTAAAACCTTGTACCCAAGCTGATGTGCCAACGGAGTTTTTTGTCTTGGTGTCCGTAGGCGACGTCGAAGGAGAACGGGGCGACGGGGCTGAACCAGCGCACGCCGAGGCCGGTACCGTGTTTCATGCTCATGCGTTTGAAGTTGCCTGCGGCGTCGCCGACATCGTGGAAGACGGCGCCGGATACGCTTTTGGTAATCGGGAATTGGTATTCGAGGCTGCCGACCAGTAATGCCCTATCGGGGAGGACGGAATTGTTCGGACCTGCCAGACCGATGCTGTCGAGCTCGTAACCGCGTACGGAAGAGGCGCCGCCGGTGCGGAACATGAGGCTGGAAGGTACGTCTTCGCCTTCGCGGGCGTAAACGTAACCTGCCTGCCCGCGGACGATGAAGGTGCCGAGTTTTTTGTTTTCGGGCGTGTAGAAATAGCCTGCGCGGGCGGTGGCGCGCGCCATGGTGGTGGAGGACAGGAAGTTGCCCAGCGTTGCGCCGATTTTGCCGTCGAGGTAGTAGCCGTTTTCGGGACGCAGCTCGGTTTCGATGTTTTGGCGTTTCCACGAGGCGGTCAGCATGGTGGCGTGGCTGCGGCCGAGGTCGTAATTGGTATCGGGCACTTTGCGGTCTTCGGTGATGAATTCGATACCGAGGCGCGATTCGATGCCGTTGCGGTCGCGCACGCGCCAAATACCGCTGGTCAGGGCGCGTTTTTCAAGGTTTTGGGTGGTCGAGCGGTTGTAGGACGTGTTGGTCGTCCAATATTTGCCTTCGCTGTTGCGCGGCTGACTGATACCGGCGGCGAGGGTGGTTTCGTATTTGTCCATGTCCCAAACGACGGAGCCGATGTAGCCTTTGTTGAAGAGGTTGTAGTAGTCGTAACCGATGCGTCCGCCGAGGCCGTATTCGGAATCGTAGCGGATACCGGTTTCGAGTTTGTGGCGTTTGACTTCGGTAACGTTGACTTTGACGGGCACGCGGTCGCCTTGGAGGCGGTCGAAGTCGGCTTGAACGGATGCGCCGGAGTAATGTCCGTTTTGTTCGAGCGCTTGTTGGAAGTCGAGCAAGAGGTCGAGGTCGTAGGGTGCGCCGGGTTTGAAACGTGCCAGGCCGGCTACGACGTTTTCGGGATAGCGGCGGGTACCGGTGATTTCAAAGTCGCCGAAATAAATGGGGCGGTTGCTTTCGACGGTAACGTTCAGATCGGCGGTGTTGTTGTTGGGATTGACGGTGGCTTGGCTGTTGCTGAGTTTGGCAAGCGGGTATTTTTTGCGGGTTACTGCGCTGAGGACGGAGGTTTTACTGCTGCTCCAGCCTTCTTGATCGAAATTTTCGCCGACGGGCTGCTGCCAGTTTGCCATGGCTTTTTGGTAATACTCGGCAAGGTTGTTGTCTGACAGGATGTCGCCGAGGATGGCGACGCTGACGTTGTCGATTTTGGTGCGCGGGCCGAGATTGACGGCGACGGTGTAGCTCGAACCGTTGTCTTGGACGTTGACGCTGCCGTTGAAATAGCCTTTGGTTTTGAGCATGGTTTTGACGTTGTCGGGTGCTTCTTCGGCAAGGAAGCCGACCTGCTCTTTATCCAATTCTTCGTCCTGCTGCTGGGTAATCAGCGGCAGGTATTCTTCGAGCATGGATTTGACTTCGCTGTTTTTGGTTTCGATTTTGACGGGAAACTTGGGCGTCAGTTTGCCTGCTTTGGCAGCCTGCTCGGATTGCCCGCCCTGCTTGAAGCCGGGAATCGGTTCGTAGTCTTCGGCACGCGGCAGGTCTGCTGCGGCTGCGTGTCCGTAGGCAAGGGCGAGTGAGGCAATCAGGATGGGCGAAGTCAGTCTGGTCATGGCAAAAAATGTTTCAACGGCAGAAGGGTTCTAAATTCTACCATTATTTTCAATCGGGTTTAAAACCCGCCCGAGACGGAGGGGTCGTCTGAAAAGGCGGATACCAAAAAACACATTTACCCATTCAATACAAAAAATCAGGCACAAACTGTCCGACAAGTCCAAAAACAGAGCATTTTCCGCCACAACAATCGATTTGATATGTAAACCTGCGCAATAATTGATATTTTCTTTTAAAATGCAACGTTTCTTAACACATAAAGTAAGAGGACGTATCATGGCAAGTGGTAATCCACTGCTGAACGCAGTCAACCGTATCGGACTTGTCCCGCAAATCATCATCGGTTTGATGTTGGGCGTCTTGGTCGGCTCCATCTCCCCGAAAGCAGGTTTGGGCGCAGGGCTGCTCGGCGAATTGTTCGTCGGCGCATTGAAAGCCGTCGCCCCCGTATTGGTGTTCGTCTTAGTAACCGCCGCGCTGGTGCAATACCGCAAAGGCGGCGAAGCCAAAATCAAACCCATCATTATTCTGTATCTCGTCGGCACATTTGCCGCAGCCGCCGTCGCCGTTGCCGCCAGTATGGCATTCCCGACCGCGCTGGTGTTTAAAGACGTAGCTACCTCCACCCTCGCCCCGCCCTCCGGCATCATCCAAGTCCTCAAAGAGCTTTTGATGAAGCTCGTGTCCAACCCGATTAACGCCATCGCGCAAGCCAACTACATCGGCATTCTCGCATGGGCGTTGGTTTTAGGCTCCGCATTGCGCCACCACGGCTCCGACACCACCCGCCAAGTCGTCGCCGACCTCTCCGACGCCGTGACCACCGTCGTGCAATGGGTTATCCGTTTCGCCCCCTTGGGTATTTTCGGACTGGTCTCCCAAACCGTTGCCGAAACCGGCTTTTCCGCCTTCCTCAGCTACGGACGCCTGCTGGCCGTCCTGCTCGGCAGCATGGCGTTTATCGCCCTCGTCGTGAACCCGCTCATCGTCTGGTCGCAAACCCGCAAAAACCCCTACGGACTGGTCTTCACCTGCCTGCGCGAAAGCGGACTCTACGCCTTCTTCACCCGCTCCTCCGCCGCCAACATCCCCGTCAACATGGCATTGGCGAAAAAACTCGGCTTGCATGAAGACACCTACTCCGTCTCCATCCCGCTGGGCGCAACCATCAATATGGCAGGCGCGGCGATTACCATCACCGTCTTAGCCATGGCGGCCGCCTACACCAAAGGCATCGTCGTCGATTACCCCACCGCCCTGCTCCTGAGCCTCGTCGCCACCGTCGGCGCATGCGGCGCATCCGGCGTTGCCGGCGGCTCGCTGCTGCTGATCCCCGTCGCCTGCAGCCTCTTGGGCATCGACAACGACTTCGCCATGCGCGTCGTCGGCGTCGGCATGATTATCGGCGTTATCCAAGACTCCGCCGAAACCGCCCTCAACTCCTCCACCGACGTACTCTTTACCGCCGCCGCCGACTTAGGCAGCCGCCGCAAGGACTGAAGACTCAGTGTTTCGCCAAACGTCAAAAAGGTCGTCTGAAGTTTCAGACGACCTTTTTTCTATAACACATATAAATTAGATTATTGAGTCCAACATTTCACGAACATATTCACTTCTTGCGCATTCTGGTATGCCTCTTCATAAAGCGCGGTCTCACTGTTGCTCGAGCCGTTTACGACGTTTCTGCTTTTGATTTTCTCGGGCGATTTGTTGTTTTTGCTGTTCTGCCAATGCTAAAATCCGCGCTTTGCGTGAGTTGAACATATGAATTTATATGGAAAAACAGCTGTAAAAGCCGTAGAGCTATTCGCTTATACACACGATATTAAAAAAGCATGGACGGAAGCAGTTCAAGAGTTTACTAACAGTTATTCAGCTAGAGTGAAAGGATGTCCTAAAAATGCCTTTTTCGGGCTGTGCTACGCGGGAAAAATAAAAGGAATTTCTATTCAAACACCACAAGAGAAAGAATCTAAAAATGCAGAATATGCAATTCTTGCCATCCATTTATTAAAAAAAGATATGTCTTGGGCAAATAAAAAAGCTGAACTTTGGGCAGAAATTCAAAAAATCATTGGAGAAGAAAAGAAACATAATAGCCAACTTGATGTGGTTATCGCATTATGGAATGAAGGACTCATCCAATAACGGGGTTTGAAACCACACTATCAAAACATTACAAAAAAGACCGCACTTTTTATAAAGTGCAGTCTTTTTCGCTGGTGTTTTTAGCATCTAACCTTTCTTGTGCAACAACCAAATATAGTGGATTAAATTTAAATCAGGACAAGGCGACGAAGCCGTAGACAGTACAGATAGTACGGCAAGGCGAGGCAACGCCGTACTGGTTTAAAGTTAATCCACTATATAGTCAATTAAAATCAAAATAGGACAGTAGCGCATCGTCAAATCGGGCGTA
>CAUOMQ010000075.1:0-12335 GCA_963456805.1 uncultured Neisseria sp. | reverse complement strand
TCGCGAAGGTGGCCGTACCGTAGGTGCAGGTGTGGTTTCTTCTATCATCGCTTAAGTTTAGAGGCCAATAGCTCAATTGGTAGAGTATCGGTCTCCAAAACCGAGGGTTGGGGGTTCGAGACCCTCTTGGCCTGCCAAATAAAAAATTAACCGGCCCTGTGCCGGTTAATTTTTTTGCATTTCTTTTTTAGTAATTAATTTAAACCATTGCATGAGTGAGATAGTGCGACTTTGATGCTGTGGTGAGTGAGTAAAGATGACTGAACATACATCTGAACATAAAGCAGAAAAGTCGGGTCAGCTTGTAACATCCGGCAATCATTCTACGCCGCCTAAGCGAGAAGGGCTGCTTTCCTATTTTAAAAATTCATGGTCTGAGTTTAAAAAAGTTGTTTGGCCTACGCGGGATGATGCAGTTAAGATGACGATCTTCGTCGTTATATTTGTAGCAATCTTGGCAGTATTTATTTATGCGGCAGACAGTGCTATTTCTTGGCTGTTTTTTGATGTGTTGTTGAAGAGGGGGTAAAAATGTCAAAACGTTGGTATGTTGTGCAGGCTTATTCCGGCTTTGAGAAAAATGTCCAGAAGACCCTAAAAGAGCGTATCGCTCGCGAAGGCATGGAAGGTTATTTCGGTCAGATTCTTGTTCCGGTTGAAGAAGTGGTCGATATTAAAAATGGTCGCAAAACCATTAGCGAGCGTAAGTTTTATCCGGGCTATGTTTTGGTCGAAATGGAAATGACCGATGACTCATGGCATTTGGTGAAAAGTACCCCTCGAGTTTCAGGCTTTATTGGTGGTACGGCAAATAAGCCTACTCCGATTTCTCAAAGAGAGGCTGATGCAATCTTGCAACAGGTTCGTTCTGGGGTTGAGAAGCCTAAACCTAAAGTTGAATTTGAAGTGGGGCAGCAAGTTCGTGTAAACGAAGGACCTTTTGCTGACTTCAACGGTATTGTAGATGAAGTGAATTATGAGCGTAATAAATTGAGGGTTTCTGTTCAGATTTTTGGTCGTGAAACCCCGGTTGAGTTGGAGTTTGGTCAAGTGGAAAAGATTTAAGTTTTTAAATCCCTTGAAAAAAAATCTCTAAGTAAATATAATGCTGAATTCTTTTTTGGGAAGCGGAAATGGTTCCGCGCTATACCCGTTTTTAGGAGTCCTATAAGTGGCAAAGAAAATTATCGGCTATATCAAACTGCAAATTCCTGCAGGTAAAGCCAATCCATCTCCCCCAGTTGGTCCTGCTTTGGGTCAACGTGGTCTGAATATTATGGAATTCTGTAAAGCATTTAATGCTGCAACTCAAGGCATGGAGCCTGGTTTGCCGATTCCAGTTGTAATTACTGCATTTGCGGATAAGTCATTCACTTTTGTGATGAAAACTCCTCCGGCCTCTATTCTGTTGAAAAAAGCCGCCGGTTTGCAAAAAGGTAGTTCTAATCCTCTGACCAATAAAGTGGGTAAATTGACCCGTGCTCAGTTGGAAGAAATTGCTAAAACTAAAGAACCTGATTTGACTGCTGCTGATTTGGATGCCGCTGTTCGCACTATTGCTGGTTCTGCTCGTTCAATGGGTTTGGATGTGGAGGGTGTTGTATAATGGCTAAAGTATCTAAACGCTTGAAAGCTTTGCGCTCTTCTGTTGAAGCCAATAAATTATATGCAATTGATGAAGCAATTGCTTTGGTAAAAAAAGCAGCGACTGCTAAATTTGACGAGTCTGTTGACGTATCTTTCAACTTGGGTGTTGATCCGCGTAAATCTGACCAAGTTATCCGTGGTTCAGTTGTTCTGCCTAAAGGTACTGGTAAAACAACCCGCGTAGCAGTATTTACTCAAGGTGCAAATGCTGATGCAGCTAAAGAAGCTGGTGCTGATGTTGTCGGCTTTGAAGATTTGGCTGCTGAAATTAAAGCAGGTAATCTGAACTTTGACGTTGTTATTGCTTCTCCTGATGCAATGCGCATCGTTGGTCAATTGGGTACCATCTTGGGTCCACGTGGCTTGATGCCAAACCCTAAAGTAGGTACTGTTACTCCTAATGTGGCTGAAGCAGTTAAAAATGCAAAAGCAGGTCAAGTGCAATATCGTACAGACAAAGCTGGTATCGTTCATGCAACTATCGGTCGTGCTTCATTCGCTGAGGCTGATTTGAAAGAGAACTTTGATGCATTGCTGGATGCTATCGTTAAAGCTAAACCTGCTGCTGCTAAAGGTCAGTACCTGAAAAAAGTTGCTGTATCCAGCACTATGGGTTTAGGTGTTCGCGTTGATACATCAAGCGTGAATAACTAATCTAAGAAATTTTCAAGCAACTCAAAATAGAGTTGCTTGAATTTGGGCTACTTAGAATTAAGTAGATGTCCAAGACCGTAGGGATCGCAAGATTTAATCGTAACTGCCCTACGCAGACGGTAGTCCTGAAACACATTACAAGATTGCTTGTAAGATGTCTTTTTAGGTTACCGCGCTGGTGGGATATCATTCCGATATCCTGTTTATAAACAGTGGGAGGTAGACCTTGAGTCTCAATATTGAAACCAAGAAAGTAGCCGTAGAGGAAATCAGCGCAGCAATTGCTAACGCTCAGACTCTCGTGGTTGCTGAATATCGCGGTATCAGTGTTTCCAGTATGACTGAGCTTCGCGCTAATGCGCGTAAAGAAGGCGTTTACTTGCGCGTTCTGAAAAATACATTGGCTCGTCGTGCAGTAGAGGGTACTTCATTCGCAGCTTTGGCTGATCAAATGGTTGGTCCGTTGGTTTATGCTGCTTCTGAAGATGCTGTTGCTGCTGCTAAAGTGTTGCACCAATTCGCGAAAAAAGATGACAAGATTGTAGTTAAAGCCGGTTCTTACAATGGTGAAGTGATGAATGCTGCTCAGGTTGCTGAGTTGGCTTCTATTCCGAGCCGCGAAGAGCTGTTGTCCAAACTGTTGTTCGTTATGCAAGCTCCTGTATCAGGCTTTGCGCGCGGTTTGGCTGCTTTGGCAGAGAAAAAAGCAGGCGAAGAAGCCGCTTAATCAATTTTGTTTCTGTTAATCAATTATTTTTTAATCAATATTTGGAGTATAAATAGCATGGCTATTACTAAAGAAGACATTTTGGAAGCAGTTGGTTCTTTGACCGTAATGGAATTGAACGACTTGGTTAAAGCTTTTGAAGAAAAATTCGGCGTTTCTGCTGCTGCTGTTGCAGTTGCAGGTCCTGCTGGTGCTGGTGCTGCTGCCGCTGAAGAAAAAACTGAATTTGACGTAGTATTGGCTTCTGCCGGTGACCAAAAAGTTGGCGTGATTAAAGTAGTCCGCGCAATTACTGGTCTGGGTCTGAAAGAAGCTAAAGACATCGTTGATGGTGCACCTAAAACTCTTAAAGAAGGTGTTTCTAAAGCTGAAGCTGAAGACATCCAAAAACAATTGGAAGAAGCCGGCGCTAAAGTCGAAATCAAATAATTTGATGCTTCCTGTTAAGGCTGGCAGTTTTCTGCCAGCCTTATTTTGCTTATTGTTATTAGGTTAATTTGTTATTTACATTTATTTGCAATTTATTCGCAAGCTAAGTTTAAATAAATGTAAATGACACAAACAATAGGCGTTATTTCAGACGACCTCTTTTTTAAAATTGCTTTTCGGAGTGTATATGAACTATTCGTTTACCGAGAAAAAACGTATCCGTAAGAGTTTTGCAAAACGAGAGAACGTATTGGACGTTCCCTTTTTGTTGGCAACACAAATTGATTCTTATGCGAAATTTCTGCAATTAGAAAATGCTTTTGATCAGCGCACTGACGATGGTCTGCAGGCTGCATTTAATTCTATTTTCCCTATCGTAAGTCACAACGGTTATGCGCGTCTGGAGTTTGTGCATTACACGTTGGGTGAGCCTTTGTTCGATATTCCTGAATGTCAATTGCGCGGAATCACTTATGCCGCCCCCCTGCGCGCGCGTATCCGATTGGTTATTTTAGACAAGGAAGCGTCTAAACCGACAGTCAAAGAAGTTCGTGAAAATGAAGTGTACATGGGCGAAATCCCATTGATGACTCCAAGCGGTTCGTTTGTCATTAACGGTACCGAACGTGTGATTGTTTCTCAGTTGCACCGTTCTCCTGGCGTGTTCTTTGAGCATGACCGTGGTAAAACCCATTCCTCCGGTAAATTGTTGTTCTCTGCTCGAATCATTCCTTACCGTGGTTCGTGGTTGGATTTCGAATTTGACCCGAAAGATTTGCTGTATTTCCGTATCGACCGTCGCCGTAAAATGCCGGTTACGATTTTGTTGAAGGCTTTGGGCTACAACAATGAGCAGATCTTGGATATTTTCTACGATAAAGAAACGTTCTATCTGTCTGAAAATGGTGTTCAAACCGATTTGGTTGTAGGTCGTCTGAAAGGTGAAACTGCCAAAGTTGATATCTTGGATAAAGAAGGTAACGTATTGGTTGCTAAAGGTAAACGCATTACCGCAAAAAATATCCGTGATATCAGCAATGCGGGATTAACCCGTTTGGATGTGGAGCCGGAAAGCCTGATTGGTAAAGCTTTGGCCGCGGATTTGATTGACCCTGAAACGGGTGAAGTATTGGCTGTGGCCAATGATGAAATCACTGAAGAATTGTTGGCAAAATTTGATATCCACGGTGTAAAACAGCTTACTACGCTTTACATTAATGAATTGGATCAGGGTGGCTACATTTCTAATACTCTGCGCACTGATGAGACTGTTGATCAGCAAGCAGCACGTGTTGCGATTTACCGCATGATGCGCCCGGGCGAACCGCCTACCGAGGAAGCAGTCGAGCAGCTGTTTAACCGCTTGTTCTTCAGTGAAGACAGCTACGATTTGTCTCGCGTAGGCCGTATGAAATTCAATACGCGGACTTATGAACAGAAATTGTCTGAGGTACAACAGCAGTCTTGGTATGGCCGTTTGTTGAATGAAACTTTTGCAGGAGCTGCCGAAAAAGGCGGTTATGTCCTGAGTGTTGAAGATATTGTTGCCTCAATTGCTACTTTGGTTGAATTGCGTAACGGTCATGGCGAAGTGGACGATATTGACCACTTGGGTAACCGTCGCGTGCGTTCGGTAGGTGAGTTAACTGAAAACCAATTCCGCAGCGGTTTGGCTCGTGTGGAACGTGCCGTAAAAGAACGCCTGAATCAAGCGGAATCAGAAAACTTAATGCCGCATGATTTGATTAATGCGAAACCTGTTTCTGCCGCCATCAAAGAATTCTTCGGCTCAAGCCAATTGAGTCAGTTTATGGATCAGACCAACCCCTTGTCTGAAGTAACCCATAAACGCCGTGTATCTGCGTTAGGCCCGGGTGGTTTGACTCGTGAACGTGCCGGCTTCGAGGTGCGAGACGTGCATCCGACCCACTATGGCCGCGTATGTCCGATTGAAACGCCTGAAGGTCCGAACATTGGTTTGATTAACTCATTGTCCGTTTATGCGCGTACCAATGATTATGGTTTCTTGGAAACTCCTTACCGCCGCGTTATCGATGGCAAAGTAACCGAGGAAATCGATTACTTGTCTGCCATCGAAGAAGGCCGCTATGTGATTGCACAGGCGAATGCTGATTTGGACAAAGACGGTAATTTGATTGGTGACTTGGTAACTTGTCGTGAAAAAGGCGAAACCATTATGGCAACGCCTGACCGTGTGCAATATATGGACGTGGCAACCGGTCAAGTGGTATCTGTAGCGGCATCTCTGATTCCGTTCTTGGAACACGATGATGCGAACCGTGCATTGATGGGTGCCAACATGCAACGTCAGGCCGTACCGTGCCTGCGTCCTGAAAAACCGATGGTTGGTACTGGTATTGAGCGTTCCGTTGCCGTTGACTCTGCTACTGCAATCGTTGCCCGTCGCGGCGGTGTGGTTGAGTATGTAGATGCCAACCGTGTTGTGATTCGTGTTCATGACGATGAAGCGACTGCCGGTGAAGTGGGTGTTGATATTTATAACTTGGTTAAATTCACTCGTTCCAACCAGTCTACCAATATCAATCAGCGTCCTGCCGTCAAAGCCGGCGACGTTTTGCAACGCGGCGATTTGATTGCTGACGGTGCATCCACCGATTTGGGCGAATTGGCCTTGGGTCAAAACATGACCATCGCCTTCATGCCGTGGAATGGTTATAACTATGAAGACTCGATTCTGATTTCCGAAAAAGTGGCTGCGGACGACCGCTATACTTCGATTCACATTGAGGAATTGAATGTCGTTGCTCGCGATACCAAGCTGGGTGCAGAAGATATTACCCGCGATATTCCGAATTTGTCCGAGCGTATGCAAAACCGTTTGGATGAATCCGGTATCGTTTACATCGGTGCAGAAGTGGAAGCCGGCGATGTATTGGTTGGTAAAGTAACGCCTAAAGGCGAAACCCAACTGACTCCGGAAGAAAAACTGTTGCGCGCCATCTTCGGCGAAAAAGCATCTGACGTAAAAGACACTTCGCTGCGTATGCCTACCGGTATGAGCGGTACGGTTATTGACGTTCAAGTCTTTACCCGTGAAGGCATCCAACGCGACAAACGTGCCCAATCCATTATCGATTCTGAGCTGAAACGTTACCGTCAAGACTTGGGCGACCAGTTGCGTATTTTCGATAACGACGCATTCGACCGTATTGAGCGTATGATCGTTGGCCAAAAAGCCAACGGCGGTCCGATGAAGCTGGCTAAAGGCAGCGAAATTTCGACAGAATATCTGGCGGGCTTGCCTAGCAAACACGATTGGTTCGATATCCGTTTGGCTGATGAAGATTTGGCCAAACAATTAGAACTGATTAAATTGAGTCTGCAACAAAAACGCGAAGAAGCGGACGAGTTGTACGAAATCAAGAAGAAAAAACTGACTCAAGGCGACGAGTTGCAACCAGGCGTACAAAAAATGGTGAAAGTATTTATCGCCATCAAACGCCGTCTGCAAGCCGGTGACAAAATGGCGGGCCGCCACGGCAACAAAGGTGTGGTATCGCGCATTCTGCCTGTGGAAGACATGCCGTACATGGCGGACGGTCGTCCTGTGGACATCGTACTGAACCCGTTGGGTGTACCTTCCCGTATGAACATCGGTCAGATTTTGGAAGTTCACTTGGGTTGGGCAGCAAAAGGTATCGGCGAGCGTATCGACCGTATGCTGAAAGAACAGCGCAAAGCCAGCGAGTTGCGCGAGTTCTTGAACAAACTCTACAACGGCAGCGGTAAGAAAGAAGATTTGGATGCCCTTACAGATGAAGAAATCATCGAACTGGCTTCCAATCTGCGTAAAGGCGCATCTTTCGCATCGCCGGTGTTTGACGGTGCGAAAGAATCCGAAATCCGCGAAATGCTGAATTTGGCTTATCCAAGCGATGATCCTGAAGTCGAAAAACTGGGCTTTAACGACAGCAAAACCCAAATCACGCTGTATGACGGACGCTCTGGCGAACCGTTTGACCGTAAGGTAACAGTAGGTGTGATGCACTATCTGAAGCTGCACCACTTGGTTGACGAAAAAATGCACGCGCGTTCTACCGGTCCGTACAGTCTGGTTACTCAACAGCCTCTGGGCGGTAAAGCTCAGTTTGGTGGCCAACGTTTCGGTGAGATGGAGGTTTGGGCGCTGGAAGCATACGGTGCAGCCTACACACTGCAAGAGATGTTGACCGTGAAGTCCGACGACGTAACAGGCCGTACCAAAATGTACGAGAACATCGTCAAAGGCGAGCACAAAATCGATGCCGGTATGCCTGAGTCCTTCAACGTATTGGTTAAAGAGATTCGCTCACTGGGCTTGGATATCGATTTGGAACGTTACTAAACAGAAGTTTTCAGACGGCCCCTCTAGGTCGTCTGAAAAAGCGGTTGCAGAATAAGAATGAATTAATCGAAATCTGAAAATATCAGGTCGTCTGAAACCGTAACGTACGTTTCCAATATCGAAAATCCGCTACGCGGTAAAAATACTTCCTTCAAGGAGCAAAAATGAATTTGTTGAACTTATTTAATCCGTTGCAAACTGCCGGCATGGAAGAAGAGTTTGATGCCATCAAAATCGGCATTGCTTCTCCCGAAACCATCCGCTCATGGTCTTACGGCGAAGTTAAAAAGCCTGAAACCATCAACTATCGTACGTTCAAACCTGAGCGTGACGGTTTGTTCTGCGCCAAAATCTTTGGTCCGGTCAAAGACTACGAGTGCTTGTGCGGAAAATATAAACGCTTGAAATTTAAAGGTGTAACCTGTGAAAAATGTGGCGTGGAAGTGACTTTGTCCAAAGTACGCCGCGAACGCATGGGTCATATCGAATTGGCCGCACCTGTTGCACACATTTGGTTCTTGAAATCCCTGCCTTCTCGTTTGGGCATGGTGTTGGACATGACTTTGCGCGACATCGAACGCGTATTGTATTTTGAAGCATTTGTTGTGACCGACCCCGGCATGACTCCGCTGCAACGCCGTCAATTGCTGACTGAAGATGACTACTACAACAAACTGGACGAATACGGCGACGATTTCGATGCCAAAATGGGTGCGGAAGGTATCCGCGAATTGTTGCGCACCTTGGATGTAGCAGGCGAAATCGAAATCCTGCGCCAAGAGCTTGAGTCGACCGGTTCTGATACCAAAATTAAAAAAATCGCCAAACGCTTGAAAGTGTTGGAAGCCTTCCATCGTTCCGGTATGAAACTGGAGTGGATGATTATGGACGTGCTGCCGGTATTGCCGCCTGATTTGCGTCCTTTGGTTCCGTTGGACGGCGGTCGTTTTGCCACTTCCGATTTGAACGATTTATACCGTCGCGTCATCAATCGTAACAACCGTCTGAAACGCCTGCTGGAACTGCACGCTCCTGACATCATTGTTCGCAATGAAAAACGCATGTTGCAAGAAGCAGTTGACTCGCTGTTGGATAATGGCCGTCGCGGTAAAGCCATGACCGGTGCCAACAAACGTCCGCTGAAATCGTTGGCCGACATGATTAAAGGTAAGGGCGGTCGTTTCCGTCAAAACCTGCTGGGTAAACGTGTGGACTACTCCGGTCGTTCCGTGATTACCGTAGGTCCATACCTGCGTCTGCACCAATGCGGTCTGCCGAAAAAAATGGCTTTGGAACTGTTCAAACCGTTCATTTTCCATAAACTGGAAAAACAAGGTCTGGCCTCTACCGTTAAAGCAGCGAAAAAATTGGTAGAACAAGAAGTACCGGAAGTATGGGACATCTTGGAAGAAGTCATCCGCGAACATCCGATTATGCTGAACCGTGCGCCGACCCTGCACCGTTTGGGTATTCAAGCGTTTGAACCCATCCTGATTGAAGGTAAAGCCATTCAGTTGCATCCGTTGGTATGTGCCGCGTTTAACGCTGACTTTGACGGTGACCAAATGGCGGTACACGTTCCATTGAGCTTGGAAGCGCAAATGGAAGCGCGCACCCTGATGCTGGCTTCAAACAACGTATTGTCTCCTGCAAACGGCGAACCGATTATCGTACCTTCCCAAGACATCGTATTGGGCCTGTACTACATGACCCGCGACCGCATCAATGCCAAAGGTGAGGGCAGTCTGTTTGCTGATGTGAAAGAAGTGCATCGTGCATACCATACCAAACAGGTTGAGCTGGGTACGAAAATTACCGTACGTCTGCGTGAATGGGTGAAAAACGAAGCCGGTGAATTTGAGCCAGTTGTTACCCGTTACGAAACGACTGTCGGTCGTGCATTGTTGAGCGAAATCCTGCCTAAAGGTCTGCCGTTCGAATACATCAATAAAGCGCTGAAGAAAAAAGAAATTTCCAAGCTGATTAACGCATCGTTCCGCCTGTGTGGCTTGCGCGATACGGTTATTTTCGCCGACCACTTGATGTACACCGGTTTCGGATTTGCAGCCAAAGGCGGTATTTCCATTGCTGTTGATGACATGGAAATACCGAAAGAAAAAGCAGCCTTGTTGGCTGAAGCCAATGCCGAGGTTAAAGAAATCGAAGACCAATACCGTCAAGGTTTGGTAACCAACGGCGAACGCTACAACAAAGTTGTGGATATTTGGGGTCGTGCCGGCGATAAAATCGCTAAAGCGATGATGGATAACTTGTCCAAACAAAAGGTTATCGATCGTGATGGCAAAGAAGTCGATCAAGAGTCATTTAACTCCATCTATATGATGGCAGACTCTGGTGCCCGTGGTTCTGCGGCTCAGATTAAACAGTTGTCCGGTATGCGTGGTTTGATGGCTAAACCTGACGGCTCGATTATTGAAACGCCGATTACCTCAAACTTCCGCGAAGGTCTGACCGTATTGCAATACTTTATTGCGACCCACGGTGCGCGTAAGGGTTTGGCGGATACCGCATTGAAAACCGCGAACTCCGGTTACCTGACCCGTCGTCTGGTAGACGTAACTCAAGACTTGGTCGTTGTTGAAGACGATTGTGGTACTTCAGACGGCTTTGTTATGAAAGCGGTCGTACAGGGCGGTGATGTGATTGAAGCATTGCGCGATCGTATTTTGGGTCGTGTTACCGCGTCTGACGTTGTCGATCCGTCAAGTGGCGAGACCTTGGTTGAAGCCGGTACGTTGTTGACGGAAAAACTGGTGGATATGATTGATCAATCCGGTGTCGATGAAGTCAAAGTCCGTACCCCAATTACTTGTAAAACCCGCCATGGCTTGTGTGCGCACTGTTACGGTCGCGACTTGGCACGCGGCAAACTGGTTAATGCCGGTGAAGCAGTTGGCGTGATTGCCGCTCAGTCTATCGGTGAACCGGGTACCCAGCTGACCATGCGTACGTTCCACATCGGTGGTGCGGCATCCCGTGCGGCAGCAGCCAGCCAAGTTGAAGCCAAATCCAACGGTACGGCACGATTCAGCAGCCAAATGCGTTATGTTGCCAACAATAAAGGCGAATTGGTTGTCATCGGTCGCTCTTGCGAAGTCGTTATCCATGATGACATCGGCCGTGAACGTGAGCGCCACAAAGTGCCTTACGGTGCTATCTTGATGGTTCAAGACGGTGAAGCCATCAAAGCCGGTCAAACGTTGGCAACCTGGGATCCGCATACCCGTCCGATGATTACCGAACACGCAGGTTGGGTGAAATTCGAAAATGTTGAAGAGGGTGTAACCGTTGCCAAACAAACTGACGATGTAACCGGTTTGTCCACTTTGGTGGTTATTGACGGCAAACGCCGCTCCGGCAGTGCATCCAAACTGCTGCGTCCTACTGTAAAACTGTTGGATGAAAACGGTCTGGAAATCTGCATTCCGGGTACCTCTACTCCGGTATCTATGGCATTCCCTGTGGGTGCAGTGATTACTGTGCGCGAAGGTCAGGAAGTTGGTAAAGGCGACGTATTGGCGCGTATCCCACAAGCCTCTTCCAAAACCCGCGACATTACCGGTGGTCTGCCGCGCGTTGCCGAGTTGTTTGAAGCACGCGTGCCGAAAGATGCAGGTATGTTGGCAGAAATCACCGGTACCGTTTCATTCGGTAAAGAGACCAAAGGCAAACAGCGTCTGATTATCACTGATGTAGACGGCGTAGCATACGAGACTTTGATTTCTAAAGAGAAACAAATTCTGGTGCATGACGGTCAAGTGGTAAACCGCGGTGAAACCATCGTGGACGGAGCGGTTGATCCGCATGATATTCTGCGTCTGCAAGGTATCGAAGCACTGGCGCGTTATATCGTTCAAGAGGTGCAAGAGGTTTACCGTCTTCAAGGCGTGAAGATTTCCGATAAACACATCGAAGTCATCATCCGTCAGATGCTGCGCCGTGTGAATATTGTCGATTCAGGTGAAACCGAATTCATTACCGGTGAGCAAGTCGAACGCGGCGATGTCATGACAGCCAATGAAAAAGCTTTGGAAGAAGGCAAAGAACCGGCACGTTACGAAAACGTATTGTTGGGTATTACCAAAGCCTCTTTGTCAACCGACAGCTTCATTTCTGCCGCATCGTTCCAAGAAACGACCCGCGTTCTGACCGAAGCCGCCATTATGGGCAAACAAGACGAGTTGCGTGGTCTGAAAGAGAACGTAATCGTAGGTCGTCTGATTCCTGCCGGTACTGGTTTGACCTACCACCGCAGCCGTCGCCAGCAATGGCAGGAAGCGGAGCAAGAAGCTTCCGAAATCGAAGCAACAGATGAATAATCCGTAGGATGTTTGTTTGAAAGAAAACCGCAAGGCAATATCACTTGCGGTTTTCTTTTTCAGACGACCTGTGTGGATTATAGTGGATTAACTTTAAACCAGTACGGCGTTGCCTCGCCTTGCCGTACTATCTGTACTGTCTGCGGCTTCGTCGCCTTGTCCTGATTTATAG
>CAUOMQ010000074.1:0-12341 GCA_963456805.1 uncultured Neisseria sp. | reverse complement strand
ATGTATATTATGTTAAATTATATGGATTGATTCAAGTTTCTCAATATTCTTTAGTTCTATTCATCTCTCTTCGTACCTATCACAGAGCTTTTTAAAATCAGTTAAAATACACGACTTGATTTTATTTTTCCCTATTTCCTTATGAACATCTTATCCGTAGAAAACGCTTCCTTTGCCGTCGGCCATGTCGCCCTGCTCGACAAAACTTCCTTCCAACTCGACAGCGGCGAGAAAATCGGCTTAATCGGCCGCAACGGCGCGGGTAAGTCTTCGTTTCTGAAAATCCTCGCCGGCGTGCAGAAGCTCGACGACGGGCAGATTATTGTTCAAAACAACCTCAAAATCGTTTATGTACCGCAGGAATCCTTTTTTGATAAGGAAGCAACCGTATTTGATACCGTTGCCGAAGGCTTGGGCGAAATCCGCGATCTGCTGGGCCGTTACCACCGCGTCAGCCATGAGTTGGAACACGGTTCGGACGACGTTTTATTGAAAGAACTCAACGAATTGCAGCTTGAAATCGAAGCGAAGGACGGTTGGAAGCTGGATGCGGCGGTGAAGCAGACTTTGGGCGAACTCGGCTTGCCGGAAAATGAAAAAATCGGCAACCTCTCCGGCGGGCAGAAAAAGCGCGTTGCCTTGGCGCAGGCTTGGGTGCAGAAGCCCGACGTATTGCTGCTGGACGAACCGACCAACCATTTGGACATCGACGCGATTATCTGGCTGGAAAACCTGCTCAAGGCGTTTGAAGGCAGCCTAGTCGTGATTACCCACGACCGCCGTTTTCTAGACAACATTGCCACGCGCATCGTCGAACTCGATCGCGGCATTCTGCGCTCCTATCCCGGCTCATTCTCCAAATACAGCGAGAAAAAAGCGCAGGAATTGGCGGTTGAAGCGGAACACAACCGCCTCTTCGACAAATTCCACGCACAGGAAGAAGCGTGGATACGCAAAGGCATCGAAGCGCGCCGCACCCGCAACGAAGGCCGCGTGCGCCGTTTGGAAGAACTGCGCCGCCAGCGTGCCGAACGCCGCAACGTGCAGGGACAAGTCAACTTCAAGCTCGACAGCGGCGAGAGGAGCGGCAAAATCATCGCCGAGCTGGAACACGCCTCGTTTGCCTACGGCGATAAAGTCATCATGGACAAATTCTCCGCCATCTTGCAGCGCGGCGACAAAATCGGCCTAATCGGCCCCAACGGTATCGGCAAAACCACCTTCCTCAAGCTGATTTTGGGCGAATTGCAGCCGACCTATGGCAGAATCCGCATCGGCAGCAAGCAGGAGGTCGCCTATTTCGACCAGTTCCGTAGCACATTGAACGAAAACGACACCGTGTTTTATACGCTCGGACAGGGCAATGATTACGTCGAAATCGGCGGCAAGAAAAAACACGTCATGAGCTATCTGGAAGATTTCCTGTTCCACCCTGCCCGTGCGCAAAGCCCCGTCTCATCGCTCTCCGGCGGCGAACGCAATCGCCTCCTGTTGGCAAAACTCTTTACCCGCCCCGCCAATATCCTGGTCTTGGACGAACCGACCAACGACTTGGACATCGACACCCAAGAGCTGCTCGAAGACTTGCTGCGCGATTATCAAGGCACGGTATTCCTCGTCTCGCACGACCGTATGTTTCTCGACAATGTAATTACCCAAAGCATTGTTTTCGAAGGACAAGGTCGTCTGAAAGAATACATCGGCGGCTATCAGGACTATATCGACGCAAAATCACGCGAAGAAAAAATTCAGACGACCTCTGC
Organism: uncultured Neisseria sp.; assembly: GCA_963456805.1. GTDB lineage: Bacteria > Pseudomonadota > Gammaproteobacteria > Burkholderiales > Neisseriaceae > Neisseria. The sequence goes on along the minus strand of CAUOMQ010000074.1, from coordinate 10,578 downwards.
CCCCAAAGCAGCCGCAGAACCGGAAAAAGCCAAACCCAAAGCCAACCGCACGGTCAAACTTTCCTACAAAGAACAGCGCGAACTCGACGCCCTGCCCGACGAAATCGCCGCCTTGGAAACCGAACAGGCAGAAATCAACACGCAGCTTTCCGATCCCGAAATCTTCAAAGATTATGAAAAAACCGGTGCATTGCAAAACCGCGCCGAAGAAATCGAAACACTGCTTTTGGAAAAATTGGAACGCTGGGAGCTTTTGGAGGCAAAGCAGAACGGTGAAGCAGTTTGATTTGTCGATAGTAGATTTCTGTTTGCTTTAAACATCTCAAAAGCTTTATCAGACATGAGATAACAAAAAGCCTTGAAATTGTTATATTTCAAGGCTTTTATACGTTATAAAATAAAACTGAAAATTAGGTTTGGTGGAGGCGGGGGGAATCGAACCCCCGTCCGGAAGTCCTCTACAGAGCGTTCTACATACTTAGTCGTGTCTATTTGAAATCTCGTTCCTATCATGCCGACCGACAGGCCTTCTAGGAACCAGTTACCTTAAATCTTATTTCCCGCCAAGTAACCCGGCGGAAAACCAGTCAATGTAGAATGACGTTGCGGTAGCTTGCGCTACACAGCCCATTGACCAACTGCTGCAACGGCAGGCCTTAAGCGGCCAGTGCGTAAGTTTCGTCGTTTGCGACTATTTAGATTCAGTGTTTTACGGGAAATCTGAGACCCCGGTATGCCCGCATCTGCTTTGCAACCCCCGTCGAAACCAAGATCGCCCCCAGATGGGAAAGGTCGATTATACGCATATCGTTATACTTTGCCAAGCAGGACTGTCTTGATGATGAGTTGGATTGGGATGGTTGCAGAGATTCGAGGTCGTCTGAAAAATACAGTGAATTCGTTTATAATACCGCTTTCCGATTTTGAGCCTGTTTGAGCATGAAAAAGGTTGAGAAGAATATCTTGGTTTTGCACAGCGCGGAGCAAATGTTTGAGTTGGTCGATAAGGTTGAAGACTATTCGAAATTTTTGCCCTGGTACAGTAAAACTGAAGTAATCGAACGAAAAAACAATGAGTTGAAAGCGCGTCTTTTTATGGACTATATGCGTGTCCGCCAATCATTTGCTACGCACAATCACAATATTCCCGGTAAGGAAATCCGTATGGATTTGTTGGAAGGTCCTTTTAAAACCTTGCGGGGCACATGGAAATTTTTGGATTTGGGCGACGATATGTGCAAAGTTGAATTTAAATTGGAATATGAATTTTCCAACTCTGTCTTATCTGCCATGATTTCTCCTGTTTTCAGCCATTTGTCCGGAGCATTGGTTGATGCGTTCGTTAAAGAAGCGGATCGCCGTTATGCTTGAGATTGAAGTCGTTTACGGTTTGCCTGACAAGCAAGTGTTGAAAAAAATGAATGTGCAAAATGGCTGCACGGCGCGTGAAGCGGTATGTCAAAGCGGGCTGGATGAAATATTTTCTGAATTGGACTTACAAACTGCTCCGCTGGGAATTTTTGGCAAATCAGTTAAAAGTGAGACGCTTCTTCGCGATAAAGACCGGATTGAGATTTATCGCCCATTATTGATCGATCCCAAAGAGGCACGCCGCAAACGTGTACAAAATCAGGATTGATAGTTAACTTGGGTCGTCTGAAACCATTTTCAGACGACCTTTTATCGAAATTGACCGCATTTTCTGCGGTATTGAGAAATAATTATGTCGAATAAAATCAAAATGATCGTCGGACTGGGAAATCCCGGGGGCGAATACGAACAAACCCGCCATAATGCAGGATTTTGGTTCTTAGACGAACTTGCGTGGCAGTGGAAAGTATCATTTAAAGAAGAGAAAAAATTTTTTGGTGAGGTGGCGCGGGCGAATCTGCCTGATGGCGATGTGTGGCTGCTTAAACCCATGACTTTTATGAACCGTTCCGGCCAGTCTGTTGCCGCACTCGCGCAGTTTTACAAAATCAAGCCCGAAGAGATACTGGTTGTGCATGACGAATTGGATATTCCTTGCGGTCGTATCAAATTTAAACTTGGCGGCGGAAATGGGGGGCATAACGGCTTGAAAGATATCCAAGCCCGTCTTGGTACACCTGACTATTACCGTTTGCGTTTGGGTATAGATCATCCGGGTGACCGTAACCTCGTTGTCGCTTATGTATTGAACAAGCCAAGCGCAGAACACCGCCAACAGATTGACGAGGCAATTGCCAAATCATTAAAAGCGATGCCGAAAATAATGGCGGGCGAATGGGAAGAAGCTACACGTTTCCTACACAGCAAGTAAATGCTATTGTTGTGTACATCATTATCCGCCCTCCTCTTTTGAAAAATCCCCTATATGTCTCAGATTTTAGAATTAATCCAGAATGAACCCGTCGGCGTAGTGGAAGAAACCCTTGATTTCCTGCTGTACGAATGCAGTATAGATGATGCACCGACAACAGAGGAAGTTGAACAATGGCGCGACATATTGAACGGACGCGGCAACAAATTCATCCGCCTTGCGGCTATCTGCCAAACTTGGTTGGATGAGGAACAAAAATGAAGTTTTACATCAATAAATTCAGTCTGTTGGCTATCGTTTGGTTTGTGGCCGGTATCTATTCTTTGATTTTCAAGGAATCTGGCAATACGCCGCCACCGTTTCCTAATTTCGACAAAGTAGCCCACTTCGCTTTGTTTTTTGCCCAAATTTGGTTATTGGCAAAATCTTATATTCACGAAAAAGCAAAAATTCCGTATCTCGGTTTGTTGATATTCGCACTTCTGTTTGCTGTTGGAAGTGAATGGGCACAAGCTACGTTTACCACAACACGCGAAGGCTCTATTGGTGACGGCATTGCGGATATGTTGGGCTCAGGTGCCGCGTTATGGGTTGCAGCAAAAATTAATGCATCTAAAAACCCTTCTTCTTACCAGTCTCATTAACTACCCTCCCCTATTTTTTTCTATAAAACTATTTGAAACTGGGATGCAATCATATTTGTTGAACACCCGGGCATTCATATGGATTGATTCATTTATTCATTAATAAATGAGTTAGCTTTTAAATATAATGATATTTATTCGCATATAACTATTTACATTTGTGGAATCAGTATTTCAGACGACCCATCAATCGTTTCCAATATTATTTTTTAAAATTATACTTGACCGCCTACATGCAATTACTTAAAGTAGCCGTCTATTTATACAAAGAAAAACGGGTACTCCCGTTAACGAAAAAATGAGCGCAATCACCCCACCCAAAATCACTACATTCGACAGCAAGCCGACGGATGTCTATTTCTTCGGCACCTGCGTCCTCGATCTTTTCATGCCCGAAGCAGGTATGGATGCCATTACTTTAATCGAGCAGCAAGGCATACGGGTTCATTACCCGATGGCGCAAAGCTGCTGCGGCCAACCCGCCTACTCTTCCGGTCATCCGACCGAGGCGTTTGATGTCGCCAAAGCACAACTCGACCTTTTCCCTGAAAACTGGCCAATCGTCGTACCGTCCGGCTCGTGCGGCGGCATGATGAAACATCACTGGCCTACCCTGTTTAAAAATACAGAATACGAATCTAAAGCGGTGGATTGTGCCAATCGCATCATTGAGTTTACTCATTTCTTGCTTGCCATCGGCTACAAACCTGAAGACAAAGGCGAGCCGGTCAAAGTCGCCGTCCACACTTCCTGCGCCGCCCGTCGCGAAATGAATGTCCATATTTCAGGCTGGCAGTTGATTGACGGCATGGAAAACGTTGAACGCATCGTTCACGACCATGAAAGCGAATGCTGCGGCTTCGGCGGTACATTCTCTGTCAAACAGGCCGATATTTCCGGCGCGATGGTAACCGACAAAGTTGCCGCGCTGAAAGAAACCGGTGCGACCGAAATCATCAGCGCGGACTGCGGCTGCATGATGAACATTGGCGGCAAAATCGCTAAGGACGAACCGAATATGCCGCGTCCGAAACACATCGCATCCTTCTTGCTGGAACGTACCGGAGGCAAAGCATGAGCGCGCGCGAAAATATTTTGGCAAAACTGAAAAAAGCCGACGCATTGCCGATGGAAGAGCCTTCGGTTTTTGATTATTACCGTGAAATGGGTGTTTCTTGGGACAGCGAAGTTGAGCGCCTGAAACATTGGGCTGCCGCTATGCGCGCCGTCAAAACCGAAATTTATTGGGTGACCAAAACCAGCTGGCCGCAAGTATTCCGTCAAGCAGCCGAAGGCAAAGGTTTGAAAAACATCCTGCTGCCGTTGGCGACTGAACACGGACAAATCGCCCGTGCCGCGCTGGTGGACAGCAATATCGAACCGATTGCTTTCGAGCGCGAAATCGATACTTGGAAAACCGAGTTTTTCGCGAACATCGATGCAGGCTTCAGCGGCTCGCAATGCGGCATCGCCCGCACCGGTACACTGATGCTGTTTTCCAGCCCCGAAGAACCGCGTACTTTAAGCCTTGTTCCGCCCGTGCATTTCTGCCTGTTTGATACGGCGAAAATGTATAACGAATTCCATAATGCCGTCGAAGGCGAAAAACTGGTGGAAAACGGTATGCCGACCAATGTTTTCCTGATTTCCGGCCCGTCCAAAACCGCAGACATCCAGCTAACGCTTGCTTACGGCGCGCACGGTCCGCGTGATTTGATCATTCTCGCCATCCTGCCTGACCACATTTCCCCTGCCGATTTGGAGGAAAACGCATGACTACGCAAACCATCAAGTTCCACATGAAGCCGGAAACTTTCAAACAAAACGCCGCAATTTCCCTTCAAGACAAGCCTTTGCGTAAGAGTCTGCGTACCGCGATGGATATGCTGATGACCAAGCGCAAAGCCGTTTTGTCCGACGAAGAAGAGTTGCAAAACCTGCGTGATTTGTGCGAACACGTCCGTCAGCGTTCATTGTCTAAATTGCCCACCCTGCTGGAGCAATTGGAAGAAAACCTGACTAAGCTGGGCGTAAAAGTACACTGGGCGGAAACGCCGGCCGAAGCCTGCGGAATCATCCACGACATCATTACTGCCAAAAACGGCAAGCTGATGGTCAAAGGCAAATCTATGGTCAGCGAGGAAATCGAGCTGAACCATTATCTTGAAGCAAAAGGCATTAAAGCGGTGGAAAGCGACTTGGGCGAGTTTATCGTCCAAATGGCAGGCGAAAAACCGACCCATATCGTAATGCCCGCCATTCACAAAACCAAAGAACAGGTTAGCGAACTTTTCCACCAAAATCTTGGCACACCGTTAACGGACGACGTAGATCAACTGACCGGCTTCGCCCGCAAAGCCCTGCGCGATATTTACAGCACTGCCGATGTCGGTTTGAGCGGCGTAAACTTCGCTGTTGCAGAAACAGGTACGTTGTGTCTAGTGGAAAACGAAGGCAACGGTCGCTTGAGTACTACCGTACCGCCCGTGCATATCGCCATTACCGGTATTGAAAAAGTTGTGGCGAAATTGTCCGATATTCCCCCCTTGTACAGCCTGCTACCGCGTTCTGCCATCGGTCAAAACATCACCACCTATTTCAACATGATTACCGGCCCGCGCCGTAGTGAAGAGCTGGACGGTCCGCAGGAAATGCACTTGGTTCTGCTCGACAACGGCCGCAGCCAAGCCTATGCCGAAGACCAAATGCGCCGCACCTTGCAATGTATCCGTTGTGGCGCGTGTATGAACCATTGTCCGGTTTATACCCGTATCGGTGGCGCGGCATACGGCACAACCTATCCCGGTCCTATCGGCGAGATTATTTCTCCGCACCTGTTGGGTCTGGATGCCACCCGCGACCTGCCGACCGCCTGTACGATGTGCGGCGCGTGCGTGGAAGTTTGTCCGGTACGCATCCCGATTACCGAACAAATGCAGCGTTTGCGTGTCGAAGCGCAACGTTCGCCGTCCGAAGTCGTACCGCATCCTATCCGCGGACAAGGCGCATCGCATACCTTCGGCGAACAAATGGCATGGCGCACATTCAACGGCATTTTCAGCGGCAGCAAAGCCTACCGTGCCTTCGGTTGGGCGGCCACCAAATTCCGTGCATTGACGCCGAGCAAACAACTGGGCTGGACGGACAACCGCGTTCCGATGAAACCTGCCAAGAAAACGCTGCATGAAATGATGGCGGAAAAAATGCGCCAAAAAGAAAAAGCGTAAAGCTGAAAATCGATAAAGACGTATATTTGCCATCTAAACAGCAAAGGTCGTCTGAAAATCGTAAACTGCACATTAATAAGCTGGAGACCAAATCCAGCTTACTAATGTGCAGTTTTTTATAGCTTAATAGGCATATCTAGGATATATATAGTGGATTAACTTTAAACCAGTACGGTGTTGCCTCGCCTTAGCTCAAAGAGAACGATTCTCTAAGGTGCTGAAGCACCAAGTGAATCGGTTCCGTACTATCTGTACTGTCTGCGGCTTCGTCGCCTTGTCCTGATTTAAATTTAATCCACTATAAAAAGGGTTTTCAAGGATAAAGGTCGTCTGAAACCGTGTTTGAAGCATTGGCTTTGTAAACACAGTTTTCAGACGACCTTGTTTATTGGGAATAGGCAAAAACGATTAATAATCCACCTTAATCTTGGGCGTTTCCTGCGCCGCTTCGTACTCTTCTTCCAACTCAAACCGCAGCGGATACAAATCCAGTTTTTCCATCAGCAGGCGGTCGCCGTCTTCGTCGGGGTTTTCGGTGGTTAAGAGCTTGTCGCCGTAGAAAATCGAGTTCGCGCCCGCCATGAAACACATTGCTTGCATGGATTCGGGCATATTGCTGCGCCCTGCCGACAGGCGGACGTAGCTGTGCGGCATGGTAATCCGCGCCACGGCGATGGTACGGACGAACTCCGTCCAATCCAAATCTTCGGCATCGGCCAGCGGCGTGCCTTCCACTTTGACCAACTGGTTGATCGGCACGCTTTCGGGCTGCGGGTCAAGGTTGGCGAGGCTGGCAATCAGTCCGGCACGCTCGGCGCGTGTTTCGTTCATGCCGACGATGCCGCCGCAGCAGACTTTCAAACCAGCGTTGCGGACTTTGCCTAAGGTATCCATGCGATCTTCGTGTTTGCGGGTATGGATGATGTCGTTGTAGCGCTCGGGGTCGGTGTCAAGGTTGTGGTTGTAGTAGTCCAAACCTGCTTTTTTGAAGTCTTCCGCCATACCGTCTTCGAGCATACCAAAGGTGCCGCAGGTTTCCATGCCCAATCCCTTCACGGCTTTGATGATTGCGGAAACCGTCTCCACGTCTTTGGGTTTGGGGCCGCGCCATGCCGCACCCATGCAGAAACGGCTTGCGCCGCGCGATTTGGCGATTTTGGCTTTTTCGACGATTTCATCCACATCCATCATCTGCTCTTTGCCCAGATTGGTGTTGTGGTGCGCCGATTGCGGGCAGTAGGCGCAGTCTTCGGGACAGCCGCCGGTTTTGATGGACAACAGCGTGGAAAGCTGGATTTCGCGTGGATTGAAATTTTGGCGGTGGATTTCGGCGGCTTGGTAAACGAGGTCGAGGAAGGGAAGTCCGAACAGGGCTTCGACATCGCATTTTTTCCAATAACGCGCGGTCGGATGCGGCTTGCGCTCGGTCTTACGGCGCAAGGCGACGGGAGAGATGGTCATAGTGTGTTCTTTCGTGTTTACAGCGGCACAATGACGCTGACTGCCTGACTGCCGGCGCAATGACGGCAGCGGCATGGTTAGATAAGTTGGCATCGATGTTATTTGCCTCAAAGGGTGAAATCATTCAAATACTTGAACAATTTTGGCAGCCCATAAAATCGTAAGATTACCACCCTACTCTCGATGCCGCATGGAGTGTAACGCTTTTGAAAACTCAGGGCAAAATTTTTTAGCTTCTTATTCAAGAAATAAACTGAATTTCCTATTTCCATTGATGGAAACCAAATTTTCAGACGACCTCCAACAAGCAGAACCAATTTATCCATGTGCGATATTGGCAGATAAGCAGATTCAAACTAGAATCGATAAATTAATCACATTGCACTATGACTATATTAAAAAAGGAATATATTAAAAAAGGAATATGATGAATCAACCTAAAATTAAAGCATATTGGAAATCTGCCGCTATGCTGCTGGTTGCATTTGGCGTACAAGCACTCTTGTTTTTATTATTGCTTTACATGTATGTTTTAGATAAAGGAAATCCGTCCGTTTTAGAGATATTGAGCAGTGTTTTGATTTTCGCTGCCCATGCACTACCCGCCATGCTGCTATGCACCCTTGTCGCGAAACGTTTGTGCTTGCGGCGCAGCGTAGCAGGAACGCTGTTGTTTGCATTGCTTTCAGCGGCAGGTGTGGTAATCACGATTGCGGCATCTGAAGGGATATTGATGCTGATATATCAGCGTTCAACGACATTGGATTGGCAAATGTACACCGGAGTTGGAATAATGGGTGCAATTGCAGGCGCGATTGCTTCTTTGCTGTTGCCGAGGTCGTCTGAAAGCAAACCCCTCAATATAGTGGATTAACTTTAAATCAGGACAAAGCGACGAAGCCGCAGACAGTACAGATAGTACGGAACCGATTCACTTGGTGCTTCAGCACCTTAGAGAATCGTTCTCTTTGAGCTAAGGCGAGATAACGCCGTACTGGTTTAAAGTTAATCCACTATAAATAGTGACATAGCTTTGACAATTGTATTTTGGATAGATATTGGCGCAATAGACTAAAGGTCGTCTGAAACCTAGTTTCAGACGACCTTTTTCCTTAATAAAGATGGACAGTTTGCCTTCTATACAACCCGATGAACTAGCCTGCCAGTTGCGGAAAAATGGATTTCAATCCGGCGACGATGATTTCTACGGAGACGGCGGCAAGCATCATGCCCATGATACGGTTGAGGATGGTCAGTCCTGTCGTGCCCAGTTTTTTGCTGATTCGCCCGGCGACGATGAGGATAGCGTAGCAAATCAGGCTGACGAGGAAGCCTGCGGTGAGGATCAAAGCAATATCGCTGTAATTTTTGGCGGCTGAGGCGTAGATGATCACGGTAGAGATACCGCCCGGACCGATGGTGATGGGAATAGCGACGGGAACGACGGCGATGGCTTTGGCGTTTTTCTGGATATGTTGTACGACGCCTTCTTCTTTGTCTCCGCCGATATTTTGTTTGGCGGGGTTGTCGTTGCCGTTCATCATGGAAATAGCGATGAGCAAGACCAAAATACCGCCGCCGACTTGGAAAGAGCCGACGCTGATGCCTAAGATTTTCAACAACATCCCGCCCGTTAAGGTGAAGACGGTAATGACGATGAAGACGGCGAGTGCGGCGGTGCGGGCGATGCGGCGCTTTTCTTTGGTGCTGTGATCCTGTGTCAAATCGAGGTAAATCGAAAGCGCGCTGAACGGGTTAATCAATACAAGGAAGGCAACCAAAAGTTTGCCGATTTCTACACCTAATTCCATTTTTCATTCCCTTATTTGTTTTTTGTAGAGACGTTTACGTCCGCTTTATCGTTGAATTCGTAGTGGCGTTTGGTTTTATGTTCGCTGGAAATACCCATTAGTAGCGCAAGTACGGTCATGATGGAAAGCGTTGCAGTACCGCCGTAGCTGACCAACGGCAGAGGGACGCCGACAACGGGCAAAATGCCGCTCACCATGCCCATGTTCACAAAGGCGTAGCAGAAAAAAGTCATGGTTAATGCGCCGGCGAGCGTGCGGCTGTAAAGCGATTGGGCTTTGGCGGCAATCAGCAGTCCGCGCGTCAGAATAACGAAATAAACCAGCAGCAGCAAGATGTTGCCGATCAAACCGAATTCTTCGCCATACACGGCAAAAATGAAGTCGGTCGTGGACTCGGGAATGTAATCCAAATGCGTTTGTGTGCCGTTGAGCCAGCCTTTTCCCCAAACGCCGCCCGAACCGATGGCAATCATGGCCTGGATGATGTGGTAGCCTGCGCCCAAAGGGTCCTGCGTCGGGTCAAACAGCGTCAGAACGCGGGTTTTCTGATAGTCGTGCATCCCGTAGTTCCACAAAAGCGGCAATGCGGCAACAAAGGCAATGATGGCGGCAAAGATGACTTTCCACGGCAGGCCTGCGAAAAAGACGATGAAAATACCCGATGCCATAATCAAAACTGCCGTACCCAAGTCGGGCTGTTTCAAAATCAGCGCAACGGGGATGAGGATTAAAAGCATGGCGATGATGTAGTGAAACCATTTCAGACGACCTTCGTGCCGTTGGAAGTACCAAGCGACGGTCATGGGCAGGACGATTTTCATGATTTCGGACGGCTGGATGCGCGTGAAACCCAGCTCCAGCCAACGGGTAGAGCCATTGACGGTCACGCCTGCGACTTCGACGGCGACAAGCAGCAACACGCCAATCAGGTACATCGGCAGCGCAACCTTTGCGGCATCACGCGGCTTGAACGAGGCGACAAACCACAACAGGGCGAAGCCGACGACCGTATGCAGGGTTTTGTGTTCAAGCTGGCCGAAATCCTGCCCGTCCGCCGAATAGAGCAAAAACAGGCTCATGACGTAGATGTCAAGCATGGGGAAAAACAGCCACGGGTCTATCGGAGCAGATAC
>CAUOMQ010000073.1:0-12366 GCA_963456805.1 uncultured Neisseria sp. | reverse complement strand
CCGCCAGCGTTTCACTTGGAAGCGGACTTGCTCCGGCGCGGTTCCGCCCAAGTGGTTGCGCGCGTTCAGGCTGCCTTCGGGTGTCAGTACGCCGTATACGTCGTCTGAAATCAGGTTGCTGAAGCCTTGCAGGACTTCGAGCGGCAGTTCGCTCAAATCGACGCCCGCTTGATCGGCGTGGCGCACGGCTTGGGCAACGACTTCGTGGCTGTCGCGGAAAGGCATGCCTTTTTTCACCAAGTAATCCGCCAAATCGGTGGCGGTAGCGAAGCCCTGCATCACGGCGACGCGCATATTGTCGGGTTTGACGGTCACGCCGCGCATCATGTCAGCGTAAATCCGCAGGGTGTCGATGAGTGTGTCGGCGGTGTCAAACAGCGGTTCTTTGTCTTCCTGATTGTCTTTGTTGTATGCCAAAGGCTGAGATTTCATCAGGGTAATCAGGCCGATAAGGTGTCCGATGACACGGCCGGATTTGCCGCGCACGAGTTCGGGCACATCGGGATTTTTCTTCTGCGGCATGATAGACGAACCTGTGCAGAAACGGTCGGCAATGTCGATAAAGCCAAAACGCGGACTCATCCACAAAATCAATTCTTCGGACAAGCGGCTCAGGTGAACCATAATCAGCGAGGCAGCGGCGGTGAACTCGACGGCAAAATCGCGGTCGGATACGGCATCGAGCGAGTTTTGGCAGATTTGCTCGAAACCCAGCAATTCGGCGGTGATTTCGCGCTGAATCGGATAGGTTGTACCGGCAAGGGCGGCAGCGCCGAGCGGCATACGGTTGACGCGTTTGCGACAGTCGGTCATGCGCTCGAAATCGCGTCCGAGCATTTCGACGTAGGCGAGCATATGGTGTCCGAAGCTGACAGGCTGGGCGACTTGCAGATGGGTGAAACCGGGCATGACGGTTTCGGCGTTTTGTTCTGCCAAATCGACCAAGGACGTTTGAAGGCTTCGAATCAGGTCTTGAATGACGGTAATCTGGTCGCGCAACCACAGGCGGATGTCGGTGGCGACTTGGTCGTTGCGGCTGCGGCCGGTATGCAGACGTTTGCCGGCATCGCCGATTTTTTCGGTCAGGCGGCGTTCGATGTTCATGTGGACGTCTTCCAAATCCAGCGACCAAGAAATAGTACCGTCCTTGATTTCTGCTATAATCTCCGCCATTCCCTGACGAATCGCCGCCAAATCTTCTTCACTCAAAACACCTGATTGAACAAGCATTTGCGCGTGAGCCAGCGAACCCTGAATGTCCCACTCGGCAAGCCGTTTGTCGAAATCGATCGAACCGGTGTATTTTTTCACCAGTTCGGAAACAGGCTCGTTAAAACGGCCCGACCAGGTTTTGTCCTTACTCATGGTTTCGTCCTTCAGATAAAATAACAGAGCCAATAAGGCTCGTATAAACGCATTAAAAGAAAACGGTTGGAAATTTTATGTCTATTATACGTCAAATCAACAATACATTCGCCGTCCCGGACCTGCGCAATTCGGCAACAGTCGTGCGCCTTTTGATTATTGTCTTGGGCAGTCTGTTCTTTCTCCCCTTGATCAGCGATTCTTCGCTCTCCTATTCCGCAGAGATTTACCATCATTCCCAATGGGTGTTTCCCGTATTACTGGGGATTTTGGTTAAAGCCTATTTCGTCAATATCTTCACCCCTGCCATCAAAACATCGCCCTACGGCGTCATTATTACCTACTTTTTGAATTTATCGATATTTGCAATCGTCGATTTCTTCATTCTGAAAACACACGGCAGAACGCTCTCGCAACATTTTTTCCTGTTCAACCTTTTCCTGCTCGGGCTGATGTATTACGAAGCTTCGCGCCGGAACGGCCTTGCGCCTTCGATTTCCGAAGCCCGCCTCAGCGCGCTGACTGCCCGCATCCGCCCGCATTTCCTGTTCAACAGCCTCAACGCCGCCATCAGCCTCATCCGCCTGCGCCCGTATGATGCGGAAACTCTGCTGGAGAACCTCGCCAACCTCTTCCGCGCCCAACTGCGGGACGGCAGTCAAAGCAGCACTTTAGGACAGGAAATCGAATGGGCGCAGGAATACATCGCCATCGAACAAATCCGCATGGGCCATATGCGCGTGCAAGTGATGTGGCAGCACCAGGCGCCCGATGACGCGGAAACGCCGCACCTCCTGCTCCAACCCCTTTTGGAAAACGCGGTCTTCCACGGCGTCGAATCGACCCACCGCCCCGGCATGATTACCGTGTTTACCAAGCTCAACAAATCATCCATCTACATCCGCATCGAAAACCCGTACACCCCGCCCGAAAGCAGCGAAAACGCCAAACCGCACAAAGGCAACTCAATGGCATTGCACAACCTCAAAGAACGCCTGACGCTGATGTACGACAACGACGCCAAAATCCAAAGCCGCCAACTCGACGGCATTTTCCGCGTCGACATCCGCCTGCCTTACCGCAAAAAAGCGTCTGATGTAAACAGGCTGTTTGGTTAATACAACCATCCCCCAAAGGTCGTCTGAAAAGTTTCAGACGAGCTCAAACAAACCACCGTCAACCTTATGAAAACCAAAACAATCTTAAAATGGCTTCCCGTGGTTTTGTCCGTCTTGGGCGCATTGGGTTACAGCTCGCGCGATACCGAAATCATCCGCTCCGGCGTGCAATTCGCTTCTGCGCTCACAGGCAGCAGCCATCTCGGCATAGAAGCCTTCGGCGCATTATTATCAGAAACCGTCAAATCAGGGTCGTCTGAAAATACTGCACACCAAAGCCGTCCGCACACTCAAAAACGCAATTCCACCACTCCCCATACCTATCGCGGCAAAATCTCCAAAATCCACGACGGCGACACCCTCCACGTCATCGACGAAGACGGCGCGAAACACAAAATCCGCATGGCGTATATCGACGCACCCGAAATCAATCAGGCATACGGCACGCGTTCGCGGGACAACTTGATTGATGCCGCCGACGGCAAAAAGGTGAAGGTACGCGTATTTGAAACAGACCGCTACCAACGCGAAGTCGCGCAAGTTTCCGTCGGGACGACCGATTTGAACCTCATGCAACTCCGCGACGGAGCGGCATGGCATTACGACAGCTACGCCAAAAAGCAACAAAGCAAAACCGCCTATACCGATTACGCCGCCGCCCAAAAACAGGCGAAACAAAAACGCAAAGGCTTGTGGAGCGGTAAAAATCCCCAAGCCCCGTGGGACTTCCGCCGCGAAGAGCGCGAAAGGCAAAACGGCGGGCACAACGAGAGCCGTCAAAAATCAGGCGGACAATGGTTTGGCATTTGGTAACCGGTGGCTCTCGACATTTAATTTTCCAAGTGGAATTTGTTCATAAAGCGGAAGATTCAAGGCGGAAACTGCAACAAGGTTGGACGCCTTGCAAGGATTTCCAACGCAACGGAAACTATTGAATGTTGACAGCCCCCTGTATAAACAAAGGTCGTCTGAAAAATATTTTCAGACGACCTTTTAATGAATCTAAAAAACTAACGGCATTGCAGCCAAGTCCGTTTAAGATGATCGACATCCGTCACTTTGCAGACATTTCCGGAGCAGCTGACCGAATAATCTACTTTGGTCGGATGCCCCCATTGTTTGAAGCCGGCACGAATTTTGCCGTTGGGCAAGGCAGATACGTTAACCTTTACTTCGGTTTCGGGATCCTGACTGCTCCATATCGGATCGGCCTCAATACACAAATCCGCCGACCGAGAAGCGGTACGGATGGCTTTTTTCAAAGAATCATCGGCATATCGGTTCAAAATCTTCACGCCCGATTCATCATCGCGGCTTGCTTCTTGATAAATCTTCTTCACCAAACGGATCTTGGCGGCATTGTCTCCGCTTGCAAAAGAGACAGACGGCACCAGTAACGCAGCGAAAAGTATTGTCGCTATTTTGTTCATATTATGTTTTCCTAAAATCGAATTCTGCCCGACCTACCATCCAATACCCTATTGAAACCATACTCAGTATTGACTTGGCAGGGTTCAGCCGTAAAAATACAAAAAGAATTATATCCATTGGATATGCTTTTTCAAACCGATTTAAACGTCATCGCCCCATTATCCATCCTATTAAAGAGGTCGTCTGAAATGCCTGTCATGCTGATCGTTCGTCCGTCCGCGCGTGCGGGAAATGATGTGCGTACCTGTTCGCAGGCTGGCTGGCGCGCGCGGGTGTTGAGTCCGGTTGAAATCGAGCCTGACGAAGCGGCGCTACGCGGTTTGGGAGAACAGTTTTCCCGTGCGGACGCGGTATTTTGGGTCAGTCCGACGGCGGTTGAAACCGCTGCGCCGTATGTGGATTTTTCAGACGACCTAAAGGTTCAGGTGGCGGTCGGGCAGGCAAGCGGTCAGGCTTTGCAGCGGTGTGGCGCGAAAAATGTGTCTGTGCCGCAAGAAGGCAACGACAGCGAGGCGGTGTTGCGGCTGCCGGTTTGGGATACGCTGCCGCAGGGCGCGCGTATATTGATTGTGCGCGGACGCGGCGGGCGCGATTTTTTGGCGGAGTCGTTAAAGAAAAAAGGCTTTGCAGTGGAAATCGCGGAAGCGTATTTCAGACGACCTAATGAATTGAATTGGCAGGATTTTGATGCCGAATCCATTGATGCCGCCTTTATCGCTTCGGGCGAACTGGTACGCGGGCTGTTTGCGCAGGTTCCGCCGCAATTTTCCCGATTCTTCGAATCCTTGTTATACTTCACCCATCATCCGCGCATAGCCGACGCGCTTCGCGAGGTGGGTGCGCGCCACATACGGGTCGTCGCTTCTCTGAAAGCGGCACTTTCATCATTTCCTAAGGAGCAAACCGATGAGCCGGTCTGAAGACAATCCATCCGAAGCAAACGAAGCCGGTCGGCCGATTATCGTCGACAGTCAGGGTAACACGGGGTCGTCTGAAACAGTGGCTCCGAAAAAGGCCAAGCAGCCTAAAACCTCCGAATACGCAGGAACACACATGTCTGAATCTAAAAATCTTCCTCAAAACCAACCCGCCCCCGTCATCATCAAACAATCCGGCGGCAGAGGGCTGGCGGTAGGCGCGCTGGTGCTGGCGCTGCTGGGTTTGGGCGCAAGTGGCTTTTTGTTTGTGCAAGGACAAAACGTCTTGAAAAACCAAGAGCTTTCGTTTAACCAAAAGCTCGATAAAGCCGCCTTGGGCGAATCTGAAAACGCTTTACTCCTGAAAGACCATTTAAACCGCCAAACCGCCATCCAAGCCGAATTGGAGCGCTTGAGCAAAGCCCAAATGGCAAACAGCGAACAAATCCTGTTGACGCAAAAAGCGTATCAAGAGCTGACCAAAGGGCGCGTCAACTGGCTGGTTGACGAAGCGGAAACCATGTTGAACCTCGCCTCGCAGCAACTGCTGCTGTCGGGCAACGTACAAGGCGCGGCGGCGGTGTTGGAACATATCGACGGCCGCCTGAGCCGTTTCGACCAGCCCGAGCTGCTGCCCATCAAACAAGCCGTCAGCCATGATTTGGCGGCATTGAAAAACCGTCCGTATGTCGATATTTCCGGCACGGCGCTGCGCCTCGACCGTTTGGAAACCGCCGTTTCCGGCCTGCCGCTGGTGTTGGACGGCGTATTGCAGCCGGGCGAGCAGGCGCAAAGCAACGGCGCGTCTTCAGGCTCTTGGTGGCAAAATACTTGGGATAAATCTTTGGTTGCACTGAAAGGGCTGGTGGAAGTCCGCCGACTCGACAATAAAGATGCGATGCTGCTGTCGCCCGAACAGGCGTATTTCGTCCGCGAAAACCTGCGCCTGCGCCTTTTGGATGCGCGTACCGCGCTGATGCAGCACAACGGCGAGGTTTATCAAAGCGATTTGAACTACGTCGAAGCGGCGGTCAAGCAATACTTTGACGGCAAATCACCCGCAACACAGGCATGGCTGAAAGAGTTGTCCGAATTGAAAGCGCTGGATGTGCGCATGATTTCAGACGACAGTTTGAAAGCCAGCCTCAGCGCAATCCGCGCCTATCAAGACGGTACGCGCACTCCGGTCGCGCTGCCCGAACCCGTTACGACCGCCGCGTCTGCGCCTCTGCCCTCTGCCGCGTCCGAAGCTGCCGCTCCTCAAGCCGCCTCTCAGGTGAATGAAACTGCTTCCGCACCGAAAACCGCACCGGCTCCGAGGGCTGCCCATCCTGCCAAAGCAAGACCCTCTCCTGCGCAGAAACCCGCCCCTGCCGCCCAAACAGACGCGAAGCCTTTAGAAGCTCCGGCGTTGCCTTCCGAGGCCAAACCGCAAAACATTTCCGAGCCGGAAAAGAAAGCGGCTCCTGAGAAACAAAGCCGCCCTGCCGCCGATGCTGAGACCAAAGGAGGCCGTGCATGAAAGCCGTCGTCTGGATTGTCGTTTTATTCGCCGCTGCAGTCGGCATCGTCCTAACTTCCGGTATTTACACGGGCAATGTCTATATCGTCGTCGGACAAGTCATGATGCGGGTCAACCTGCACGCCTTTATCTTAGGGCTGGTTCTGTTTGTCGTTACCCTGTATTTCCTGATCAAATTTATCGTCGGCCTGATGAACATCCCCGCCCGTATGCAGCGTTTCGGTACGGCGCGCAAAGGCCGTCAGGCAGCCGTTGCTTTGAACAGCGCAGGTTTGGCGTTTTTTGAAGGCCGCTTTGAAAAAGCGGAGCAGGAAGCCGCCAAAGTATTGGAAAACAAAGAAGCCGGCGACAACCGCAACCTCGCGTTGATGCTGGGCGCGCACGCCGCCGACCAAATGGAAAACTTCGAACTGCGCGACCACTACCTGAAAGACATCGAAAAACTACCGAACAAACAACAGCTTTCCCGCTATCTGTTGTTGGCAGAGTCCGCACTCGGCCGCCGCGATTATCCGACCGCCCTAGAAAATCTGAACGCTGCCGCGCGCATCCATCCCAACCTGTCCCGCCTCGCCCGCCTGCAACTGCGTTATGCCTTTGACCACGGCGATGCGGAAGACGTGTTGGCGAAATCCGAAAAACTGATGAAAGTCGGCGCGATTAACGATTTTGAAGCGGAACAATACCAAAGCTGGGCATACCGCCGCCTGTTGGCGGAAGCATCAGACGCAGCCAGTCTGAAAACCTGTCTGAAGCGCATTCCCGAAGCACTCAAAGCGGACGAATTGTGTGTCGCCATTGCCGAAAAATACGAGCGTCTCGGACTCTATACCGAAGCCGTCAAATGGGTGCGCCAATACTACCCGCAAAACCGCCGCCCCGAACTTTTGGAAGCCTTCGTCGAAAGCGTCCGCTTCTTCAACGAACGCGGCCAGCAAAAAGCCATCGACCTTGCCGATTCTTGGCTGAAAGACAAACCCGACGACGCGCCGCTCTTGATGTACCTCGGACAGCTTGCCTACGGCCGCAGCCTGTGGGGCAAGGCGCAAAGTTACCTCGAAGCCAGCATCGCCCTGCAACCGAGCATCGCCGCCCGTCTCATGCTGGCACGCGTACTTGACGAAACCGGACAGCCGCAAAAAGCTCAGGAACAGCGGAAATTGGTTTTGGAAGCCGTCTCCGATGACGAACGCCACGCGGCGTTGGAGCAGCATAGCTGAGTTTGGGAAATATCTTTATCTATCCCTCCCTTTTCAGACGACCTTTCATTGCGGAAACCGCCGCAAAGGTCGTCTGAAAACCGTTTTCCTTCCCCGTTTTACAAACAAACCGAAAGTCCCACATGACCTCTTTGAAAAACGACACCTTCCTCCGTGCCCTGCTCAAACAGCCCGTCGAATACACGCCGATTTGGATGATGCGTCAGGCGGGGCGTTATCTGCCCGAATACAAAGCCACGCGCGCGAAAGCAGGCAGCTTCCTCGATTTGTGTAAAAACACCGAATTGGCGACCGAAGTCACCATCCAGCCCTTAGAACGCTTCGATTTGGACGCGGCGATTCTGTTCTCCGACATCCTGACCGTCCCCGACGCAATGGGCTTGGGACTGTATTTTGCCGAAGGTGAAGGCCCGAAATTCGAACGCGCCTTGCAACACGAAGCCGACATTGCCAAGCTGCAAGTTCCCGATATGGAAAAGCTGCAATACGTCTTCGACGCCGTCGGCTCCATCCGCAAAGCATTGGACGGCCGCGTACCGCTGATCGGCTTCTCCGGCAGCCCGTTCACGCTCGCCTGCTACATGGTCGAAGGCGGCAGCAGCAAAGAATTCCGCACCATCAAAACCATGATGTACTCGCGCCCCGATTTGCTGCACAAAATCCTCGACACCAACGCCCAAGCCGTTACCGCCTACCTCAACGCCCAAATCGACGCGGGCGCACAGGCTGTGCAGATTTTCGACACTTGGGGCGGCGTCCTGAGCGATGCGGCGTTTAAAGAGTTCAGCCTCAAATACATCCGCCAAATCGTTGCCGGATTGAAACGTGAAAGCGAAGGCAGGCGCGTTCCCGTTATCGTGTTTGCCAAAGGCGGCGGACTGTGGCTGGAAAGCATGGCGGAAATCGGCGCAGACGCATTGGGCTTGGACTGGACGTGCAACATCGGCGAAGCACGCCGCCGCGTCGGCGACCAAGTCGCCCTGCAAGGCAACTTCGACCCGTTTGCCCTCTTTGGCACGCCCGAATCCATCCGCACCGAAGTCGCGCGCATCCTAGCCGACTACGGAAACGGCAGCGGCCATGTCTTCAACCTCGGACACGGCATCAACCAACACGCCGACCCCGAACACGCCAAAATCTTAGTCGATACCGTACACGAACTGTCGCGCCAATATCACGCTTGATTGAGCGTGTAACGTAAAAGGTCGTCTGAAAAATCGCTATACTCGTTTTTCAGACGACCTTTGTATATACTTACCATCTGAACCTTACCGCCTCAAACCAGTCAGACTCAAAAATATAGTGGATTAACTTTAAACCAGTACGGCGTTGCCTCGCCTTAGCTCAAAGAGAACGATTCTCTAAGGTGCTGAAGCACCAAGTGAATCGGTTCCGTACTATCTGTACTGTCTGCGGCTTCGTCGCTTTGTCCTGATTTAGTTAATCCACTATACATCCGCTCCCGCCATTCCTCTACCGCCTATCGAACATGACTTTTCTAAAAGACATCACCTGGACAGAAATCTTCATTTTCGCCCACACCTGCGCCGCGCTCGGCTGCGTCTTGCGCGTGTTGTACAAACAAAAAAACATCGGCTCCACCTTCGCCTGGCTGATTATCCTCTTCCTATTCCCCGTCTTCGGTACCATCGCCTACCTGCTTATCGGCGAACCGCGGCTCGGCACGGCGCGGGCAAAGCGCACGGGCGAGATGAACCGTTTTTATCAAGGTTTCGTCGAAACTTATCTGTCTAATCTTTACCTTGATATCGGCGACAAAGTCAAATCCCGTTATCACGGCATCAGCAAAGTCGCTGCGAGCGGAACGGGACTCGGCGCCACGCGCAACAACGCCATGACGCTGCTGTCCACCACCGATGAAATCATCGACACCATGCTTGCCGACATCCGCGCCGCCCGCCATTCCTGCATGCTCGCCTTCTACATCATCGAACCCGAAGGCAGGATAGAAGAATTGTTAAACGAACTCCTCGCCGCCGCCGACAGAGGTTTGGATTGCGCCATCCTCGCCGACGCCGTCGGCAGCAGCCGCTTTTTCGACAGCGGCTGGGTAGAAACCCTGCGCGAAGCCGGCGTAGAGGTCCACGCCTCATTGCCCGTCGGCGTCTGGCGCACCTTCTTCACCCGCACCGACCTGCGCAACCACCGCAAAATCCTCGTCATTGACAGCAAAATCGGCTACACCGGCAGCTTCAACCTCGCCGATCCCCGCTTCTTCAAAAAAGATTCAGGCGTCGGCGAATGGGTGGACGTCATGATGCGCTGCACCGGCCCGCTGGTACTCGAACTCTCCGCCGTCTTCTTTGCCGACCTCGCCGTCGAAACCGACGAAAACCTCGAAAGCGTGCAGCAATATCTGACACAGGCGCAAGAGCGCATTCCCGAAATCCTTCCCGAAAAAATGCAGCAGGGCGACATCGTCGCCCAAGTCATCCCCTCCGCGCCCGAACAAGGCAGCCACGTCATTTACGAAACCATCATCAGCGCGATTTACGCCGCCACCAAACAAATCACCATCACCACTCCCTATTTCGTCCCCGACGAACCCCTCCTGATGGCATTGACCATCGCCGCCAAACGCGGCGTCAAAGTTACCCTGATCCTGCCCGCCAAAGTCGATTCCCTCATGGTGCGCTACGCCTCCCGCGCCTACTACCCCATGCTGCTCGACGCAGGCGTCAAAATCGCCATGTTCGAAGGCGGACTGCTGCACGCAAAAACCATGACCATAGACGAAGACTACGCCCTCTTCGGCACGGTCAACATGGACATGCGCAGCTTCTTCCTCAACCTCGAAATCAGCCTCGCCATCTACGACCGCGACATCACCAAACAAATCTGCAACCTCCAACGCGACTACCTCAAAAACAGCAGCTACATCACCGTCAAAGCATGGCAGCAACGCTCCAAATTCCGCGGGCTGATAGAAAACACCGTCCGCCTGATGAGTCCGCTGTTATAGGCAGGCTTACCGTTCACACAAGACCAAAGGTCGTCTGAAAAGCTTAGAAACCTTTTCAGACGACCTTTTTGTTTGGATAACAGTTGTCAGCCCGAAGACAGATAGATAATATAAACCGAATATTTTTCAACTCGCCCGCGCCCCGTAAACCAATATTCCCGGACTTGGTGCTTGTAAAATTTGAGTCAAAAGGCAAACAACAATGAAAAAAACTTGGAATCAAATACTTGAATCAGCACAACCCGTAGTTGATTTTTTGTCATCAGACAGTTTCTTTTCCCGTCCTTATGACGGAGATCGTGAAAAATTTATCGTTACCGCCTCTCCAGAGGAAGCCAGATATCTGTTAGGTCGCAAATGGGATGATTGGGAGGAAATTATAGATACTCAGCAATTCTCGGGTTTGGAGGATTTCGATTGGCACTACTTAATTGATAATAAATTAATTGAGAACAATTGCCTGGGCGCTCTAGATAAGAATTTTCATGGGGTAGATAAAAAGCTCACAATAGAGGGGGGAGCAAACTTACTAGAGGAAACAATGCCTGATAATATGAGTATTTTATTGAATTGTTACGCCAATAACTATATACCGGAAATTTGGAAAGATATCTTATATGTTTACCAACATAACGGTTTCCCTTGCGGCTGGAAAGGAGATTATCCGGAAGGGAAAATGATCGTTTTTTCTAATGAATAAATGATGAGAAAACTGTACCCCGTTTGAAATCTTAATTCATGTGTATGGGTGGGTTTGAAAAGGTCGTCTGAAAAAAATTTGAAACCTGTTTCAGACGACCTCGAAGTCAACATCCCGTTCCACTTCCAAGGTCAGTATTACGACCCTGAAATCAAGTGGTTCGTGAGTCAGAACCCGATTGGGTTTGTAGAAGGAGTTAAAACATGGAGTTCTTTTTAGATAAAGATAATTATTGTTGTGTAAAAAATACTGCTAATCCTGATGAACAAGTTATCGGAGACTTTTTTGAAGGAGATATTCAAGGTATTGATTACAATGTCAATTTATTTATTGATGTCATTAATCAAATTAAAAATGATGAAATAGAAAACTGGCAGGGAGCAGGCAATGCCCACACAATTTCCATAACAAAAGATAAGATAAATATTTTTAACGAATTTACTGAAATGGAAGTAACTATTTATGACTTTGAATACTTTTTGTCCCTTTTATATCAATGGAAAAAATTGATTGAAAGTAGGACCATAAATCAAACTTGATTTTTTGATCATTATTCACAAAGTTAGTTTGAGTCTGTTCTCTCCAACAGAATTATTTGTACCCCAGCACCAAATGTTGAAGCATGGTAAAACTGCTAAATAATTAAAACGGGATTATTGATATGAATATAACAGGAATGGAATACTTTGTTGTTTCAAATAAAAAACCTGATATTGTTTTGAATGGTTTTAATAAAGCAATAGTTGAGCTATGGCCAAATTGCATTATTTATGAGAATGACAAACTATTTGATGGCAGTTTTTTTTATGGGTATGTTAAAGATCATGAAATGGAGAATTTCTCAGAAGAGAATGCCTATAAACTCGATCAACATGGAGAAGGCCAAATATCATTGGCATGCCAGTACTATCAATCATTAAGAATGAATACAATGGCAGATTATGCATATTATGATGGATATGAAGACCTATATGATGACTGTCCTAAAGACAGTATCTTGAGAAAGAATATTTTTATACTTCATGAAGTGTATTACTACACTCTTATATTACCGGCTACACATGAACATCCTTTTAGCAGAAAAATAATTAATATTTTAGAGGATATTCT
>CAUOMQ010000072.1:0-12447 GCA_963456805.1 uncultured Neisseria sp. | reverse complement strand
ACTGTCTGCGGCTTCGTCGCCTTGTCCTGATTTAAATTTAATCCACTATATTTGGTCGCCCCAAAGGTCGTCTGAAAATGTTTTCAGACGACCTTTTTGCTAATTTGAAAGTCTTTATTTCTTATGTCGGCAAACTGTTATGAACTTGAACAATAAAAGTTATGCACAGATTTTATAATAATAATTTCAATATAAAACATATAGCTATTAAAAATTTTCTATCATAATAAAATTTTGCTATTGAGTTATCCACATTTGGGCCTATATTGGGTGTAACGAAATTCTAACCAAAGGAAACCAAAAAGATGAGATTCGACAAATTAACCGCCAAATTCCAACAAGCCCTTGCAGAAGCTCAGAGTTTGGCGTTGGCTGCGGACAGCAGCTATCTGGAAGCGGGCTTCGTGCTGAAAGCCCTGCTTGACGATCAAAACAGCGGAGCCGCCGCGCTCTTGGCTCATGCGGGCGTAAACGTGCCGCAGGTGAAACAGCGTTTGCAGCAGCATTTAAACAGCCTGCCGAAAGTGTCCGGCCAGGGCGGCGATATTCTGCCCAGCCGCGAATTGCAGGCGGTGTTGAACCTGATGGACAAAGCGGCAACCAAACGCGGCGATGCCTATATCGCCAGCGAACTTTTCCTGCTTGCCTTGGTGCAACAAAATGATGCGACCGGCAAAATCCTGAAAGAAGCCGGGGCGACCGAACAAAATATCAATGCCGCGATTGACGCGGTACGAGGAGGACAAAACGTGAACGATGCCAATGCCGAAGACCAACGCGATGCGCTGAAAAAATACACGCTCGACCTGACCCAGCGCGCCCGCGACGGCAAACTTGACCCTGTTATCGGCCGCGACGACGAAATCCGCCGCGCCATTCAGGTGCTGCAACGCCGCACTAAAAATAACCCTGTACTGATTGGTGAACCGGGTGTGGGTAAAACTGCCATTGTTGAAGGTTTGGCACAGCGTATCGTCAACGGCGAAGTGCCTGAATCCCTGCGCAACAAACGCCTGCTGGTTTTGGATTTGGCGGCATTGATTGCCGGTGCGAAATACCGTGGCGAATTTGAAGAACGCTTGAAAGGCGTATTGAACGATTTGGCGAAAGACGACGGCAACACCCTGATTTTCATCGATGAAATCCATACTTTGGTCGGCGCGGGCAAAACTGACGGCGCGATGGACGCGGGCAATATGCTGAAACCGGCTTTGGCGCGCGGCGAATTGCACTGCATCGGCGCGACCACCTTGGACGAATACCGCCAATACATCGAAAAAGACGCGGCACTCGAACGCCGTTTCCAAAAAGTATTGGTCGGCGAACCCAGCGTGGAAGACACCATCGCTATCCTGCGCGGTTTGCAGGAACGTTACGAAATCCACCACGGCATCGACATCACTGACCCCGCCATCGTTGCCGCCGCAGAGTTGAGCGACCGCTACATCACCGACCGCTTCCTGCCCGACAAAGCGATTGATTTGATTGACGAAGCCGCCAGCCGCATCAAAATGGAGCTGGACAGCAAACCCGAGCAGATGGACAAACTCGACCGCCGCATCATCCAGCTCAAAATGGAAAAAATGCACGTTGCCAAAGAGAGCGATGACGCCAGCAAAAAACGTTTGGAACTGATAGACGAAGAAATTGACGGCCTGCAAAAAGAATACGCCGATTTGGACGAAATCTGGAAAGCCGAAAAAGCCGCGTCTTCCAGCACCGCCGACATCAAGAAACAGATGGACGACATCAAAGTCAAAATTGAGCAGGCCAAACGCCAAGGCGACTTCGCCCGCGCGTCCGAACTCGAATACGGCGAGTTGCCGAAATTAGGCGCACAGTTGCAGGCGGCGGAAAGTAACCCCGACGGCAAAAAACAAAACAAACTCTTCCGTACCGAAGTCGGCGCGGACGAAGTGGCCGAAATCGTATCGCGCATGACCGGCATTCCTGTGTCCAAAATGATGGAAGGCGAACGCGACAAGCTGTTGAAAATGGAAGAAGTATTGCACCGCCGAGTGGTCGGACAGGACGAAGCCGTGCGTGCCGTGTCCGACGCCATCCGCCGCAGCCGTTCCGGCCTTGCCGATCCGAACAAACCCTACGGCAGCTTCCTGTTCCTAGGCCCGACCGGCGTAGGTAAAACCGAGTTGTGCAAAGCCTTGGCAGGCTTCCTGTTTGACAGCGAAGACCACCTCATCCGCATCGACATGTCCGAATACATGGAAAAACACGCCGTTGCCCGTCTGATCGGCGCGCCTCCGGGCTATGTCGGCTACGAAGAGGGTGGCTACCTAACCGAACAAGTCCGCCGCAAACCGTACAGCGTGATTCTTTTGGACGAAGTGGAAAAAGCCCATCCCGACGTGTTCAACATCCTGCTGCAAGTATTGGATGACGGCCGCCTGACTGACGGACAAGGTCGCACCGTGGACTTCAAAAACACTGTTATCGTCATGACTTCCAACATCGGCAGCCAGCACATCCAACAAATGGGTACGCAGGACTACGAAGCCGTGAAAGAAGCGGTGATGGAAGAAGTGAAAGCCTACTTCCGCCCCGAAATGATCAACCGTATCGACGAAGTGGTCGTGTTCCACGGACTGAATCAGGAGAATATCCGCAACATCGCGAAAATCCAGCTCAAAGGCTTGGAAAAACGCCTAGAAGCGCAGCACCTGCACCTGAAAGTGGACGATGCCGCCTTGGATTTGATTGCCAAAGCCGGTTTCGACCCCGTGTACGGCGCACGCCCGCTCAAACGCGCCATCCAGTCGGAAATCGAAAACCCGCTGGCCAAAGCCCTGCTCGAAGGCAAATACGCGCCCGACAGCACGATTCATGTGAAAGAAGAGGGTGGCAAGCTGGTATTTGCCTGATTTGAATGTAGATTGAGATAAAGTGATGAAAAGGTCGTCTGAAAACTGTTGGCGCTAAGTCCACTGATTTCAGAAGACCTATTAGGTTATTGTCCAATTTATACGTTTTGTATCATAAGGTTTTCATATTAAAAGATATTACTTGTGATACCAAATCGTTGTTATCAAAAAATACAATTATCCGATTGTTATCATAATCTCCTTTTGAACAAATGATTTAATATGAACAATCTCTTCTAAATTTGCCTAACTAATCTTACTTGTATTGATAGCTGCCGGTAAGTTTTACAGTGTGGTTACATCATTAAGGTCGTCTGAAAAATGTTTTTCAGACGACCTTTTATCTATGTTTATCAAGCAGACTGTATCGGGATGATACGGTTTTGATTGCGTTTTGCACCGCCTTCGCAATAATTGACTTTGACGTATTCTTCGACAATCTCTAAGAATTCGGCTGCGATGTTGTCGCCTTTTAAAGTCACTTTGCGTTCTCCGTCAACATAAACCGGGGCAACAGGGGTTTCGCCGGTTCCGGGCAGGCTGATGCCGATGTCTGCCAGTTTGCTTTCGCCCGGTCCGTTAACGACGCAACCCATGACGGCAACGTTTAAAGATTCTACACCGGGGTAAAGGGTGCGCCATACGGTCATTTTTTGGCGAAGGTAATTTTGTACGTCTTGGGCAAGCTCTTGGAAGACTGTGCTGGTGGTGCGTCCGCAGCCCGGGCAGGCGGTAACCATGGGGGTAAACGAGCGCAGTCCCATGGTTTGTAGAATTTCCTGACCGACGATGACTTCCTGCGTGCGCGAGCTGCCGGGTTCGGGTGTCAGCGAAATGCGGATGGTGTCGCCGATGCCTTCTTGAAGCAGTACGGCCAAGGCGGCAGTCGAAGCGACAATGCCTTTGCTGCCCATGCCTGCTTCCGTCAAGCCTAAGTGGAGCGGATATTGGCAGCGGCTGCCCAGTTCGCGGTAAACCTGAATCAAATCTTGAACGGAGCTGACCTTGCACGACAAGATGATTTTGTTTTCAGGCAAACCTAATCGGACGGCTTTTTCAGCAGATTCCAACGCCGAAATAATCAAGGCTTCTTTCATGATTTCTTCGGGCGGTTTGGGCGATGAGGACGCCAGATTGGCATCCATCATGCGCTTGGCGAGGCTTTGGTCAAGCGAACCCCAGTTGACGCCGATACGGACGGCTTTGTCGTTTTCGGCGGCAGTCCGAATCATATAGGCAAATTTTTCATCGCCTTTTGCGCCTTTGCCGACATTACCGGGGTTGATGCGGTATTTGGACAAGGCTTTGCCGCACTCGGGAAATTCTGCCAACAGACGTTCGCCATTGAAATGGAAGTCGCCAATCAGCGGGGTGGTGTAACCCATGTCGTCCAAACGTTGGCGGATTTCGGCAACTTTGGAGGCGGCTTCCGGGCTGTTGACGGTAATGCGCACCATTTCTGAGCCTGCATCGCTCAATTCTTTGACTTGCAGGGCGGTTGCTTTAGCATTTGTGGTGTCGGTATTGGTCATCGATTGTACGACAACGGGTGCATCCGAACCGACGGTGAGATGATCGATTTGTACTTGATGGGTTTGACGGCGTTTGGGTGTGTTCATCTTTATTTTTTTCCTGCTACAAAGGAAGCTGATTTTTCACCGGCAACCCGGTATTCTGCCAGATTGATGGTTGTCCCGCCGTAATTGGCTTGTGCGCCTGTGGCAATACCGATCCAGACATTGTAGGGCGCACCGCCTTTAAAACGCCTTTCGCTTCCTGCGGGAATGATCCGGCTGAAAATCATGGTACCTTTCTTGTCGGTGATAATCAGATTGCTTCGGTATTGGACTTTAATCCAAAGCTCGTCTGAATCGACTTTGACTTCAGGTGCGGATGCCGCTGCTTCGGATGCGACGACACTTGAAGCTGCTTTTTCGGCATTGGATATTTCTTGTTTGCCGTTTTCTGCCATATTGGAAACGGCAACATTTTCTTTTTTCAAGTCCGGCGTCTGCATACTGTTGCGTACTGCATCGCTGTTTTGCGCGACTTGTTGTTCGTTTTCATGATTGGACTTGCTTTGCCAAACATAAATACCGCCGCCAAGCAGGATGAGCGCCGCCATGCCCAAAACCCATTTGGGAAAACCGACTTTTTCACCATCTTGGTAGTTCAAGCCGGCATTTTGTTTGCGATCAACCAGATAGACATGGTCTTCTTCCGGCGCGGAAATGGCTTTCAGACGACCTGTAATGGTTGTTTCATCGATTTTCAACAGACGGGCATAAGAACGCAGATAGCCCATAACGAAGACCAATCCTGAAAAGAAAGAATAGTCTCCTTTTTCGAGCGCTTCAATTTGTTCGGCAGACAGTTTCAACCGTCGTGCTACTTCATCAATATCCCAACCTGATTTGTGTCTGAGTTGTCCCAGCTCATCACCCAATGATTTGGCAGCTTGAATGTCGTATTCGTTTTTCTTTTGATTTTCCATGTAGTTACTTACCTGTGGTTACTGCCTGTAATTGTTCCGAGTAGGGGAAGTTTGCCCTTAACTGGGCTTCGTATTCGTAGGCTGCCTGGCTATTACCCAAAGCGGTCGCCAATTTCCAACCCAGCAGCAAATCATCTGCCTGCAAGACATCGACTTTGCTTTGGTATTGACGGAAATAATAGTCCGCTTCGTTTAAATTGCCTGCCAGCATTTTGGTTCTTGCCAATTCTTTAAACGCAGGCGGGAATTGAGGTTGCGCAGCCAAAGAGCGTTCGAGATAAGCTTCTGCCAGCGAATATTGTCCCATCTTCGCGCTGCAAATGCCCTTGTTGAGGTTGGCGATAAACGGAGAAGGATAAGTCGGATCGGCCAGGGCTTTGTCAAAATAACTGATGGACTGGGCGGGATTATTCATCTCGCTGCACAAGAACCAGCCGTAGTTATTATTGATTTCCGCATTGTCAGGTTTCAAGGATAGGGCTTTCTGGAAGCTTTCCTGTGCTTTGTCTCGCACTTTGAGATATTGATAGATTTGCGCGCGAACCAGCCATGCATCTTCATTGCTGCTGTCCGCTTTCAATGCCTCTTCAATGCTTACCGTTGCTTGACGGTAATCGCCCCCGCGCATGTATTCGATAGCCAACTGCGTTTTGATATTGGCGACCTGTGTCGCACGTTCCGCTCTGCTTGGACCTTTTGTGCCGGCGCATGCACCTAAAACCAAAGTTAAAATAATGGGTTGCCAAATGTTCAGTTTCATAATCAGCTCTGTTGTTCGACCAAAATCTGCTGCCATTTTTGTTGGCGGCGTGTTTTATCTTGTACTTGTCCTGCCAATTGACCGCAAGCTGCGTCAATATCGTCGCCACGCGTTTTACGGACGGTTACCACAAATCCTGCCTGCTGCAAAATATCGCGGAAAACGCGGATATTTTCATTGGTAGAGCGTTCGTAGCCGGAATTTGGGAAGGGATTGAACGGAATTAGATTGAATTTGCACGGTACATCTTTTACCAACTCAATCAGTTCACGCGCATGCTGCGCCTTGTCATTGACTCCGTCTAGCATAACGTATTCAAAAGTAATGAAATCTCTTGGTGCTTTGACCAAATAGCGTTGACATGCCGCCATCAACTCTTTCAACGGATATTTTTTATTCAACGGAACGATTTGATCGCGCACTTCGTCGTTAGAAGCATGAAGGGATACTGCCAGCGCAACAGGCATCGCATCGCGCAGCCTGTCCATTTGCGGCACCATACCCGATGTGGAAACGGTAACACGGCGGCGGCTTAGGCCGTAGCCATGATCGTCCAGCATGATGCTCAATGCAGTAACGACGTTATCAAAGTTCGCCATCGGCTCGCCCATGCCCATCATCACCACATTGGAAATCACACGTTCGTTTTTCGGCGTAACGCCCATCGCTTTGTTTGCCCACCACAATTGCCCGATGATTTCGGCAGCAGTCAGATTACGATTGAAACCTTGGCGGCCGGTAGAACAGAAGGTGCATTCCAATGCGCAGCCGACTTGCGAGGAAATACACAACGTACCGCGTTCTGCTTCGGGAATAAACACCGTTTCCACGCCGTTGCCCGTTCCTACATCCAGCAGCCATTTGCGCGTACCATCGGAGGATTCTTGCGCCATCATCAGTTTGGGCACATCCACGCTTGCCTGTTCGTTGAGTTTCAGACGCAGAGATTTTGCCAAATCGGTCATTTCATCGAAACTTTGCGCACCGGCTTGGTGGATCCAGCGCATGACTTGTTTGGCGCGGAACGGTTTCTCGCCCATCTCGGCAAAATGATGGGTCAGACCGTTTAAATCGTAATTCAGCAGATTGGTTTTCATGTGGTTTATTTCTTGGTAAAGCTTTTGAATAAAGGCTGCCGTTGGTTATAAGTTTTGTGAATCTGATGGAGAAGGGAGCTTCGCAACAGTCTGAAAAATCTCCCCAATCCTTTTTTAGCAAACAGCTTTTATTCTCAGCCTTCTTCTATCATATTTTCAGACGACCCCCATTTTAGAAAGGTCGTCTGAAAACAGATGGAGACAAACAATATCGACAAAACCGTCCAAACGCCCGAACCATTCGGACGCTCAAACGGCATTTATCGTTAACGCGGGCAGATTTCGCTTTGGCTGAAGAAGTAGGCAATCTCGATTGCTGCGTTTTCCAGACTATCAGAGCCATGTACAGCGTTTACGCTCAGGGATTCTGCAAAATCCGCACGTATCGTACCGGGCGCTGCTTCGTCAGGGTTGGTCGCGCCCATCAGTTCACGGTTTTTTGCAACGGCATTTTCACCTTCCAGCACCTGAATCATGACAGGGCCGCTGGTCATAAAGGCAACCAAGCTGTCGTAAAAAGGACGCTCTTTATGGACAGCATAAAACTCTTGGGCTTCGCGCACGCTGAGGTGCTTCATTTTGGCGGCGACAATATGCAGTCCGTTGTCTTCAAAACGGCTGTAAATTTTGCCGATTACATTTTTACCTACAGCATCGGGTTTAACGATGGAAATCGTGCGCTCAATAGCCATATTATGTCCTTGTTTTTATTGCGTTGTGCAATAGTCTGAGGTTGGGGAAAATGAACTGCTATTTTATCAAATTTCAGTATACTTTGGGAAAAGCCGCTCTTTTTTCTTCTCCTGAATCTTATTTTTTCAACGTCAGATGCGGCTGTTCCAAATAAACTTCCGATTGCATTTCCACCATACGGCTGGCAGTGCGGGTAAATTCTTCGGCAAAATCGCCTTCGACATAAATATCGTTTACGCCTACCGTACTGGTAGCACAGAGCTTCACTCTGAAATCATACAATACGTCAATCAGCCAAGTAAGGCGGCGCGCTTCGGCTTTTTCCTGCGGTGTCAGGCGTTCTAATCCTGATACGAACACCATTTCATAATGTTCGGCCAAATAGAGGTAATCCGCTTGCGAACGCGGTCCAAAACATAAAGCGCGGAAATCGAACCAAATGGCGCGGTCGGATTGGGCTTTGTGCGGAATTTCACGCCCGTGTATTACACTGACACCGGGATTCAGTTCGGAAATTCCCGCCATTTCTTTAAACAAAT
The DNA here is from genome assembly GCA_963456805.1 of uncultured Neisseria sp. Taxonomy (GTDB): domain Bacteria; phylum Pseudomonadota; class Gammaproteobacteria; order Burkholderiales; family Neisseriaceae; genus Neisseria. The sequence continues at coordinate 3,985 of CAUOMQ010000072.1, read as the reverse complement.
CAGCCAATTTCTGCTCGTTTTCTTCATTATTGGGAACGAAGAAAATTTCGGCAGGACGTAAAGTGCGCAGACGGTAGTCTTCTCCGCCGTCAACATTTAAGACGGTCAGGCTGGATTCAATCAGCGCAATGGTCGGCAGAAAACTGCTTCTGTTTTGACCTTGGGGATAAAGCTCGGACGGGGCATAGTTGGAAGTTGCTACCAAAACTACGCCTTCACTCAACAAATTTTCCAATAGGCGCCCAAGAATCATCGCATCTGCAATGTCGCTGACGTGGAATTCGTCAAAACACAATACACGGGTCTCTTTGGCAATCTCGGCAGCTACTGCCTTTAAAGGATTGGCTTCGCTTTTCAAGTCTTTCAAACGCTTATGGATTTCCGCCATAAAAGCATGAAAGTGGACACGGCGTTTGCGGCGGTATGGCAAGCAGCCGAAAAAAGCGTCCATCAAAAAACTTTTGCCGCGACCTACGCCGCCATAAAAATACAGACCTTTCGGTACTTGGGGGGATCGCAGGCTGCGTCCTAGAAAACGGTTGCGTTTGCGTTTGAACATCATCAGTTCCGTCCACAAACGATCCAAATATTCAATCGCGCGCGCTTGTGCTTCATCTCGGATGAAATTCGGTTGCTCGGCTGCCGCCTGATACCAAGTCAGCGGGCTGTGGTTTTCAAACGGAGGGGCGACAAACAGTTGACCTCTATCACTCATATCTGACCTTTATTATGTTCTTGGGTTTGACAATTATAGTGGATTAACTTTAAACCAGTACGACGTTGCCTCGCCTTAGCTCAAAGAGAACGATTCTCTAAGGTGCTGAAGCACCAAGTGAATCGGTTCCGTACTATCTGTACTTTCTGCGGCTTCGTCGCCTTGTCCTGATTTAAAGTTAATCCACTATACGTTTTATCAACGGGCAATCATTAAAAGAAACGTATTATAGATGATTTCAGACGACCCTATGAATTTTCCATTACAAATTCCACCCAAATTACGAAAACAATAGAGAACCATATTTTCAGACAACAAAAACGCCGCATTTCTGCGGCGTTCGTTTACTCAGGTTTAGTTGGCATTTTCTTGTAAAGCCAAGTCCACACGTTCACGCAATTCCTTACCGGGCTTGAAGTGAGGGACGTGTTTTTCAGGCACTTCCACACGTTCGCCGGTTTTGGGGTTGCGGCCGATACGGGCCGGGCGATGGTTCAAATCGAAGCTGCCGAAGCCACGGATTTCAATACGCTGACCGCGAGCCAGCGAGCGGGTCATGGTATCAACCAAAACTTTTACGCTGTATTCGACGTCTTTTGCCAGCAATTGGTTACCGTTTTTCTCGGCAAAAACTTCTGCCAAACGAACCATTAATTCAGACTTCGTCATGTCTGCAACCTTATTCTTGGTCGCCGGACAGTTTGGCTTTCAGCAAGTCGCCGAGGCTGGTAGTACCTGCGCTGGCGGTTGCAGCAGCGTTGACTGAATTCAGAGCTTCGCGGTTTTCTTTAGCGTCTTTAGCTTTAACAGACAGGCGGATGCTGCGGTTTTTGCGGTCGACGGTTACGATAACGGCTTCAACCTCGTCACCTTCTTTCAGTTTGGTGGTCAGGTCTTCAACGCGGTCAGCTGCGAATTCGGAAGCAGGCAGGTAGCCTTCCACTTCGTCAGACAGGGCAACAACGGCACCTTTAGCATCAACAGATTTCACAGAACCTTTAACCAAAGAACCTTTGTCGTTTACGCTGATGAAGTTACCGAAAGGATCGCCTTCCAGTTGTTTGATGCCCAAAGAGATACGCTCTTTGTCAACGTCGATTGCCAATACAACGGCTTCAACTTCTTCGCCTTTTTTGTATTTGCGTACAGCTTCTTCGCCGGCTTCAGTCCAAGACAGGTCAGACAGGTGAACCAGACCGTCGATACCGCCGGGCAGGCCTACGAACACGCCGAAGTCAGTGATGGATTTAACCGCACCGGAGATTTTGTCGCCTTTGTTGTGGTTGGCGGCAAATTCTTCCCAAGGATTGGCTTGGCATTGTTTCATGCCCAAAGAGATACGGCGGCGGTCTTCGTCGATTTCCAGAATCATGACTTCGACTTCGTCGCCCAATTGTACGACTTTGCTTGGGTGTACGTTTTTGTTGGTCCAGTCCATTTCGGAAACGTGTACCAAACCTTCGATACCTTGTTCGATTTCAACGAACGCACCGTAGTCGGTCAGGTTGGATACTTTACCGAACAGGCGGGTACCTTGCGGGTAACGACGGGTCAGGCCGCTCCAAGGATCTTCGCCCAATTGTTTCATACCCAGAGAAACGCGTTGTTTGTCTTGGTCGAATTTCAGGACTTTGGCTTCAACTTCTTGACCGACTTCCAGAACTTCGCTCGGGTGTTTCACACGGCGCCATGCCAGGTCGGTGATGTGCAACAGGCCGTCGATGCCGCCCAAGTCAACGAATGCACCGTAGTCGGTGATGTTTTTAACGATACCTTTGATGATAGAGCCTTCTTGCAGGTTTTCCAGCAGGGCTTTACGCTCTTCACCCAAAGTAGCTTCCAGAACAGCGCGGCGGGAAACCACGACGTTGTTGCGTTTTTTGTCCAGTTTGATGACTTTGAATTCGATTTCTTTGCCTTCAAAGTGGGAAGTGTCTTTAACGGGACGTACGTCAACCAAAGAACCCGGCAGGAATGCGCGGATGCTGTTGATCATAACGGTCAGGCCGCCTTTGACTTTGCCATTGATAACGCCGGACAGGATGTCGCCGTTTTCCATCGCTTCTTCCAAAGCGATCCAGTCGGCAGCGCGTTTGGCTTTTTCGCGCGACAGTTTGGTTTCGCCGAAACCGTTTTCAACGGATTCGATGGTTACGGTAACGAAATCGCCTACTTTAACTTCAATCTCGCCCTGAGCGTTTTTGAATTCAGCAACGTCAATCAGAGATTCTGATTTCAGGCCTGCATTAACGGTAACGAAGTTTTGATCGATTGCCACGACTTCGGCAGTAATCACCTCACCCGGATTCATTTCTTGCAGGGTAAAGCTTTCTTCAAGCAACTGGGCAAAATTTTCCATAGTCATATATACTCTTTTCGGTACACCGCCAAGGGGTGCGGGGTAGGTTGGAGGATGCCTGCCGCCCTTGGCACGGCAGGCTTTGAAAATAAATATTTCAGACGACCTTCGGATGCTCCAAAGGTCGTCTGAAACAAAACGCAGGGATTATACCCTAAATTTCAAACTTTATGATACCAATCAAGCACTTTTTTTACAGCTTCTTCGATACTCAGCCCGCCCGTATCCAAAAGCTCTGCATCGGGAAGCTGCTTTAAGGGCGCGACACTGCGGCGGCGGTCCGCTTCGTCGCGTGCTTCGATGTCCGACAAAATCCGTTCAAATTCCAAGCCTTCGCATGGAATGCCGATTTGTTTGGCGCGGCGTTCCGCCCGTATTTTCGCACCTGCGGTCAGAAAAACCTTTAACGCCGCATCGGGGAAAACAACCGAACCCATATCGCGCCCGTCGGCGACCAAACCTTTTCCCGTTAGAAAATCACGCTGCCGCTGCAAAAGCGCGGCACGCACTTTCGGCAACTGCGCCACTGCAGAAGCGCCCATGCCGATGGCTTCGCTGCGGATTTGTCCCGAAACGTCTTCGTCATCCAAAAAGACCTGAGTGCCTTCAAAGCGGGCGGGCAGATTTTCCGCCAACGCGGCAACCGCCTCTTCATCGTTCCATTCCACATCCCGTTTCTTCGCATACAGCGCGGTCAGGCGGTATAACGCGCCGGAGTCCAGATAATCGAACCCCAAAGCCTGAGCGACGCGGGAAGCGACCGTCCCTTTTCCCGATGCACTGGGCCCGTCTATGGCGATGACTTTTTGTTTGGTATTCATATTTTGGCTTTCTGAGAATAATGTAGGAGGTCGTCTGAAAGGACGTATCAGGCAGGCATTATATAGATAATTATTTAATAATGAGAACCG
>CAUOMQ010000071.1:0-12486 GCA_963456805.1 uncultured Neisseria sp. | reverse complement strand
CTGTACTGTCTGCGGCTTCGTCGCCTTGTCCTGATTTAAATTTAATCCACTATACTCAAAACCGGTTTTTCAATTCCCGCAGCGCCGCGAACACTTCCAAACCGCTGTTCAATCGCTTCCCTGTTAATTTCTCAACCCGTTCGCAGACTTGGGGCAAATCGACCCGTAAAAACGGATTGATTTTGCGTTCATGCGCGAGAGTTACGGGCAGGGTCGGCGTATGTTCCGCCGCGCGTAAAGCCGCTTGAATATCGGGATTTTCCGGTTCGATAAATTCAGCAAAACGCAGATTGGCAGCGGTGTATTCATGCGCAGGATAAAACAGCGTTTCTTCGGGCAGCTGATTGAACCTTTGGAAACTGTCGTACAACTCCTCTATCGTTCCCGTAAACACCCTGCCGCAGCCGGCGGAGAATAAGGTATCGCCGCAGAAAACGTGCAGACCTTCGGCGTTTTCCAAAAGATAGCTGACGTGGCGGTCGGTATGGCCGGGCGTCGCCCACACGGTGACCAGCCCGTCGCCGAAGGGAAACTGCGTACCCGCCGTAACCGTATGCGTTGCCACATCGATATCCGCTTCGCCGTACACGGGCGATTCCATAAAGCCGTTTTTGAGGGATTGGACTCCGCCGATGTGGTCGTGATGCAGATGGGTAACCCACGTTTGCGCCAGCATCAGGCGGTTGCGGACGAGGAATATCAAAACGGGCGTAGCATCGGACGGATCGACGCAGGCGGCGTGGTTGCCATCTTGAATCATCCAAATGTAGTTGTCGTTTAGGGCTTTGACGGGTGTAATTTTCATAGGATTTCTTTTGTAGGTAGTGATTTGAGTGCGGCTAAACCATGGAGCCGTATGGTATAGTGGATTAACTTTAAACCAGGACGGCGTTGCCTTGCCGTACTATCTCTGTACTGTCTGCGGCTTCGTCGCCTTGTCCTGATTTAAATTTAATCCACTATATTTACAAAACAGTTTAACAGAAATGACTTGAACGTTATTGGTATGCCTGATCGGCACAGACAAAAAAGGTCGTCTGAAAAGTATTTTTCAGACGACCTTTGCTCATTTCCGACAACTTTTAAATCAGTTCCAAGTCCGGGCCGGCGTTTTGGGCGCGGCGGCTGCGCAGTTGGATGTCCAAACGCAGGTCGTGGGCGGAGTCGGCGTTTTTAATGGCGTCTTGGAAACTGATGTCGCCGCGTTCGTACAGCTCGTAGAGCGCTTGGTCGAAGGTTTGCATGCCCATGGCGGTAGATTTTTTCATCATTTCTTTGATGCTGTGGATTTCGCCTTTTTGAATCATTTCGGAAATAATCGGCGAATTGAGCAGGATTTCCACTGCGGCTACGCGCCCCTTGCCGCCTTCACGGGGAATCAGGCGTTGCGAGATGAAGGCTTGCAGGTTGAGCGACAAGTCGGTCAAAAGCTGGGTGCGGCGCTCTTCGGGGAAGAAGTTGATGATGCGGTCGAGCGCTTGGTTGGAGTTGTTGGCGTGCAGCGTGGCGAGACAGAGGTGGCCTGTTTCGGCGAACGCCAAGGCGTAGTCCATGGTTTCGCGGTCGCGAATCTCGCCGATGAGGATGACGTCCGGCGCCTGACGCAGGGTGTTTTTCAGCGCGGCAAACCAGTTTTCGGTATCCACGCCGACTTCGCGCTGGGTAATGATGCTTTTTTTGTGTTGATGGACGAACTCAATCGGGTCTTCGATGGTGATGATGTGGTCTTGGCAATTTTCGTTGCGGTGGTCAACCATCGCGGCGAGCGAGGTGGATTTGCCGGAACCGGTACCGCCGACGAAAATCACGAGGCCACGTTTTTTCATCACCACGTCTTTCAAGACGGGCGGCAGATTGAGACTGTCAAAATTCGGGATTTTGCTGGTAATGGAGCGGAACACCAACGCCGTTGCACCACGCTGCACCATGGCATTGACACGGAAGCGGCTGGTGTCGGGCAGACTGATGGCGAAGTTGCATTCGTTGGTGGAGGAGAACTCTTCGATTTGTTTGGTGGACATAATCGAAAAAGCGATTTCCATACATTTTTCGGAGGTCAGCGGCTCGTCGGTAATCGGCGTGATTTTGCCGTCCACTTTCATAGCGGGCGGAAAATTGGTCGTAATAAAGAGGTCGGAGCCTTTGTATTTGTTCATATGGCGCAGCCAAGTGAACAATTCGTCTTTTGCGCTGGGAGGATTGGTCATCATGATATTGGATAATTTCGGTGGTTATTTTATTAAAATGGATTATATCAAATAAATCATGATACATAAAAATGGCAAGATTACCGTATCGAATAATAGGACAGGCGGGCAATATGGCGGATTCAATACGGGTATGGAATGCCGCCGCTGCTGTTATAATACCGCCCACAATTTTATGGAAAGGTAAAAAATGTCTGTACAAACAGTAGCAGTCATCGGCGCGATGGAACAGGAAATCGAGCTTTTGCGCGAAGCAATGGATAATGTCAAAAGCGTGTCTTTCGGTAAGTTTACCGCCTACGAAGGCGAAATGGCGGGCAAACGCATGGTATTGGTATTGAGCGGCATCGGCAAGGTCAACGCTGCGGTTTCAACGGCTTGGGTTATCCATCAATTCACGCCTGACTGCGTCATCAATACCGGCAGTGCGGGCGGCTTGGGCAAAGGTTTGAAAGTCGGCGACGTAGTGGTCGGCACGGAAATCGCGCACCACGACGTCGATGTAACGGCGTTCGGCTATGTTTGGGGACAAGTGCCGCAACTGCCCGCCGTATTTGTTTCAGACGACCTCTTGGTCGGCAAGGCAAAACAGGCGGCGGAAGTGTTTGAAGGCGCGGCGGTAGAACAAGGTTTGATTGTCAGCGGCGACCGCTTTGTCCACAGCAGCGAAGGCGTGGCGGAAATCCGCAGCCACTTCCCCGAAGTCAAAGCGGTGGAAATGGAAGCGGCGGCGATTGCGCAAGCCTGCCACCAGTTGAACACGCCTTTCGTCGTGATCCGCGCGATGTCCGACTCGGCGGACGAAAAAGCGGACATCAGCTTTGAAGAGTTTTTGAAAACAGCGGCGGCAAGCTCGGCGAAAATGGTGGAAAAGATTGTCGCGTCGCTGTAAAACACGCATAAAATCATGCGGAAACAGTAAATTTCCGCTAGAATGTCAGGCTATTTCACTTTGCCTGAAGGTCGTCTGAACGGTCTATTTGATTTTCAGACGACCTTTTCAGAATCACTGCTTATCTTTCAAAATAACAATATGAAAAATATCCGAAATTTCTCCATCATTGCCCACATCGACCACGGCAAATCGACGCTTGCCGACCGCTTCATCCAATACTGCGGCGGCTTGGATTTGCGCGAAATGAGTACGCAGGTACTCGATTCCATGGACATCGAAAAAGAGCGCGGCATCACCATCAAAGCGCAAACCGCCGCGCTCAACTACAAAGCACGCGACGGACAGGTGTATCAGCTCAACCTGATTGACACGCCGGGACACGTCGACTTCTCTTACGAAGTTTCCCGCTCGCTGTCCGCCTGCGAAGGCGCGCTTTTGGTCGTTGACGCATCGCAAGGCGTGGAAGCGCAAACCGTGGCGAACTGCTACACCGCGATTGATTTGGGCGTGGAAGTCGTGCCTGTTTTGAACAAAATCGACCTGCCCGCCGCCGACCCCGAGCGCGTGGAACAAGAAATCGAAGACATTATTGGCATCGATGCCGTCGGCGCGGTGCAATGTTCAGCCAAAAGCGGCATCGGCGTGGAAGACGTTTTGGAAGAAATCGTTGCCAAAATCCCCGCACCGACCGGCGACGAAAACGCGCCGCTGCAAGCCGTTATCGTCGATTCGTGGTTTGACAACTACGTCGGCGTGGTTATGTTGATCCGTGTGAAAAACGGCACCATCAAGCTGAAAGACAAAGTGCGCTTTATGAGCACCAAAGCGGAAACACAGGTCGAGCAGCTGGGCGTATTCACGCCGAAATCGGTTCAAAAACAAGAACTCAAAGCCGGCGAAGTGGGCTTTTTGATTACCGGCGTGAAAGAATTGGGACAGGCGAAAGTCGGCGACACGGTTACTTTGGTCGCCAACCCCGCTTCTGAGCCACTGCCCGGTTTCCAAGAAGTACAAAGCCAAGTATTCGCGGGTCTCTATCCCGTAGAAAGCCACGATTACGAAGCCTTGCGCGACGCTTTGGAAAAATTGCAGCTTAACGATGCTTCGTTGAAATTCGAGCCTGAAGTTTCTCAAGCATTGGGCTTCGGCTTCCGCTGCGGCTTCTTGGGCCTGCTGCACTTGGAAATCGTACAGGAACGCTTGGAGCGCGAGTTCGACATGGATTTGATTACCACCGCGCCGACGGTGGTTTACGAAGTCGTGTTGAAGAGCGGCGAAAAAATCGAAGTCGAAAACCCGTCTAAACTGCCTGACATCGGCAGCATCGAAACCATTCTCGAGCCGATTATTACCGCGACCATCCTCGTGCCGCAGGAATACGTCGGCAATGTCATGACTTTGTGTAATCAAAAGCGCGGCGTACAGGTCAATATGCAGTATATGGGCCGTCAAGTCATGCTGACTTACGATTTGCCCATGAACGAAGTCGTGATGGACTTTTTCGACAAACTCAAATCCACTTCGCGCGGCTATGCCTCGCTGGACTACCATTTCAAAGAGTTCCAACCGTCTGATTTGATTAAGCTCGACATCATGGTTAACGGCGAAAAAGTCGATGCCTTGAGCCTGATTGTGCACCGTCAAAGCGCGGTTCACCGAGGTCGCGAGCTGGCATCAAAAATGCGCGAGCTGATTCCGCGACAAATGTTCGACATCGCCGTCCAAGCCGCCATCGGCAGCCAAATTATCGCCCGCGAAAACGTCAAAGCCCTGCGTAAAAACGTCTTGGCGAAATGTTACGGCGGCGATATTACCCGTAAGAAAAAACTTCTCGAAAAACAAAAAGCAGGCAAACGCCGCATGAAACAAGTGGGCAACGTGGAAATCCCGCAAAGCGCGTTCTTGGCGATTCTGCAAGTGAGCGACAAATAATGAGCACAAATTTAATCTACGGCGCGATTGCCGCCATCGTTATCGGCATTTTCCTTTATTTCATAAGCAGCAAAGAACGTCAGGAAAACGGAGAATGGAGCTCCGGCCTGCAATGGGCGTATCTTTTGTGCATGATCGGCGTTTTCGGCATCTTGTCTTTTTACATGAGCTTTACCGCCGTATTGCTGATATTTGTCGTATTCACCGGCATCGTTTGGGCAATCCACAAAGGTCGTCTGAAAAAAGACCCGTCGCATCAGGACAAAGCCCACTTCACCGACTACATGAGCGGCTTTTTCCCGATCATCCTCGTCGTCTTCATCCTGCGCACCTTTATCGCCGAGCCATTCCAAATCCCGTCCAGCTCCATGCGCCCTGGCTTGGTTAAAGGCGACTTCATCCTCGTGAACAAATTCGCCTACGGCATCAGAACCCCGATTATCAACAACGTCCTGATTCCGACCGGACAAATCGAGCGCGGCGACGTCGTCGTGTTCAACTATCCCGTCCAGCCTGAAATGAACTACATCAAGCGCATCGTCGGACTGCCGGGCGACACCGTCGAATACCGCGACAAAGTTCTGACCGTCAACGGACAGGTTGCCCCCGACCAACCGAACGGTATCTATTCCTACCCTGACGATACCGAGCCGTCCGCAATCCACAACCCCGAACTTTTTCAGACGACCCTCAACGGCAAAACCTTCAACATCCTGAAAGAGCCCGGACAACCCTCCGTCTTCATTCCCTCGCTGGACAACTACCGCATGAAAATCATGCCCGAAAACGGTTATTCCGTCGAACAAAGCGGTTTGGAACACTGCCAATACGCCGAAGACGGCAGCGGCTTTACCTGCAAAGTGCCCGAAGGCCGTTACTTCGCCATGGGCGACAACCGCGACAACAGCGCCGACTCCCGCTACTGGGGCTTTGTGGACGACAAACTTATCGTCGGGAAAGCCTTCTTCGTGTGGATGAACTTCGGCGATTACAGCCGCATCGGCAGCAGCATCCACTAAGCCGTCCGTTTCATTTCGATAAAACCAAAGGTCGTCTGAAAACCGATTTTCAGGCGACCTTGTGTTTTATGGTAATTCTTAACGAATAAACCTCCCTTTTCTTCCTTACTTCAACTGTGACATCCTTAAATTTCATATAGCAAAGTTTACTCGTGCAAAAAATACATTCAAATTACTCATTTACCATTTTTAACTGAACTTAATCAAGCCCGCATATTTGTATTTGTTTATAATATTACGATAGCGTAAACACTGCTTATTATTTCTAAAATATCGCGTCGCAAGTCTAGATCAGAATGGTAAGACCATACTGATTTAAACTTAAACTACTATAAATTTATTTTTCAACCAGTAAGGATTATTTATGCACACTCAAAATAAATCACCTATTACTCATTTTGTTCTAAGCGGTATTTGTGCTGCAATTTTAGCAGCCTGCGGCAGTTCAAATGGAGGTGGAGATTCACCCAAAAATCTATCTGTAGCCCCAAAAAACAACATCAATAAAGATGACGCAAAAAAAGACAATACCAACAAAAACAACACTAGTAAGGATAATACTGACAAAGGCACTACCAATAAAGACAATTCCAACAAGATTAACACTGACAAAGGAAATGCCGACAAAAATAATGCCAATAAAGATAATAAAACTAACACTAACAAAGAAACATTATTATTAAATAAAGGCATTCAGGATAAACTGACCACACTAAAACTAAGTGATGTAATAAAAACTGAACAATTCAATCAAACTGAAGTGAATACTGGTTTCATTGCAAATAACTTAAGTGCGACCCCATTATTAGAGACAGCTAAAGGTCCACATGATCACCCTACCTCTCACCTTTTGACATCCGCTTATAGAAAAGATAAAACCAAACTTTTGCGCCCTCAAACAGTGATATTAGGGGGGGTAGCAACGCGTTACTTTACTAACTATACAGATGGTTATGTTGCGAAGAGAGCCGGTTATGATGAGATTGATACGCCATTAAGTGCAAAAAATCTTATTGGTGTAGATAAACGCAATAAAAATGGCATCTTAGTTAAAAATGGCAGGAGCGTTAACATCTTAGATCAAACTGCCAGCAAACTGGAATTAGATAGTGTAGGTGGTAGCCGTTATACAAAATGGTTTAATAATTTTGCTACTAATGCCGATAATGAAACTGAATTGGATAAAGGCCGTCGTGTATTAACAGATGTGAAATACAAATTAGATGCAAATAATAATCCTGTATGGACTGTAACTACCGAACCCAGCAGCGGTTATCAATATGCACATTCTTTAAATCGTTATTTTAACAATAATCCAGACGATGAATTATATGTTAACCAAAACGGTGAATATGCATATCGTTTTACATTAAAAAAATCAACTACATTTGAAGTCAGTGCAGAATCAGCAAAAAATCATCCGGAACGTGCAGAGGCACTCAAAGCATTAGGGTGGTCTGCTGGCAAGCAATATCACTTCGCACCAGGTAGCTACTTTATGGTTACACAAAAAGATGGCAGCCTAAAAATTGTAGCCGATAACGGACAAATGACGCAGGTATCCTTATATTCAGTCCATGTCGGTATTGATGACAATAAAGCATTGGGTGCATTCCAAAATAAACGTGTAATTGCCGAAATGTTCAGTGCATTAAACTATGGCAAGACAAATGAAATTCGTGCGATTTATACCTATGACGTTGGACAAGCCAATGGCTTCAACCAACAATATCTCTCATTAAATGCATGGCGCTATAAAAATGGCGATGGCACTTATGGACTCAATAATCCTTTTAACATCGGCATTTTCGACCGAGTTGCTACTGAAAATGGTATAGTTGCCAATGTCTATGACATGAAGACTAAAAAAGGTTTATCTGCCAAATATACAGGCGTTGCCTATTCTAGCCGAGATGGTAAACAAGACGGTGTGATGAATATGACTGCACAGTTCCATGAACCAGATATGGCTTACAACAATACTGTTTCAAGCAATAACGTTACCTTCAATGGCGCGATTACCAACCGTCGCCTAGATGACAAACGTAATGTATATTTTGCCAGCGGTAATGTAAAAACAGAGAGTGGAATGCCTTCTGCAAGCGCGGGTCAAAAAGTTTCTCTAGTGGGTAGAAGCCAAGTTGCTCAAAATGTTACTGTCTGGATGGAAGGAAAAAACCCAGGTGAAAATAAAGTAATTTATGGTCAAGGTAACGTACGTTTTGCAGGTCCAAATGCTGAAGAAGTCGGTGGTTTGTTAAAAATCACTACCAGCCATGGCGAAAACAATATCGGTTTCATCGGCAAACGCTAAGACGCTTACCCAAAGAAATAAGCAGCAGAAGCTTTGCATCTGCTGCTTATTATTTTCCAAGCAAACCCCTCTGCAAATAAACAAAAGCGCAATTGAAGGGGCAACTTAAAATATCCTGAATTCTCTGAAAAATATACTCATGAAATCTAATCAATTCATTTTTATTGCGGGCATATTATTTCCCATAATGGTTACTGCCGAAACCATTGCTAACCCTGAAACTGAAGCCGATCGCCAAATGGAAAGGATACAAGAAATGGCCATTCCTAAACCACCGGAGGTAGGCACCTCCCTTTTGAATGGTGTCAAGGCTTCTTTGAATGAGCATACTCAGACATTGACATTAGATGATCTAGCCAAACAACCAGAGCTGGCCGAACCTTTGTTAAATCAAGCATTGCAAGCGCGAAACTATATTGCTGCAGAGCAGCTCTTGCCTATATATCGTAAATGGGATAGGCATGACCCTATTTTATTGGATTATGCGCAAGGCGCAATTTGGCGTTCGCAAGGAAAGCATAAAAAAGCCATTACACTTTACCGTAATATTCTTGTTCGACATCCTAATCTTGTCACCGTTCGTCTAGACTTGGCTGCTATGCTTTATGAGGATAAGCAAACCCGTAATTCACAACATGAATTTAATGCTGCCAAAAAGCAAGGTTTACCAGAAGATGTCCTTCCTACTATTGCCCTTTATGAAAACGCTATGGGGCAAAATAAATGGCAATTTTCAGGCAGTCTGAGTTACACCCAAGACAACAATATCAACAACGTTTCAGCTGAGCGTGAAATCCATCTTCCTCAATTTGATAACTTGGCTTTTGAAAAAAATTCTGACTATCTGCCACAAAAAGGGCATGGTTTTACCTACGCCCTATCCGTTGATCGCGATATCAATCTCAAAGGCAACCATTATTTCGCTCTTTCAGGCGATGTCGACGGTGTCAGCTATTGGGATAATCATGATTATGATGATCAAACGGCAAAAGTCAGTCTTGGTTATAAAAATAAAAGTTTTAAAACAGATAGTTTTGTTATGCCATTTTTAGAAAAGCGTCGCTACGGAAATCATCCTTATTACACGCGTACAGGTGTAGATTTAGGTGTTTCACGTTGGATAAAACCAAATTTACGTCTATCTGCCAACGGAACCTTTGCACAAAAAGATTATGCCTATACCAAACAACAAGGGAAAGATTATCAGATTGGATTTGGGACGACCTACCTGATGAATGATAAAACCTATTTCTTAGGAGGTTTGAATTATGCGCGTGACAAAGTTGAAAATTTCGCAGGCAGCAGCTCCAAACGGATAGGAGGTTACTTAGGTTGGGGGCAAATTTGGGGTGAAAATTTCAATAGCCGCCTTATCATCAATCACTACAATGAACGCTTTGATGGAAAACATTACGTCTTTACCGACCGTCATCGTACAGATAATGTCGTGGTTACCAATTTAAGCCTCTGGCACAATAAACTTAGTTTTCTAGGAATTACGCCGAGATTAAATTGGCGATATACAAACAATAACAGCAATATTAACGAACTTCATAGTTATACTAAAAATCGCGTATTTATAGATTTTGAGAAAACATTTTGAAAAAATTTGATATACACGCACTTTAACTAAATCTATCGAACTTAGTTAAAGGGTCGTCTGAAAGCACATCGGTGCATACAGCAATTAAAAAAGCTGAGTCCTGTCACATACAGAACCCAGCTTTTTATTTAATCCACCAAAGCAGGCTTTTATGAGTATCCAATATTTTGGAGTGACCCAGTGTTTTCAGACGACCTCTTTCCTCAGCCGATTAACTGTTTCAACACTTCCGCTTTGGCTTTATCGTAATCCTCTTGGGAAATCAAACCACCGTCCAACAGGGATTTGAGTTTCGTCAATTTTGCCTGCGGGTCTTCAGAGGTCGTCTGAACGTTTTGGGCAGGTTGTGCCGCGGGCTGCATCATGCCTGCCATCGCGCCAGCCATTGCCTGACCAACGCCTGCGCCTACGCCCAAGCCTGCGCCGATTCCGGCAAGTCCGCCTTCGTTTTGCGCGGCGAGCGGGATGGATTCGGCGGTTTGGTATTGGGTGTAACGTCCCAAGTCGCCGATGACGCCCATGGAAATTTTCTTATCCAAGGCTTCTTGGATGGCGGCAGGCAGAGTGATGCTTTCGACGGTGAAGTTTTCCAGCGTCAAGCCGAGTTTGGCAAATTCCGCGCCGAGCAATTCGCCGATTTTTTGCGACAGCAAAACTTGGTTTGCCGCCATGTCCAAAAACGGAATGCCGGAGCTGCCGAACGCCGCCGCGAGTTGGGTGACGGCGATATTGCGCAACTGGGTTTCCAACTCGACACCGCTGTATTCTGCTGCTACACCGCTGACTTCTTTAAAGAATTTTGCCGGATCGCTGATGCGGTAGGCGTACATGCCGAACGAGCGCAACTGCACTGCGCCGAATTCGGCATCGCGCACGGTAACGGGTTGCGACGTACCCCATTTCCTTGCAAGCTGTTGTTTGGTATTGAAAAAGTAAACGTCGGATTTAAACGGGGATTCAAAGAGTTTGTCCCAATTTTTCAAGTTGGTCAGCAGCGGCAGCGTTTGCGTGTTGAGTGTATAACGGCCCGGTCCGAACACGTCGGCGGTTACGCCCTCGTCAACAAACATCGCCATCTGCGCCTCGCGCACGGTCAGGCTCGCGCCGTTTTGGATTTCCTCGTCGGCAATCGGGAAACGCCACATCAGCAGGCTGTCGTCGGGATTCGGCCATTGGATGACGTCAATAAACTGTTTCTTGATAAAGTTGAACATTGCGGTTCCTTATTTTGAAGAATGGGTAACTTGTCGGTTGTAGACATGACATAAGGGCAGAAAACGTATGTTTTCTTCAACCGATTATAAAATCAGGTTAAACACCGGCATTCCTAAGAATATCGGCATAGCGTCGGACTGCTTGCCGCCTGTGCTTTGTGTACACGGTCAGGTTTACGCTATTGCGGGGATTTTCGCCGCTAATCGAAAAATGCCCATCGGGAAAATCGTCGGATGAAAAATCTGAGCGGTTGATATATCTGCCAAGCGGTAATTGTTGGGTTTTGTTGGGTCATTATAGAATGGTTAGTGCAATTTCTCTAACTTATCATATTGATTCTAACAAAGAAAAGGAATATACATGCAAAAAACTACCCATTTCTGCTTCGCCGTTTTGGCATTGTCTGCCGCCGTCTGCACACAGGCTGCCCGTCCTGTCGAGTTTACTGTGGGTACGGAATATTACAAAGAGAACTATCGGGAATATAAAGACGGCGAGCGCCTTATGCGTCAAAAGGGAAACCTGTGGTCTCTGACAGGCGGCGTCAAATATCGCTTTAACGACCGCCATGCGGCAAAATTAGAAGGACGCTACTCCCGAGGCAAGTCGGATTACACAGGAAGGTATCAGGACGGAAGAGGCAATGTAACGGAATACGGCACTGCCACGTTCAACGGCTCTCCGCGCCGCGTCTATGATGTCCGTGCCTTATATGAATATACGCACCCGATTAACGACCGTGTCAGCCTGACAGCCGGAGCAGGCGTGGGACACCGCGTTTTGAAAGATTTGGGTTCCCGCATCGTAGCAAACAATTACGACCGCAAAAACCGGACCACTTATGCGCAAATCAATGCCGGTGTAAACATTGCGCTTCCTGCCGGTTTCGAAGTTTCACCCAATATCGCCTACAACCATTCCCTGAGAGGCCGTCAGCATTCTTATCGCGCCCATCAGGACATTGAAATGAAACAGTCGAGCGGACACGGCATCGAAGTCGAAGTACCCGTATCTAAAAAATTCGCCAACGAATCTAAAATAAGCGTCGTTCCGTTTTATCGCGGCTGGAAAGTCAAGAAATCGGATACGGCCCTCGTCTATCTGCCAGACGGTATATATGGTTCCACCGAACCTAAAAACTACACCCATGAAGCTGGTGTAAAAGTACGGTATACATTCTGATGCACTGACGGTGCGTTTACCTTTTCAGACGACCTTGCAGACAGGCAGGTCGTCTGAAATTTTTAGTATAGTGGATTAACTTTAAACCAGTACGGCGTTGCCTCGCCTTAGCTCAAAGA
>CAUOMQ010000070.1:0-12603 GCA_963456805.1 uncultured Neisseria sp. | reverse complement strand
CCCTCCTTGCCGGCATCGCCGCGATTTTCCTCAACCCCGTCTCCCAGCTCCTTTCCAGCTTGGTTACCTGCGTTATCTTTGTAGGCAGCTGGTGGCTCTACTTCAAAACCAACTGGACGAAAACCGGCCGCACCCTCGCCATGCAGACGTGGAAAATCGGGCTGCACGGCAGAAACGGCACGCTGCCGCCATTGTCGCAACTGCGCATCCGCTTTATTTGGTCGTGTATCTTCGTCGTCTTCATCCCCCTGCTCGCCTACGCCGGCCTGCGCCACCTGCTCGCCGTCCCGCCCATACCTGCCTTCGGTGCAGCCCTTATCTGGCTCATCCTGCCGTGGGGCTTTGCCCTGCTGAACCCAGACCGGCAGTTTTTATACGACTTCTTGGCGGGAACACGATTGGTCGATTTGAAACAGGAAACATCCGAAAGCTGATTGTTCTACTGTTTCGCCACACAGACAAAAGGTCGTCTGAAAACGAGGCAAGCCCTTGCCGTTTTCAGACGACCTTCTTATCCGCCGTCGTTCCTGTTTGAAATCCAACCCAACTTAAACCATCTTCGATTCACGCATTCCCCTACTGTTTAAACGAAACGGAAATGACGGTAAACCCGATCACGCCCACAACAACAAAAAGGTCGTCTGAAACCCAAATTGGATTTCAGACGACCTTTTCATTTCAAGCCGATTGGCTTATTTGTTGAAGAAAACCAGCGTCCACGGCAAGACATAAGCTTGCAGCAGGGTCAGCAGGCCGACGAAGGTACAGAAAATCAAGCTGTGTTTCACGGTGAAGCGGAACAGGTTGGATTCTTTGCCTTCCAGACCGACCGCCGCGCAGGCGATGGCGATGGATTGCGGCGAAATCATTTTGCCGGTCACGCCGCCAGTGGTGTTGGCTGCAACGGTCAGTTCAGGCACGACGTTGATTTGATGCGCAGTGCTGGCTTGCAGCGAACCGAAGAGCGCGTTGGCGGAAGTGTCCGAACCGGTCAGGAATACGCCCAGCCAGCCGAGGAACGGCGAGAAGAACGGGAATACGGTACCGGTAGCGGCGAGGACGAGTGCCAATGTGGACGACAGGCCTGAATAGTTTGCCACGAATGCGAAGCCGAGTACCAAGCCGATAGACAGGATGGACAGGCGCAGTTCTTTGAGCGTTTCAAAGAAAGTGCTGACGGCTTCGGAAGGTTTCATTTTCAGCAAAGCGGCGGAAACGATGGAAGCAAACAGGATTGCCGTGCCGACTGCGCCGAGGAGGTCGATTTTGAATACGGCGGCGTATGGTGTCGGTTCGCTGACGATGGGCGCGGCTTTTTGTACCAGATTGTGCAGCATCGGCCAGTCGAATTTGATGGTGGCAACGCCCAAAGCCTCTTTAACGCCCTTAATAGTCCACACGCTGACGAAAACGGTCAGGATGGCGAAAGGCGACCAGGCTTTGATGATTTGTCCGGCAGTGTATTCGCCCGCTTTGCGTTCAGCCGGTTTTTTCATGCCGTTGAAGGTGAAGATTTCTTTAGGCTGCCATTTTTTCAGGAAGGCAGACAGGCAGACCAGGCTGACCAATGCAGAGGTCACGTCGGGCAATTCCGGGCCGATGAAGTTGGCGGTAATGAACTGGGTAGTGGCGAAAGATACGCCCGCCACCAATACGGCAGGCCAAGTTTGGCGTATGCCGCGCATACCGTCCATCATGGCGACCAACCAGAAAGGAACGATAATCGACAGGATCGGCAGTTGGCGGCCGGCGACCTGACCGATATGGTAAGGGTCGAGGTTGGACACTTGACCGGCAACCAGGATTGGAATACCCATCGCGCCGAAAGCCACGGGCGCGGTATTGGCAATCAAACACAAACCGGCGGCGTAGAGCGGATTAAAGCCCAAGCCCACCAACAACGAGGCGGTAATCGCCACCGGCGCGCCGAAGCCTGCCGCGCCTTCGAGGAAGGCGCCGAAGGAGAAGCCGACCAGCAGCATTTGCAGGCGTTGGTCTTCGGTAATCGAAATCACGGAAGCGCGGATGATATCGAACTGCCCTGTTTTCACGGTAATTTTATACAGGAACACGGCGGTAACAATAATCCATGCAATCGGCCACAAACCGTAAGCAAAGCCGTACAGCGCGGAAGAAACCGCCATGCCCGCAGGCATTCCGAAGCCTAATATGGCAACGCCAAGCGCAATCAGCAGCGTATAAAGCCCCGCCTGATAACCCTTGAGCTTCAGGATGGTCAGTGCGACGAAGAAAAAGATAATGGGCAGGAGGGCAACGGCAGCCGTCAAATATAGGCTGCCGCCCACTGCGGTATAGTTTTGAATCCAAGTATCCATAGGGAAAATCTCCGAATATTTTTCTAATATATTTTCTTAAATTGGTAAAACCAATTTTGAGAACGGAGGACACTTTACGAAACTTTAATATGGCGGTCAATTATTTTTTCAGACGACCCGGCAGCATTGGCGCAAATTTGTTATTTAATTTTAAATAAAACAAAATATTATATGAATTGTAAAAATGTAGCCCAATGTAGTTTTAAAACAAATACGGGTAGGACAAGCCATATTGACGGGATACGGGGCGGTTAATTAGAATACGGCGACCTTGGTCATGCCAATTTGGTCATGCCAATTTTGATGCAGGCTGCCCTTTCGGACGGCCTGCCGCATCACATTATCGGATTTGGGTCTTCTTCGCAGAAAAAACATGATGGAAAAGAGGGAATTACAATGACAAAACTGGTTCGTCCGCAAAAAATCAGCGACCAAATATTGTCGATATTGGAGGAACGCATCGCGGCGGGCATTTACGAAGAAGGCGGCAAAATCCCGCCCGAGCGCACGCTGGCGGAAGAATTCGGCGTATCGCGCCCGTCGGTCAGGGTCGCGCTGAACATCCTGATTGCGCGGCAGGTTTTGGAAGCGCGTCAGGGCGACGGCTATTACGTTTCCGTCAAACCGCAGCAGGATTTCCTCCAAAGCTGGCAGGAATTGCTCGGCAAACATTCCAACTGGGAAACCGACGTTTTCGATTTCAGCTGCCACATCGAAGGCTGCATGGCATCGTTGGCTGCCGAGCGGCGCACCGATGCCGATTTGAAACGGATTGATTTTTGGCGGCAAAAATTCGAATCCGCCTGCGAAAGCGGCAATCTGGAACATCAAAGCGAAGCCGACGTGAGCTTTCACCAAACCATCGCCGACGCCGCGCACAACATCCTCTTCAGCCACCTCTCCGGCGGCCTGCTCAAAATGCTCTACCGCCAGACGCGCAGCAGCATCATCTATTCCAACCAAACCGAAGACCCGCGCCCCAAGCTGATCGCGCAACACCGCGCCATCTACGAAGCCATCTTGGAACGCCGCCCCGCCGATGCCGCCGAAGCCGCCAAAATACACTTAAACTACGTCGCCAACAGCATCTTGCAAAACAGGGCATACCAAAGCCGCAACGAACACGCCGACACCTTGGCACAGAACGACTTGAAGCGGGTGCAAGACTGGAAATAGTTCCCTGCCTGACGGAAATGGTAAGCAGACACAAAACCCGATTATCCGCCCGCAAGGTCGTCTGAAAACCCAAATACCTGCCCAACGGCAGATTCCTACAACAAAAAAGGAGTAGAAATGAAACTATCCGAACTGTTCAACCCCAACGAATTTGCCGCGCGTCATTTGAGTTTCGGCGACGAGGCTGCGCTTTTGGAAGCGCTCGGCGAGAAGAGCATGGACGATTTTGTCGGCAACACCGTGCCGCAAAGCATCCGTATGCCGTCCGAACTCGACCTGCCCGCAGCCCTGACCGAGGCGGACGCTTTGGCGAAGCTGAAAGCCATTGCGGCGAAAAACGTGATCAACAAATCCTATATCGGATTGGGCTATTACCCGACCCGCGTGCCGAACGTGATTTTGCGCAACGTGTTGGAAAATCCGGGCTGGTACACTGCCTACACGCCGTATCAGGCGGAAATCGCGCAGGGGCGTTTGGAAGCGCTGTTGAACTTCCAACAGGTGTGCATCGATTTGACCGGTTTCCCCGTGGCGGGCGCGTCTTTGCTGGACGAGGCAACTGCCGCCGCTGAAGCGATGGCGATGGCGCACCGCGTGGGCAAGGTGAAATCCGAGCGTTTCTTTGTGGACGAGCGCGTTTATCCGCAGACTTTGGATGTGATAAAAACCCGTGCCAAGTATTTCGGCTTCGAGTTGGTGGTCGGCGATTTTGCCCAAGCGGATGACGGCGAATACTTCGGCGCGCTGTTCCAATACGTCGGTAAAGACGGCGACGTGCAAGATTTGCAAAGCGTTATAGGTCGTCTGAAAACCAAAGGCACGATTGTTGCCGTTGCCGCTGACATCATGAGCTTGGTCTTGCTGAAATCGCCTGCCGAATTGGGCGCGGACATTGCATTGGGCAACACCCAACGCTTCGGCGTACCGATGGGGTTTGGCGGGCCGCACGCCGCTTATTTCGCGTTTAAAGACGAGTTCAAACGCTCCGCCCCCGGCCGCATCATCGGCGTATCCAAAGACGCATCGGGCAAACCCGCGTTGCGCATGGCGTTGTCCACCCGCGAACAACACATCCGCCGCGAAAAAGCCACATCCAATATTTGTACCGCGCAGGCATTGCTGGCAAACTTGGCGGGCATGTACGCCGTTTATCACGGTCCCGAAGGCGTGAAACGTATCGCCAACCGCATTCACGCGCTGGCTTCCGCCTTTGCCGACACGCTGGTTTCAGACGGCCTGAAAGTGGTTCACGAAGTCTTCTTCGATACCGTTACCGTTGATTTCGGCAGTAAAGAAAAAGCGGACAAAGCGTTCCAAACCGCTTTGGAACTGGGCTACAACCTGCGCCGCGTCAGCGACACCCAAATCGCCGCCGCCTTCCACGAAACATCGGTGCGCGAAGACCTTGCCGTGTTGTACTACGCCTTTACCGGCAACAACACCTTCACGCTTTCAGACGACGTCAAAGGTCGTCTGAAAACCGAATTCCTGCGCCAAGACAATATTTTGCAACATCCCGTGTTCAACCGTTACCACACCGAACACGAAATGCTGCGCTACCTGAAAAAGCTCGAAGACCGCGATTTGGCAATGAACCGCAGCATGATTTCGCTGGGCAGTTGCACCATGAAACTCAACGCCACCGCCGAAATGCTGCCGATTACTTGGTCGGAATTCTCCGACATCCACCCCTACGCCCCCGAAGCCCAAACCGCAGGCTACCGCGAACTCCTGACCGACATGGAAAACAGCCTGAAAGCCATCACCGGCTTTGACGCGATTTCCTTCCAGCCCAACTCCGGCGCGCAGGGCGAATACAGCGGTATGCTCGCCATCCGCCGCTATCAGGAAGCCCAAGGCGAAGCACACCGCAACATCTGCCTGATTCCCAAATCCGCCCACGGCACCAACCCCGCCACCGCCGCCATGCTCGGTTTGAAAGTCGTCGTCGTCGATACCGACGAACACGGCAACGTCAACATCGACGATTTGAAAGCCAAAGCCGAACAACACCGCGACGCCTTGTCCGCCATCATGATTACCTACCCGTCCACCCACGGCGTGTACGAAGAAGGCATCCGCGACATCTGCCGCATCATCCATGAAAACGGCGGACAGGTTTACATGGACGGCGCCAACCTCAACGCCCAAATCGGCATCATGCAGCCCGCCGAAGTCGGCGCGGACGTGTTGCACATGAACCTGCACAAAACCTTCTGTATTCCTCACGGCGGCGGTGGCCCGGGCATGGGTCCCATCGGCCTGAAAGCCCACCTCGCCCCGTTTGCCCCAGGCCATACCTTGACCGACACCCACAGCGCCAGTACCGACCAAACCGCCGTTGCCGCCGCAGCGTTCGGTTCCGCGTCCATCCTGCCGATTACTTGGATGTACCTGACCATGATGGGCAAACAAGGCATGGAACAGGCAACGCGCTGGGCATTGCTCAACGCCAACTACGTCGCCAAACGCCTGAGCGAAGACTATCCCGTTCTCTACACAGGCAAAAACGGCCGCGTCGCGCACGAATGCATCGTCGATTTGCGTCCGCTCAAAGCCGAAAGCGGTATCACCGAAACCGACATCGCCAAACGCCTGATGGACTACGGCTTCCACGCCCCGACCGTCTCCTTCCCCGTTGCCGGTACGCTGATGATTGAGCCGACCGAAAGCGAGAGCAAAGCCGAACTCGACCGCTTCATCGCCGCCCTGAAACAAATCAAACAGGAAGTGTTGAAAGTCGAACGCGGCGAATGGCCGAAAGACGACAACCCGCTGGTCAACGCCCCGCACACCGCCGCCGACGTAACCGGCGAATGGGCGCACCCGTACTCCCGCGAAGAAGCCGTCTTCCCGCTGCCTTTCGTGCGCGAAAACAAATTCTGGCCGAGCGTCAACCGCGTGGACGACGTGTACGGCGACCGGAATCTGGTCTGCTCCTGCCCGCCGACGGAAGCGTATGAAGATTAAGGTTTGATATGAAGAAAGGTCGTCTGAAAATTTCAGACGACCTTTGTTTTAAAAAACGTTCATTCAGAAGGTAGCGTGTTTGCAACCTAATCTGTTTGTCAGTTTTATTTTTTCTTGCCAAAAATCAGGGACAACACTGACAAAATCAGGAAACCGACAAACAGGATTTTAGCGATACCTGCCGCGCTGCCTGCAATACCACCAAAGCCCAGTACGGCTGCAATAATGGCGATGACAAAGAAAACAACTGCATAATGAAGCATGGTTTTTTCCTTTCTGTTTGGTGTGCAAACGGTTTGATGTGCAAACGGTTGAGAATAACCTGTCCGTTTTTTTGTGGGATGTAACAGTTTTAATTACT
Organism: uncultured Neisseria sp.; assembly: GCA_963456805.1. GTDB lineage: Bacteria > Pseudomonadota > Gammaproteobacteria > Burkholderiales > Neisseriaceae > Neisseria. Next base: position 5,760 of record CAUOMQ010000070.1, on the reverse strand, counting down.
TAATCAACTATCTTGTTGATTAATTTCATACTCACGGATGTAACCGCTTGTAGTACACCTTATCTGATAACTTCTTACTTAGCAAACCGTAGTAATACAAATTTTCAAGAAATCAGCCCATTTATAAAATAACCAAACCATAAATCAACAACTTACATACAGACGTTAAGTTTTGAAAACATTTATATTTTATCGATTTATTAGTATTTAAAAAATTCTTTTTTAAAATCAACAAAAAATAAAAAATAATATATTTATATAAAGTAATGCCAAACCTGCCGTTCAAATCATCATAAAAACGGCTCAGAAAAACAAAAGGTCGTCTGAAACGCTGCCTTCCTTATTGATTGTTTTTTTGAAACGATTTCGTTATATAGTGGATTAACTTTAAACCAGTACGGCGTTGCCTCGCCTTAGCTCAAAGAGAACGATTCTCTAAGGTGCTGAAGCACCAAGTGAATCGGTTCCGTACTATTTGTACTGTCTGCAGCTTCGTCGCCTTGTCCTGATTTAAATTTAATCCACTATAAAACCAACCATCTCTTACCCTTTTCAGACGACCCGACAGGAAACCCGCCATGCAAAACATCCGCGCCGCCGCCGTGCAAATGATTTCGTCCACCGACCCCGATGCCAACATTAACACCATGAAACGCCTCGTGCGCCAAGCCGCAGAGCAAGGCGCGGATTGGGTGCTGTTGCCCGAATATTGGCCGCTGATGGGGCGCAAGGATACCGACAAACTCGCTTTTGCCGAACCTTTAATCAACGGTCGTTTTGACGAAACTCGCTACACTCGTTTTCAGACGACCTTGAGCGAGACGGCGGCGGAATGCGGCGTGGTACTTTTTGGCGGCACGATTCCGCTGCAAAGCCCTGATGCGGGCAAAGTGATGAACACTATGTTGGTGTACGACCGCGACGGCACGCAAATCGGGCTGTACCACAAAATGCACCTGTTCGGTTTCTCAGGCTTGGGCGAACGCTATGCCGAGGCGGACACCATCAGCGCAGGCGGCGATGTGCCGAAATTGACTGCCGACGGCGTGCCGCTTGCCGTGGGCGTGTGCTACGACTTGCGCTTTCCCGAGTTTTTCCGCGCCCAGCAGCCGTTTGACGTTTTACTGCTGCCCGCTGCCTTCACTTACACGACGGGCAAAGCGCATTGGGAGCTGCTGCTGCGCGCTCGCGCGGTGGAAAACCAATGCTACGTCATCGCTTCGGCGCAAGGCGGCGAACACGAAAGCGGCAGGAAGACGTTCGGTCATAGCATGATTATCGACCCGTGGGGAGAAATCTTGGACGTATTGCCCGAAGGCGAAGGCATCGTCATTGCCGACTTGGACGGCACAAGGCTGCAAAGCGTGCGCACCAGACTGCCTGCGTTGCAACACAGATTATTAAAATAAAAACAATTTCTCCCCAAGCACCGCCATTCCCGCCTTAAATCCTATGATATGTTGATTTTATCTCAACAAAATTAATCCAAAGTAATATGAATTTGACAATTAATTTTGCATTTATAATATTAGCAGGTACAATTTCAGACTATCTTGTCCATTATTTCAAACTATGATTGATATTTGGGGACAGCAGACAAAATAAGACCGTTTCAAACGGTCTATTGCATTTCATAAAAGGGATATCAAGGATGCTCCAAGCTAAAATTGTCGTTATCGGCAGTATTAATATGGATTTAGTCACCCGCGCTTCAAAATTTCCCAGAGCGGGTGAAACATTACTGGGAAGCTCGTTTCACCGCTTCATGGGCGGCAAGGGCGCAAACCAAGCGATTGCAGCGGCGCGTTTGGGTGCGGACGTCTGTATGATCGGCGCGGTCGGCGATGACGATTTCGGCTATGAAATGACCACCAACCTCAGCCGCGAAGGCGTCTTTACCGAACACATCCAAACCCTCCCAGGCTTGCCCAGCGGCATGGCAAACATCACCGTCGCCGACGATGAAAACGCCATCATCGTTATCGCCGGAGCCAATATGGGGCTGACGGTTGCCGATGTCGAAAACGCCGAGCAGCAAATCGCCTCCGCCGATGTGGTTTTGAGCCAGCTCGAAATCCCGATGGACTGCGTCATCGCCGCCGCAAAATTGGCGAAGAAATACGGCAAACCCTTTATCCTCAACCCGGCTCCCGCCCAATTCCTGCCTTCGGAATTATGGGAATTGGTCACCCTTCTGACGCCCAACCGCTACGAACTTGCCGACTGCCTCGGACTGTCGCAAGATTTGAATCCTGAAGAGCTGATTCTAAAAGCCCCCTGCCCCGTCCTGATGACCATGGGCGACAAAGGCGCAGTCTATAAAGACGGAAAAGACGGTTTGCGTTATGTTTCCAGCTTTAAAGTGGACACTGCCGACACCACCGGCGCCAGCGACGCATTCAACGGCGCATTGTCCGTCTTCTGGAATCAAGGCATCGAAACTGCCGTCCGTAAGGCATGTGCCGCCGCCGCGCTTTCCATTACCCAAGACGGCGCGCAAAACGGGATGCCTTTCAAAGAAGAATTGGAACAATTCCTCGCCGCACATCAATAAATCCATATTCACGTTATGAAACATCAAAAGGTCGTCTGAAACCCATCTTCCGGCGTTTCAGACGACCTTTATTAATCTTAAAGATGATTGAGCCGCATTATAGTGGATTAACTTTAAACCAGTACGGCGTTACCTCGCCTTAGCTCAAAGAGAACGATTCTCTAAGGTGCTGAAGCACCAAGTGAATCGGTTCCGTACTATCTGTACTGTCTGCGGCTTCGTCGCCTTGTCCTGATTTAAAGTTAATCCACTATACCGTGTCGCGTGCCATGTCATGAACGCTTCTGGGAATGGTTAAACCGCCCCGATGGATTTGGCAACCGACGGTCTGACGGCTACAATATCGCGTTAAAAACTTTTCATTTGGGAACACGTAAAATGTTGGTTCATCCTGAGGCGATGGGCGTCGCCGCATTGGCGGACAAAATCCGCAAAATCGAAAACTGGCCGCAAAAAGGCATTTTATTTCACGACATTACACCGGTGCTTCAAAGCGCGGAATATTTCCGCCTTTTGGTGGACTTGCTGGTTTACCGCTATATGGGTCAGAAAATCGATGTCGTGGCAGGCTTGGATGCACGCGGCTTCATCATCGGCGCGGCGCTGGCGTATCAGTTGAACGTCGGCTTCGTCCCCATCCGTAAAAAGGGCAAGCTGCCTTTTGATACGATTTCGCAAAGCTACGCGCTGGAATACGGCGAAGCGACGGTCGAAATCCACAAAGACGCAGTCAAACCCGGCGCGCGCGTGCTGCTGGTCGATGACCTGGTCGCAACCGGCGGCACCATGCTCGCAGGCGTAGAATTAATCCGCAAACTCGGCGGCGAAGTCGTTGAAGCAGCGGCGATTTTGGAATTTACGGACTTGATCGGCGGCAGCAAAATCCGCGAAAACGGCGTTCCCCTGTTTACCCTGCTGCAAAACGAAGGCTGCATGTAAACTTTGCCCATGCCTCAAAGGTCGTCTGAAACAGCCATTCCGCTTTTCAGACGACCTTTTTGTTGTCCCTGATTACGCGGTTAATGTAAATATCGGTTTCAGATTCGGATAATGCCGCCAAATCGTTTAAAATACGGTTCTAATTGATTCTAATAAAGATACGGCAAGTAATGAACGCACAACGCATATTTTCCCTCTCGCTCAGCCTGATTGCCGCAGCCGTCTTGTCGGCGTGCGTCTCTGAAAACGACACCTCATCCAAAGAGCCTGCCTCTTCCCTGACCGAACCCGCCTCCATCCCCGCCCGCCGCGCGGAAGGCGAATCCAAAGTATTGTCCGATTACAGCCAATATCAAGGCGCGCTGGACGCTGCCAAACGCGGCGACGATATGTGGGTGCAACAATTCTTGGCACAAGCGGGCGACAGCGCGATGGCTGAAACCGTCCGCAACGAATGGCTCAAAAGCCTCGGCGCGCGCGGACAATGGGATGTGTTCCGCCAAGAAAACAAAAAGCTGAATGCAGCGGGCCGGGTACAGGAAGTGCAATGTTATGCCGAACTGAGCAGCGGCAGCTACAACATGGCGGCAGAGCTTGTGCGCGTTACCAACAAGCTGCCCGCGGGCTGTACCCGTTTGGTCGAAAGCGCAGCATCGGCAGGTCGTCTGAACAGCAACGACGCATGGCGCCGCGTACGCGGATTGTTGAGCAACAGCCAAACCAGCGACGCACGCAGTTTGGCAGCCGCATTGGGTAGCCCGTTTGAAGGCGGCTCGCAAGGTGCGCGCGAATACAGCCTTTTGAACGTCATCGGCAAAGACGCGCGCAAATCCTCCTCCGCAGCCTCCACGCTGTCCGGCATGGAATCCGGCTTAAGCCGCGAACAAAGCAGCTTCGCATGGGGCGTATTGGGACTCTACCAAGCGCAAAATCAAAACATGCAGACCGCGTTGAGCTACTACAACCGCGTTTCCGACCGCAAACAACTGACCGACGAGCAGTTTGAATGGTACGCCCGCGCCGCCCTGCGCCTGCAACGCTGGAACGAATTGTCCGGCATCATCCAACAAATGCCCGACAACCTGCAAAAAGACCCGACTTGGCAATACTGGCTGGGCCGCAGCTACGCCGCACAAGGCAACCAAAGCCGTGCTAAAGAAATGTACGAAAAAGCCGCCGCAAGCGGACGCAATTTCTACGCCGTCTTAGCTGGTGAAGAACTTGGCCGCCGTGTCAATACCAAAAACAACGTTTCCGACGCCGATAAAAAAGACGTCCGCCGCATGGCAGACGACGGCGCCATCAAACGCGCACTGGTTCTGTTTAAAAACAGCCAAAGCAGCAACGATGCCAAAATGCGCCGTCAGGCGCAGGCAGAATGGCGTTTCGCCACCCGCGACTTCAACGAGGACAACCTCCTGACTGCCGCGCAGGTCGCCTTTGAAAACCAGTTCTACGACATGGCGATCAACAGTGCCGACCGGACCGAGCGCAAACTCAACTACAACCTGCGCTACCTCTCTCCGTTTAAAGAGACCACCGTCCGCTACGCCTCGCAAGCAGGCATCGATCCCGCTTGGGTTTACGGCCTGATCCGTCAAGAAAGCCGTTTCGTCATGGGCGCACAATCTAGCGTCGGCGCGCAAGGCCTGATGCAGGTTATGCCTGCCACCGCCCGCGAAATCGCCGGCAAAATCGGCATGAGCAGCAGCGAACTCTACACCATGGACGGCAACATCCGCATGGGCACATGGTACATGGCAGATGCCAAACGCCGCCTGCAAAACAACGAAGTGATGGCAACCGCAGGCTACAACGCCGGCCCCGGCCGCGCCCGCAACTGGCAGGCTTCTATGCCTCTAGAAGGCGCGATTTACGCCGAAACCATCCCCTTCACCGAAACGCGCGACTACGTCAAAAAAGTCATGACCAACGCGACCTTCTACGCATCTCTGTTCAATGAGCCGCAAACCTCGCTGAAACAGCGTATGGGAACCGTTCCGGGCCGTTACTGATTGACGCGGCTGCATCCGATCAAATTGTTTGACAGATACGGAAGCCAAACTTGAAAAGGTCGTCTGAAAGTATGTTTTCAGACGACCTTTTTTAGTGTGGATGATGGCAAAAAACAACGAATCAACCGCTTTAATCTTCATCGCCATCCCGCACTCTTTTCAATAAACTGGTTGTGCTACCCTGCCCCAATCCTTTGTATAGTGGATTATAGTCAATTAAAATCAAAATAGGACAGTAGCGCATCGTCAAAT
>CAUOMQ010000069.1:0-12671 GCA_963456805.1 uncultured Neisseria sp. | reverse complement strand
TCTTTGAGCTAAGGCGAGGCAACGCCGTACTGGTTTAAAGTTAATCCACTATACTGAAATATTGCTTACGGCAGGAGTTTGCCCGGATTCATGATGCCGTGCGGATCAAGCTGGGCTTTGATGGCGCGCATCAGGGCGATTTCGGACGGTGTGCGGACGCTGGGGAGCCAGTGTTTTTTGATGGTGCCGATACCGTGTTCCGCCGCGATGGTACCGTGGCAGGCGAGGATGTGTTCATAGACGATGCTGTTGACGGCATCTTCGTAACGGTAGGCTTCGTTGCTCAAGACGTCGGACAGGAAGGTGTTGTAATGCAGGCTGCCGTCGCCCAAATGTCCGAAGCAGACAATTTGTATACCCGGAAAACGGGTTTCTAAGGCGGGGGCGCATTGACGGACAAAGGTGGCGACTTGGGCAATCGGGACAGCGATATCGTGTTTGATGCTGGTGCCGAGCTTGCGCTGGGAGGCGGAAATGTTTTCACGCAGCGTCCACAGATCGAGGCGCTCTTGTTCGGATTGCGCGATGATGCTGTTTTCTTGGCCGTTTTGATAGAGAAACTCGGCAAGTTTTTCGTCGAGCGCGGCATCGGGAACGGAGTCGGTCAGTTCGAGCAGGACGTGCCAGTTTGCATCGGTCGGCTGTTTGAGATGACTGAACTCGGAAGACAATGCCAAGGCGTAGCGGCTGATCAGCTCGAAACTGGTCAGTCGTTCGGCAAAATGTCCTTGTACGGCTGTTAAAAGCTGTACGGCAGATTCGATGTCATCCAAACCTACCCATGCGGTCGCTATGGTTTGCGGACGGGCGAAGAGTTTGAGCGTGGCGGCGGTGATAATGCCGAGTGTGCCTTCGCTGCCGATAAAGAGGTGGCGCAGGTCGTAACCGGTTGTATTTTTGTGCAGCGGTTGGAGATGGGAAACAAGTTCGCCATTGGGCAGGACGACTTCCAAACCCAATACCAAGTCGCGCATACTGCCGTAGCGTAAAACGTTTAATCCGCCGGCGTTGCAGGCGATGTTGCCGCCGATTTCGCACGAGCCTTCGCTGGCAAGACTGAGTGGAAACAGTCTGCCCGCTTCGGATGCCGCTTTTTGGACGTTTTGCAGGATTACGCCCGCTTCGACGGTGATGCTGTTGTCGGCAAGGTTGATTTCGCGGATGCGGTTGATTTTGGAAAGGTTGAGCAGTACGCCGCCGGAAGCTACCGCTGCGCCGCACAAACCGGTATTGCCGCCCTGTGGGGTAACGGGGATACGGTGTTTAAAACAAAACCGCATGATTTCTTGTACATTTTCTATGGAATGCGGTTGCAAGATGATGTCCGGTTCGGAAACAAAGCGGCGGCGCTGGTCGTTTAACAAGGCCGGAGTGGCTTCGAGAATTTCGGCGGGGGAAAGGAATTCAAGAAAACGGTCGTACAGATTGGGCATAACGGGCAGCAGGATGGTTTGTGTGTGTACGGAAGATTATATAGCGGATAAGGGAAGCGAAAAACGGTAAAGGTCGTCTGAAAAACAAAAAAGCAGGATACAATCCGTATCCTGCTTTTTTAGCTGTAAAAATATTATTTTGCAGCAGAAGCGGCAGAAGCAGCAGCTGAGCTGGCAGCAGAAGCAGCACCGGTTGCAGCAGAAGCAGCGGTATTAGCTGCAGAAGCGGCAGTGTTGGCAGCAGAAGCAGCGGTGTTAGCTGCAGAAGCGGCTTCAGTTGCAGAGGAAGCGGCAGAAGCGGCACCAGTTGCAGAAGAAGCGGCAGAAGCAGCAGTTTCAGAAGCACCGGAAGCGGTAGGAGCAGCAGTATCAGCGCCTTTGTTACAAGCAGCCAAAGCCAAAGATAACAGAGCAGCAGCAATCAGAGATTTTTTCATTTTGAGAACCTTCTTTAAATCGATTTAAGTAGAACAAAACAACAAAACGACATATAAGTCGTTTCATTTAGAGTAAAAATTCATTGCTGAATTTCCTGCATTATGCCCCACAGGGTGCTTCGGTGCAACGATACGGACGAATTAGTAATTTTTAATCAATCTGAAATGGACGAAAGACGGGGGTAAAACTAGTCCGCATTGGCTGTTATTCAATGTACATTTGAAATAAATTGTATAGTAAAATTTATTTATTTCATGCGTTTACATTTGAATAATGCGCTATGGGCCTTTGTTTTCAATCGGTTTAAATGAAATGCGGGCAGTTGTTGCGCATAAAAGCAAAAAGTTGTAAAAAAGTTACACAAATATAAAGATTATCAAAATTTACGCTTTTGCGCACAATATGTTAAATATTGTGCATATAAATTTATAATTGTTAGTTTTGATAATTTTGCGATAAATCTCCGTGCATGACGGCGGTGTGTTAGAATGCTTTAGATTTGTTGGCAGAGGGTTGTCAATAAAGAAAACCTGTTTTGATAAACGGTCATGATAAAGGATAAAAAATGGCTATTGAAAAAAATTCTGTGGTTTCGCTTCACTATGAAATGTACGATGCGGACAACCAACTGCTGGACAAAACCGAAGAACCCATCGTCTATCTGCATGGCGGATATGACGGCATTTTCCCTTTGGTGGAAGAAGCTTTGCACGAGAAAAACGTCGGCGATACCGTTGAAGTCGCGCTGTCTCCCGATGATGCTTTCGGCGAGCAAGATCCCGGCCTGGTGCGTATCGAAGATGTCAGCGTATTCCCGGTTGAAGTGGAAGTCGGCATGATGTTCGAAGCCGATGATCCTGAAACCGGCGATGTCTTGGTTTATCGCGTAACCGATGTAGCAGACGGCAAAGCCGTAGTAGACGGCAACCATCCGCTTGCTGGCATGAAAATCTTGTTCAAAGCGACAGTTGACAGCGTGCGCGATGCGACTGAAGAAGAAATCGTACACGGCCACGTTCACGGCCCGCACGGTCATCATCACTAATTGAGTTAGTCTGCAATGCAAAAGGTCGTCTGAAAACAGGATTGGGTTTCTGTTTTCAGACGACCTTTTTGTATTTTGTTAAGAATATTGCTGTGGTATGGCTTCATTTAATGGATTAATCTTCGGCATAAAATTCATATATGTCGGTTTCACTCCGGGTAAAAACCAGAGCCAATTTACCTTCAGGTATTCTTTTTTGGGACATGCCGCCGATGCAGATTCCTAGGCTTGGAAAGGTGAGGTAATGTTTTCCTTCGAGAAAATGATGTTCGTTTTTTAGTTTTTCTATGCTCTCAGTTTCAAAGAGATTCAAGCCGTTGAAAATAGGATATGTGTATTGATTGCAAGTGACGGCAACCAGCCTGTTTTCCTTATAGTGCAATTCGCATGAACCTCGTGTTTCAAAAATGCTCCCTAAAATATTGTGTTGCAAAACTTTTTCTGCTTTGCCGAATTCGGCAATGATTTGTTGCATAGTATTGCCGAGTTTGAAAAATTTACCGTTTGTTTCTACGCCTTCAAAGGATGAGATTTTTACTTCATGAGGTTCTACTTCCGAAGGTTTCTTTTTGACTTTATTTTGCCAAAAATCTGTCAACTTGGTTTCTTCCTTGGAAAAAACGATAACGGCTTTGCCCTCCGTTATGCGTTTTTGACTCATGCCACCAATGCAGATACCGAGTTCAGGAAAGGTAATATACGATTTTTCTTCAATAAAATCATTCTGCTGCTTGATTTCTTCTAGGTCTTCGGCTGTAAAGACGTTTACGCCGCCAAGCATGGGGTTGGTATGTTTGTTGCAAATGATGGCAACAAGTTTATCTGCCCTATATTTTAATTCACAAGCAAATCTGTATTCGGTAGTAATATTCAAAAGGTTGTCTTGCACCACTTCGCTGGCCTCTCCAAATTCGGCGATGATTTGTTCATTGGTGTTACCAAGCTCAAAAAATATGTCGCCTAAATCCACGCCTTTAAAAGGGATAATCTGAAACTTGTTGACCGTCATTTTGATTGCCTCATTTTATAAATGGTGGCTGCCTGAGCATTATTCGATGGCAAGCTGAGCCAATTCGTCTTTCGTGAATGCTTCCAGCAGAATATACGCTGCGTCAATAAAGCGGTATTTTTCTTTGGGTAGCCGTGCGATAAAGGTTTCGTAAGGCAGCTCGGTAGGTGAATCGTCATCGTTGGTAAAAATCAATCTCCAGCTGCTGATATCGTTGTTGGAAATATCGAGATCCGTGCCGTATTCTATTTCGGGTTGGTAGGGCAGGATAGTCGGCAGTTCAGGGTTTAAGACATAAAAGCCGACGAACTCTCCCGTGTCACTATTTTTCCCAATCATTTGATGAGCGGAATAGGCATCCAGCCATTGGGTTTCACGCATCAGGCGGCTGAAGGCTGCGAGTGGGTCGTTGTCGGCTAGAATTTTGTCGCGAATCTTTTTGTTCAGTGCCACAGGGCGGGTAACGCCGTAGAATTTATAGTTTTGTATTTCGTCTTCATCTTCAAAAGGCACCATGGATATACCGGCCTGTATGTCTGGTTTGAAATCGAAGGTTTGGATGGTGTCGGCAGTGAAGGTTTCACCGGTTTCGCAGGTAATCGGTTGTTTGAGCGCGCGGGCTAAATCGGCGAGATATTGCAGGGCAATTTGCCAGTCTTCCAAAGTGCTGGGCGTGAATTGCCGCACAACGTATTCCTGTGTGTCTTCATCAAAGGATAATTCAAATCCCCTACCGCTTTTTTCGTTCACACCAAGCAGCAGACATTCGAAGTCGGATAACGGCATGGCTTGAAATTGCTGTAAATCAAAATCTTCATCGTGTTCATCAAATGAAAATTGTGCTAGCGGCTGCGATGAAAGCTGGAAACATTCCTGCACTGTTAATACGGGCAAGCGGCTAAATAGCTTTTTGGGATTTTTGATGTAGAAAGAAATGCTCATCGGAATATCCTTTCCAAATTTTGGCGGTATTTAGCCGTTATTTGTAGGCAGCCTGCACAATGAAATTGATTCAGGCTGTTTTGAGTTTTCAGACGGACTCATCAGTGGATGTCTATTCCTTTGCGTTTAAATTCATCCTCCAACTGCCGGATATGCTGTTCCGCTTTGAGGAGCTGTCTGTAATCGTCGGGGTGCATCGTATCGCGCAGGTTCATGCTTTTCAGGCCGAGTTCGCTTAGGCCTTGCACTTGGGACGCAGCCGTTTCCGTTATCCGTTGCTTTCCCGACCATCCGCCGGAGCGACTTATTTTGGTAATGCTGACTTGGCCTACGGGCGCGTCGTAGAAGTTGTATGCGGCCGAGTCTTTGGGGTTGGGTTTGCCGTCCCGATAAAAGGTCGTCCATAGCAGTTTGTTGGTCTGTCTGGAATATTCCAGTTCGTGTCCCTGTATGTTGCCGTTGGCATCAAGGGTGTAAAGTTTGACTAGTGGTCTGATCGTGGGGTGCTTCGAGTCGGTCGGCATCGGGTGGTAATTGCCTTCCCAGCAGCGTTGCATGCGGTCTGCAACAGGGGTGCAGTGTTTGGGGGTCCGTGCTTCGTTCAAACGAAGCCAGTTGTTGATTTTAGCGAGTTCTTCGGGTGAGAGGGGTGTGTATGAGCTGCTGTCTGACGGGCTGTCGTATGACGGTCTACCGTATGACGAGCTGCTTGGCGAATAGTTGGTACACGTAGCGTTGCCATATACCTGCATGCAGTACCCTATACGGTTCATTTCCTGTGCGTGCTGTTGGCGCAGTATGTTTACGTCGGCCACCACGAATCGGCTTGCCACCAATTCGAAGAATGCCAACAGGATAGGTAAAATCGTTTTGTGCATGGGGCGGTTTCCGTTTCAAGGTAAAAAATCGGGTATTGGGGTTTAAGAGAATCCGCGTTTTAAAGCTGCCTGAATATTTATTTGCGTGGATTGGATTCGGGAAGGCGGTGTGCAGGCTGCTTTTCGGTTTTCAGACGACCTACGATACCGTATGGTCGTCTGAAACCTTTATTGCCGTACTGTTTTACCGCTCGATTTGCGATACGTCGCGCACCGCGCCTTTGTCGGCGGAAGTCGCCATTGCGCCGTAGGCGCGCAGGGCGGCGGAGACGTAGCGGTCGCGGGTTTCCGGTTTCCACGCTTTGCTGCCGCGTGCCTCCATTTCAGCGCGGCGTTTTGCGAGTTCTTCGTCGGACACTTTCAGATTGATGCTGCGGTTGGGAATGTCGATTTCAATCGTGTCGCCTTCGTGTACCAAGCCGATGGCGCCGCCTTCCGCTGCTTCAGGCGAAGCGTGACCGATGGACAAGCCTGATGTGCCGCCGGAGAAGCGTCCGTCAGTCAGCAAGGCGCAGGCTTTGCCGAGGCCTTTGGATTTCAGGTAGGAAGTCGGATACAGCATTTCCTGCATACCCGGGCCGCCTTTGGGGCCTTCGTAGCGGATGATGACGATGTCGCCGGCGACGATTTGGTTGCCCAAAATGCCTTCGACGGCGGCTTCTTGGCTTTCAAACACGCGGGCGCGGCCGGTGAATTTGAGGATGCTCTCGTCCACGCCTGCGGTTTTCACCACGCAGCCGCGTTCGGCGATGTTGCCGAACAAGACCGCCAAACCGCCGTCTTGCGAGTAGGCGTGTTCGACGTTGCGGATGCAGCCTTTTTCGCGGTCGAGGTCGAGGGTTTTCCACATGCGGTTTTGTGAGAACGCTTGGGTGGTGCGCACGCCGCCGGGCGCGGCTTTGAAGCGTTCGATGGCGTGGGTGTTTTCGGGATTGGTCACGTCCCATTTTTCAATCGCGTCTTTCAGCGTCGGCGCGTGGATGGTGTACACGTCGGTGTGCAGTTTGCCCGCTTTGTCCAATTCTTTCAGGATGGCGAAGATGCCGCCGGCGCGGTGCACGTCTTCCATGTAGTAGTCGTGGTTGTTGGGCGCAGTTTTGCAGATGCAGGGCACAACGCGGCTCAGGCGGTCGATGTCGGCCATTTTGAAATCCACGCCCGCTTCGTTGGCAACGGCAAGCAAATGCAGGATGGTGTTGGTGGAGCCGCCCATGGCGATGTCCATGGTCATGGCGTTTTCAAACGCTTTTTTGGTGGCGATGCTGCGCGGCAACACGGTTTCGTCGTCTTGCTCGTAATAGCGTTTGGTGATTTCGACAATCATGCGGCCGGCTTCGAGGAACAATTCTTTGCGGCCGGCGTGGGTGGCGAGGTAGGAGCCGTTGCCGGGCAGGGACAGGCCGAGCGCTTCGGTCAGGCAGTTCATGGAATTGGCGGTGAACATGCCGGAGCAGGAACCGCAGGTCGGGCAGGCGTTTTGTTCGACTTCTTCGACTTGCTGGTTGCTGACATTGTCGTCCGCCGATTCAATCATGGCGTCAATCAAGTCCAAGCGGCGTTCGGGTTGGATGTTGGCTACGCCGATGACCTTGCCCGCTTCCATCGGACCGCCGGAAACGAAGATGGTCGGGATGTTCAGGCGCATGGCGGCAATCAGCATTCCCGGGGTGATTTTGTCGCAGTTGGAAATGCACACCAGCGCGTCGGCGCAGTGGGCGTTGACCATGTATTCGATGGAGTCGGCAATCAAATCGCGGCTGGGCAGGGAGTACAGCATACCGCTGTGGCCCATAGCGATGCCGTCGTCGATGGCGATGGTGTTGAATTCTTTTGCGATTGCGCCGGCTTTTTCTATTTCGCGGGCAACCAGCTGGCCCATATTGTGCAAGTGGACATGGCCGGGAACGAATTGGGTGAAAGAGTTGGCAACGGCGATGATGGGTTTGCCGAAGTCGGTTTCCATCACGCCGGTGGCGCGCCACAATGCGCGTGCGCCCGCCATATTGCGGCCGTGGGTGGAGGTTTTGGAGCGGTAGTCTGGCATGGGGTATTCCTCAGAGGAGTGGTATTTTGAAAGACGAGCCGTCTGAAATAAAGGTATCGACATGAGCAACCTTTGTTTCAGACGGCCTTTAGACTGGTATTTTATATGAAATACCGCATAATAAGAAATGCTTTAAGGCAAACGAAAGGTCGTCTGAAACAAGGTTTCGACTTTGCGAAAACTGTTTTTCAGACGACCTTAATGGCAGGGGAGATTTATTAATCGAACTTATCCGATTCGTACAACTCATCCCCACGCAGCTTGAGATAGCGGGTAACTAGCTACAATCCCAGCTATATGCTACTTTGGAAAAATCTAGTTTGGCCAAATCGTCGGGGTGAATGAAGAAACCGCCCACACCCAGGTCTCCCCATATGATTTCTATCCCGTCCTCCCATTCACTTTGCAGTTGGAACAGCAGGATATAGTCTTTCAATTCATCGTGCTCTTCGCGTGGGTCATTTTGGGTGAAATCAGGGTAACCGCCTATCTGGTGGCCACCACTGAAGCTTTCCATGACTTCATATTCCAAATCTTCATTACTGTGAATCTGCCAGAAATTTTCGTTCTTACCGCCTTCATACCTTTCCAAAATTTGTGCGAAACGGTAGTCGCTGCAACTGACAAGCTGCGTTCCCTGTTCGAACGACATGGCAAAGGACTGTTCGGGATTATGCGGCAGGCCGAATTCTTCGCCGTAGTAATGCGGATAATCCGATTGCTGGAGGCTGTCGTCTTCCACTACGTCGGCATGATAAATTACGCGGAAGCCGTCATTGTTGAGCAAATTATCCAGATCGCAGCCGTATAAATCGTCACTGTGGATGAAAAACTGCAACAGACCTTGTCGGGGAAAATTCTCCAGCGGTGGTGTTTGGGCGAAGTTGATTTGTGCCAACAGCGTGAGCGGATCACCATTTGCCGTGTGTGGATATTCGGCACCGAGCGGCAAATAGGGAGCGCCTCCGACTTTGCTGTCCCAGCGGCGCAGGCTGCTTTTGTTTGCAGGTGACAGCTTGATGCGGACAACGGGTTTTTCAGTAGACAAAAGCTGCTGCCGGTAGGGGGCGATGAGCGGATTTTCCCAGTTTATCATTTCATTTTCCTTTTAATTTTTCAGTGAATTAACGATATAAAGGTTGTCTGAAACCACATTATTGTCAAACCGAAATCAATTTTCAGACGACCTAAAAACTTATACTTTTCTGGTTTTCATGGCTCATCTCAAAGCCGTTTTCCAGTCCAAACCGCCGAGGGAGGGGACTTGGGTGATGCTGTGGTCGGCAAGGTTGATGGCGGTCAGTTCGCCGCCCCAAAGTGCGCCTGTATCGAGGGAAAGGATGTTGTCGGTGTTTATAAAGCCCAGTGAAGACCAGTGTCCGAAGACGATGGTGTGGCTGAGGTTTTGCCTGTCGGGGGCTTTGAACCAAGGGCGCAGGTTCGCGGGCATTTTTTTGAGGGTGGATTTGTAGTCGTAATCGAGTTCGTTTTTCAGTGTCAGCGCGCGCATTCGGGTGAAGACGTTGAGAATCATGCGCAGGCGGTCGTAGCCGGTCAGCTCGTCGCGCCATTCGGCAGGTTTGTTGCCGTACATTTTGGAGAAAAACTTTTTGTATTTTTTACCGCGCAGCTCGGCTTCGGTTTCGCTGGCGAGCAGTTCGGCACGGGCAATGGTCCACTGGGGCAGGATGCCGGCGTGAACCATAACATGGCGCACGCCTTTGATCAGCAGGGGCTGGAAGCGCAGCCATTCGAGCATTTTTTTGCTGTCGGGATGTTGGAGGATGGGGGTGATGGTGTCGCTGCGCTTGATCGTGCCTTCGCCGTAGCCGACGGCAAGCAGGTGCAGGTCGTGGTTGCCGAGAACCATGCGGACGCTGCTTTCGTGTTCCATGCAGAATTGGAGGACTTCGAGGGATTTGGGGCCGCGGTTGACGATGTCGCCGACGAGCCAGAGGGTGTCTGTGCCGTGGTTGAAGTTGATTTTGTCGAGCAAAAGGGTGAGTTCGTCGAAGCAGCCTTGAATATCGCCGATTGCGTAGTGTGCCATTGTTGTTATTGTCCGATAGTGTGTGGTGTTTCAGACGACCTTTGGCTTGTGGGAGGCCGTCTGAAAACGGGTTGCGTGTCTTATGCGTTCAGTACCAGCACGGCTTCGGCTTCGACCTGCACGCCTTTGGGCAGGGAGGCGACACCGACGGCGGCGCGGGCGGGGAAGGGTTCTTGGATGAACTCTGCCATGACTTCGTTGAAGACGGCGAAGTTGGCAAGGTCGGTCAGATAGGCGTTGAGTTTGACGATGTCGCCCAGCGTGCCGCCTGCGGCCTCAGCAACGGCTTGCAGGTTTTTAAAGACCTGACGGGCTTCGGCGCGGAAGTCGCCGTTGCCGACAACAGTCATGGTGGCGGGATCGAGAGGGATTTGCCCACTCATGTAAACGGTATCGCCCGCGCGCACGGCTTGGCTGTATGCGCCGATGGCGGCGGGGGCTTTGTCGGTGTGGATGATGGTTTTGGACATGATTTTCTCCTGTTGTCGGGGGCGTCTGAAAGATAGGAACTTTGATGAAAACGGTGTCGATTATCGTATAAAACCGAGTGATTGTGTAGGGTATGGATATTTTCAGACGACCTTTGGTGAAATAAATTTGAATGAGAATAGAATTATAGTAGATTAACTTTAAACCAGTACGGCGTTGTCTCGCCTTAGCTCAAAGAGAACGATTCTCTAAGGTGCTGAAGCACCAAGTGAATCGGTTCCGTACTATCTGTACTGTCTGCGGCTTCGTCGCCTTGTCCTGATTTAAAGTTAATCCACTATATATCGCATGTACTTCACTCATTTGCAAAAACCGCCCGAAGTTTGGACGCTTCGGGCGGTTTTATTATGAGGGATGCGGGAATTAGAATTTCACGCGGACACCGGTGGAAAATTCGTGAGCGTGTACTTTCAAGCCGTCGAATTTGCCCAAGTGGTTGTAGCGGTAGCCGGCGTCCAAAGCGACGTTTTCGGTAATGTCATAGCCTACGCCTGCCAATACGCCTACGCCGGTTTTAGTTTTGCGAATGGATTCAGTCTCATGGAAATTCACACTGCGGTAATCGTCGTCATAAGAAAAGCGGTTGATGCCTACGCGTGCGCCGACATAAGGTTTGACCGGGGAATTTAAGTTGAAATCATAAATGGCGGAAACGCCGACGCTTTGGAGTTTGATTTTCGAGTCGAGTGTGTAATTCCGACCCTGTTCATGGTCTTTTAAAGTTTTATAGTGGGTATAATCGGCAGCGACACGGAAATCACCGAAATCATATCCGGCAGACAGGCGCGGGCTGAAGCCTTTGCTACTGGTCTTGCCACCTTCATCGTTGGTTTTAAGGGTTGAGTGGCCAAGATCGCCTTGAATATAGAAACCACGGCTGTCATCTGCCAGCGCAACGGTTGAGATGGAGAGGGCAATCAGGGTAGTCAGAATTTTTTTCATGTTTGTTTCCTTGTAACGGAATAAGGGGTATCACCGCCGAGTATTTATTCAAGGCCGACGGTTATCCCAATTGTATTTTATTATGATAAAACAAACAACATGAAAACTGTCCGTCATGCTTTTTGATAGCAGCCTGCGGATGTTACGGTTTGGCGTATCAAGGTCGTCTGAAAAAATCCAATCTTACAAAAAGCATTGCAACAAATCGTTTAAAAACAACCGTCCCCGTTCGGTCGGGCGGAACACGATCGGGTCGGTTTCCAGCAGACCTTTTTGCCTTGCCGTTTCGATTTGCGCCATGATTTTGGCGGCGGGTACGCCCGTGCGTTCCTGCAACATCGCGGCGGGTACGCCGTCGGTCAGGCGCAGGGCGTTCATCATGAATTCGAACGGCAAATCTTCGGCGGCAACGGTTTTGCGTTCGACGGCAACACTTGGCTGACTTTGCATTAAGGCGAGGTAGTCGTTGGGGTGGCGGCGGCGGACGGTGCGCTCAATGCGGTCGGGGTAGGAAATTTTGCCGTGCGCGCCCGCACCTATGCCCAAATAATCACCGAACTGCCAGTAGTTCAAATTGTGGCGGCACTGCATGGCAGGTTTTGCAAAAGCCGATGTTTCGTAGTGGATAAAGCCCGCGCCTTCCAGCGCGCCGTGTACCGCGTCTTCGATGTCGAGGGCGGCTTCGTCTTGCGGCAAACCTTTCGGTGGCGTGTGGCCGAACGGCGTGTTCGGCTCCATTGTCAGATGATACGCGCTGATGTGGGTCGCGCCCGTAGCGATGGCGATTTGCACGTCATCCAATGCCGTCTGAACAGTCTGGTTCGGCAGTGCGTACATCAAGTCGATATTGACTTTATCAAATAATTTCAAGGCGGTAGCTATGGCGGTTAAGGCTTCTTTGCCGTTGTGGACGCGCCCCAGCCTTGAGAGCATATCGTCGTTGAAACTCTGCACGCCAATAGAAAGCCGCGTGATACCCGCATCTTTAAATCCTTGAAACTTCTCAATTTCAAACGTGCCCGGATTGGCTTCCAACGTAATTTCCGCTTCTGGCTGCAAGCGCAACAGCGAACGCACGCCGCTTAACAAACGGTCAATCGATTCCGCCTGAAACAGGCTGGGCGTACCGCCGCCGAAAAATATCGTTTCCACCGGCCTGCCCCAAATATTGGGCAATTCGATCTGCAAATCGGTCAGCAGCGCATCGATATAGGCGGCTTCGGGCAGCCCGTTTTTCAGGCTGTGGGAATTGAAGTCGCAATACGGGCATTTTTTGATGCACCACGGGATGTGGATGTAGAGCGACAGGGGCGGCAGGGCGGTGAGTTGTCCGGGATGCCGAAAGGTAATATTATGTTTCACGTTGTTAGATTTTTTGTGTTCTCAAATATGGTTAAATTC
>CAUOMQ010000068.1:0-12845 GCA_963456805.1 uncultured Neisseria sp. | reverse complement strand
TAAATGTCTTGATGGAAATTTAGGGGATTTTGGGGAATTTTGCAAAGGTCTCAGGTCGTCTGAAATTTTTCAGACGACCTTTGTTCAGACAATCCTATCAGTCCAACTGTGCAACCGATACCGGCAAACCACGTATTGCGGCAAGCATGGTATTGGCAGTTTTCTGCTGTTGGCGGAACGCTGCCATATTGGTAGGCGTCAGTTTCGGAGTCGGCAATGCAACAGTCGTCGGATTGACCGGCTGACCGTTCACGCGTGCTTCGTAGTGAAGGTGGGGGCCGGTTGAACGTCCGCTTGTACCGACGAAACCAATCACTTCACCGGCCCGGACATTACCTTCCGCCGGTGTAAATGCACTCATGTGACCATAAAGCGTCTCGACGCCATTAGAGTGTCTGATCATGACGGTATTACCATAACCGCCTTTCCAGCCTTTGAAGGTAATCACACCGTCGGCAGATGCTTTAATCGGCGTACCTGATGGTGCGGCATAGTCAATACCGGTATGCATACGGACGGTATGCAAGACGGGGTGGACCCGGTAGCCAAACGGCGAGGAAATACGGGTATAGACAACCGGCTCGATATTGAATCCCTCTTTTTGCTGGAGGGATTTACCGTTTTGGTCATAATAGCTGCCGCTCTCTTCGTCGCCTTTGCCTTGGCTGTAATAATAAGCCTGATAAGTTTTTCCGCCTTTGACGATTTCAGCCGCCAGAATATCGCCGGTACCCATTTGTTGGCCGCGGAAATACATATTGTTGTACAGAAGACGCACGACATCGCCTTCCTGCAAATCCTCCAAGCTCAGTACGTCAGAGAAAATTTCGCTGAGTGACTCGCGGATTTCGACAGGTATTTCGGCCTGCGCCATCGCACCGCGTGCGGAAGTCCGTACAACGATAGAGCGCAAAGTCGGCATGACTTTCATATCTACTTCAGAAGTAGACAGCTGCCATTTGCCTTTGACTTTTTCCAACGCGACAAGGTTTCGTTCCAATTCTTCATCGGTAAAGAATTGTACGTCCGTTACCTGACCTGATGAATCGACACGGATGTTGACGGATTGGTTGGCGCGCAAATGCTGCATATTTTGATCTGCGCTGTTTTTCGCCATGATTTGTTTGATGTCGGTCTGCGCCACGCCCATACGCGCCAAAACGTCGGCAAGGGAGTCGCCCTGTTGGACAACTTCCTGCGCCCAATAGCTGGACTGGAAATTGTTGGTTTCAACATAAACGGCGGGCAATTCCTCAGAAATCCGCTCCAACGCAATGCCTTGAGGATTGGAAACCGGCTCAGTGACCGCATAGGCAGTCATTACTCCTGACACAGGCAGCAGGATGCCCAACAACGACCAACGAACGGGTTTGTTGTGCCAGAAACGGCGCATGAATGAAAATCGAGTTGTTTTAGTCACGCATTATCCTTCAATGCGGTAATAATCACTCTACCACCGCATTTCTTATGTCATTTGAAATTATTGAGTTTAATTGTTTATCTTATCAACCGTGTTTACGGTCTCTCCCAGACAATATATATACCAAGTGAATAAAATAAACAATCAAATTTACTCAGAACCGAGCATGATTATCGGGGCTATTCTTTTGATTTACACCCCTTTTTTCTGAAATTTACGAGAACTTGATTATAACATATGCACACTTCCAACTCAAAAACGCCATCCATCATCCAACCTGATAATGACATTGGTTATTTTGAGTATGTTGTATTTTCTCGCGTAAAATAAGCTTTTTCCGTTCTGACCACCGCCATGAATCTGACGCTTGCCCTCCCCTCTCTCAACCGTCAAAAAGATGAGACACTCCCTCCTCTCCAGCTTCCTGCTTTTAACCAAATCTTGCGATATGGGTTATTACATAAACAAGAAATGAAGCCGTCTGATTTTTATCGCCGGCATTTATGGAAGGGCAGCTTGTTGGCCCAAATCAAAGAGATGGCGGGGATTTCACCGCATCAGGCGGCAGCGTTTGCCAGCCCGATATGGCAGCAAATGGGGTTGCACCAAGTCAGCGTAGTCAGCGGCGAACATCTGCAAATCACGAAAGAAGAAGCCGCTCGATTATGTTTGGAACTGTCTGAGTTTTACAGCAAAGAGGGTTGGCATTTTCTACCTGTCCGTCCCAATTTGTGGCTGATTACTTTGCCATCGGAAAGCGATTGGGGGATTGCGTCGGTATTGGATATCTACGGACAAATCGGTTCGGCGGACCAAGCTGATGGAAAAGACGCCTTACAATGGTTGGGAATGCAGACTGAAATTCAAATGTGGCTGCACCAACACCCGCTCAACGCCGTCCGCACTCAAAACGATACTCCTACAATCAACGGTCTTTGGTTGTGGCAGGATTTAACGGGGCTGCGCTCTGCGGACTTCGTCGCTTCCGACAGCATTTGGGCGCAATTTTCAGACGACCCCTGCTTGGATGCGCCTTATGATTTTCAGGCTTGGCTGGATGCGGTTGCCGAATCGGGTATTCATCCCGCCAACCCCGTCATTTTTCTGGACGACTTGGCTGTTACGGAGCAAACAGGCGATATTCAGACATACCAAGAAATTTTAGAAAGCTGGGAAACCCGCTGGTTTTCCCCGCTTTGGCAAGCAGTCTCGCAAGGTCGTCTGAAAAATCTGTCTATCAGTACCGACGGTGAAAACGGCGGCACTTTACACATCACGCCGTTTTCAAAATGGAAATTCTGGCACCCGAAAAAAACATTTACCGGCAGATGGTAATGCGCCCGCCCCGCCCCGCCGCCCTGTTTATAGAAACACCAATAACGTTTACAATACGCGACCATTCCACTATTTGCACACACCGCCCATGAAAATCCGACTCGGTCAGCACAATGCACCTGATTTTCCGCAAGGAGCGGCCGTCACGATCGGTAATTTCGACGGCGTACACCTCGGTCACAAACACATCCTGCAAAAACTCAAAAACGAAGCCGATTCGCGCAACCTTCCCGTTATCGTCGTCATTTTCGAGCCGCAACCCAAAGAATTCTTCTCCCTAAAAGCAGGCTTTACGCCCCCATGCCGCATCAGCCCCTTGCGTACCAAGCTGGATTTGTTGAGCGATACCGGCTGTATCGACGCCGTATGGGTGCTGCGTTTCAACCAAGAATTTGCCGATATGAGCGCACAGGATTTCATCGACGAACTGCTGCGCCAAACACTCAACACACGCTATCTGCTTATCGGCGACGATTTCCGCTTCGGCGCCGGACGCGAAGGCTGTTTCGACTTATTGAAGCAGCAAAGCGATATACAAACCGAACGCACGCCTTCCGTCATCGTCGAAGACATCCGCACCAGCAGCACAGCCGTGCGCGAGGCCTTGACAGACGGCAACTTGGCTTACGCTAAAAAGCTTTTGGGCCACGATTACGTTTTGAGCGGCAAAGTCAAACACGGCAAAAAACTCGGCAGAACCATCAACGCCCCCACCGCCAACATCCAACTTCCGCCCCACCGCTATCCTCTGCGCGGCGTATTCGTCGTCGAAGCGGACGGTACATTCGGCACACGGCGCGGCGTTGCCAGCTTCGGACTCAACCCGACCGTCAGCAGCAACAATTCGCAAAAACTCGAAGTCCATTTGTTTGATTTTGAAGGCAATCTTTATGGACAACGTTTGAAAGTACGTTTCCTGCACAAACTGCGTGACGAACAAAAATTCAGCAATATCGAAGCATTGAAACTGCAAATCGAACAAGATATAGAAGAGGCGAAACAATGGCAGGAAACGGATTATAGTGGATTAAAATTGCAATGATACGGCGTTGCCAACGCCCTTATGTACTACCCGTACACGGCGGGCGTTGCCGCCTTTTCTCATTTTTATTTTAATCCACTATAAAAGCATCTGCGGCCATTGTCGGATAAAAATGAAAAAGGTCGTCTGAAATCTTTTCAGACGACCTTTTTCACAATATGCAGACATCAGCCTGCGAGATTTCTAATGGCCTAAATTCAAAAAGGACGACAACCGTCAAAACGGTGCGCGGGGAACAAAATCCCTCTTTTAATTCAGTCCACTATATCCTACTTATTTAGCAGCAGGAGCCTGTTCTTGGGCGGCAGAAGGTGCAGTTTCGGTAGTAGTTTTACCTTGACCGGTCAGCGGGCTGGCAGCTTCGGCTTCCGGTGCAGCAGTTTCAGCAGCTTTGTCGGTTTTCAGGTCGTTGGCTTGTTTTTTAGCTTTATTGGCTTTTTTGTGAACGTGTTCTGCTTTAGCGGCTTTGCCGGAAGCAGGTTGGGCCATAGCCACAGGAGCAGCGATCAGACCGGCAGAAACAAGAACGAGAGAGGTCAATTTAGACAATGTTTTCATGTGTAATATCCTTTCGGGAAATTTGTCTGATAAAATCATTCCGTCAAATGCCAAATGGCAATTTGCGTAAAGACAACCGCATAACCACTTGGTGCGATTGAGTTTTTATTGTAACGGTTTGTTTGTAAACCGAAGTCAGCTCGAGCGAAATTGAAATAAAGTTTCAAAAAGAGGGTTAACCCCCTTGTCCTGCTTTATTAATCGTACCTCATAGCTTGATTGTTTAAATTTATATATTTCATGGCATTACATCCGATGATTTTCGAACACCCCCGATTCCGCAATGCATCCTACATCCTGATGGGGCTTGCCCTGCTTGCGGTGCTGTATTTCCACTTTTTGCCGCTTTTGCTCGCCGTGATACTGACCTACGTCTTCATCACCAAGACCAACGGCCTGATTCTTTGGTTGCGCCGCCGTACGCTCGCGCGCAATACGTTTCTGCACAAATCGCTCAACGCGCACAATATCAACCTGATTTCGACCACGCTGACCATAGGCATCGTATTGACGGTTATCCTGTTGATGTCGCTGGGGATTTACCACCTGATTCACGGCGGACACATCCCCGTCATGCTGACCAAGCTGGCGGCGATTTTGGAAGACACGAAAAACAGCAGCAGCCTGCCGCCATCGGTTTTGAACATGCTGCCCAACAATACCGCCGAAATCAAAGCCTATGCGGTCAAATTGATTGAAGAATACAGCGCCGCGCTGACGCGCATCAGCAAAAACAGCTTCACCTCGTTCGTGTATATCCTTATCGGCATCATCATCGGCGCGATGCTCAGTTTCCACCGCCTCAACATGCGCAAAAACCGCCGCAAACTGCCGCCCTTCAAGGCAGAGCTGGTGCGGCGGATTGTGAACTTCGAAACCAGCTTCGAACGCGTGTTTCTGGCGCAGGTCAAAATCTCGCTGATCGATACCGCACTGACGGGCGTGTACCTTTATTTGATCCTGCCGCTTTTC
The DNA here is from genome assembly GCA_963456805.1 of uncultured Neisseria sp. Taxonomy (GTDB): domain Bacteria; phylum Pseudomonadota; class Gammaproteobacteria; order Burkholderiales; family Neisseriaceae; genus Neisseria. The sequence goes on along the minus strand of CAUOMQ010000068.1, from coordinate 7,518 downwards.
GGCGTGGAGCTGCCGTTTAAAATAACCGTGTTGGTGATCGCCTTCATCGTCGGGCTGATTCCCGTGGCGGGCAACCTGATTTCCAACACCATCATTATCATCTTGAGCCTCGGTGCATCTTTATATGTGGCGGTCGCCTCGCTGGTGTTTCTGGTCGTCATCCACAAGCTCGAATACTTCCTGAACGCGAAAATCATCGGTTCGGAAATCGAATCAAGCGCATGGGAACTGCTGGTGGCGATGGTCGTGTTCGAACGGATTTTCGGCGTCGGCGGCATCATCGTCGCACCGGTTTATTATGCGTATCTGAAGAATGAGTTGAAGCAGCAGAAATTGATTTAGATAGTGTTTGAAATATAGATGAAAGGTCGTCTGAAAAAATGTGAGACGACCTTTTTTCAGCTACGGCAACCTTATCCCTTCCCCCGTCTATCGGGGGGAAGGTTAGGATGAGGGTGGCTTGCAAATATACGGAATAAAGGACAAGAGCCACCCTCTCTCCAACCCTCTCCCGCCGAACGGGAGAGGAGGCAGATTACTGAATACTGCCGTTACTGCTTTTTTAGTGTCGTATTGAGGCGATAATGGATTTAGAGTGTCGGAATGCAAAGAGGTCGTCTGAAAAGCTCAAAATAGGTTTTTCAGACGACCTCTTTCAGCTACGGCAACCTAATCCCTTCCCCCGTCTGGCGGGGGAAGGTTAGGATGGGGGTGGCTTGCAAATATACAGAATAAGGGCAAAGAACCACCCTCTCCCCAACCCTCTCCCGCCAGACGGGAGAGGGAGCAGATTACTGAATACCGCCGTTACTGTTTTTTAGTATCATATTGAAGCGATAATGGATTTAAAGTATCAGAATACAAAAAGGTCGTCTGAAAAACTCGAAACAGGTTTTCAGACGGCCTCTTTCTTCTCCTACTCATTCCAACCCAACTTCTAAATACTCGCGCTGTGCCCCACCCGCACATGGCTGTGGTGGTCGCGGCCTTCGTGGTCGTAGTCGGATTTGAAGCCTTTGAGTACGACGTCTATGTCGTTTTCCTTGGCGAAGACGTTGGCGAAATCTTCAATCAGTTCCAATACGTCGCCGGCGATGTAGGACGAGCGTTCGGCGTTGATGGTTACTTTCGAACCCGGACGGATGTTTTTCAGGGTTTTCTTGATGGCGGCTTTGTTCAGGAACGAGACTTCTTCCGCCAGTTCCAAGCTGATTTCGTCGGCTTCGGCGAGTTCTTCGCGGCTGAGGTAATAGGCGCGTTTCATGTTGCCCTGAAGGATGAAGATGATGCTGATGGCCAGCCCGATGCCGACGCCTTTGAGCAGGTCGAGCGCGACGACTGCGGCGAGGGTGGCGGCGAAGGGGATGAACTGGTACAGCCCTTTATGCCAGAAATGCAGGAGGGTGGCGGGTTTTGCCAGTTTGTAGCCCACCAGCAGCAAGACGGCGGCGAGGGTGGACAGGGGGATCATGTTGAGGATAAAGGGAATCGCCAAAACGCACACCAGCAACAGGACGCCGTGGATAACGGCAGACAGTTTGTGCGTCGCGCCTGCATTGGCGTTGGCGGACGAGCGCACGACGACGGAGGTGATGGGCAGACCGCCGATAAGCGAGCTGACGATGTTGCCTGCGCCCTGCGCGCGCAATTCACGGTTGGTGTCGGTGATGCGGCGGTGGGTGTCGAGGCGGTCGGCGGCTTCGATGCAAAGCAGGGTTTCAATCGAGGCGACAATGGCGATGGTGATGCCGGTCATCCAGACGTAGCTGTTGCCAAAACCTGAAAAGTTGGGCAGCGTGAGCATAGCTGCGGCTTCGCGCCATGTGCCGGGAACGGGCAGTTGGACGAGTTGTCCGGCGGGAATGGCAAGGCTGCTGCCGCTGGCGACAAACCATTGGTTCATCAGTATCCCCGCACCCACGGCAACCAGCGCGGCGGGCAGGGCTTTGATGTTATTCAACGCGGGGATTTTGTCCCATACGATTAGGATCGCCATCGACACGCCCGCGACCAAAAGGGAGCCTGTGTGGATGTCGGCGAACAGGGCGGCAGGATCGGCGAGGCTGCCGCTGCTGCCCAAGGCAAACGGAATCTGTTTCATGATGATAATCACGCCGATGCCCGCCAACATGCCTTCAATAACGGACACGGGGATGTATTCGGCAAGGTTGCCGGCGCGGATGAAGCCGAGCAAAAGCTGGATGGCGCCGGCGATTAAGCCCGCGCACAGAAACAACTCGAACGAACCGAGTTCGGTAATGGCGGCAAGGATAATCGCCGCCAAGCCCGCGGCGGGGCCTGAAACGCTGATATGCGAGGTACTGAGTGAACCGATGACGATGCCGCCGACGATGCCCGCCAACACGCCGGACAACGGCGGCGCGCCGGAAGCGAGCGCAATGCCGAGGCACAACGGCAGGGCGACGAGGAAGACGACCAGCCCGGAAGCGAAATTGGACTTAAACAGGCTGCCCAAAGGCTGTTTTTTCTGCTGGGGTTTCATGGTGAGGGGTACTCCTGATGTGTGTATGTTTTTGTATTTGATGGGATTGGGGCAAATCAAGGTCGTCTGAAAAGTCAGGATGCTTGTCCAAGCTGCATTTTCAGACGACCTCCGAGCCATCAACCCGCTTTCTTGCGCGCGTTGACCACCCATTCGGAATCGGTGAGGTCGTAGATTTTTTGAATGTCGGCGAGAATGTTTTTGAAATCGATGTTCAAATCGATGAGGCGGCCGGTACGCAGGTCGAAGACCCAGCCGTGCACGATCGGATAGCCGTCGAGCAGGTAACGTTCCTGCACGCACGCCATTTTGATGACGTTGAGGCACTGTTCCTGCACGTTCAATTCGACCAGGCGGTCGTAGCGCAGGTGTTCGTCTTCGATTGCGTCCAGTTCTTCCTGATGCAGGCGGTACACGTCGCGGATGTTGCTCAACCACGGATTCATCGTGCCAAAATCTTCGGGCAGCATCGCCGCTTTGATGCCGCCGCAGTTGTAGTGGCCGCAGATGATGATGTGTTTGACTTTCAGATGCGAGACGGCGTATTCGATGGCGGAAGCGGCATTCATGTCCAAACCGTGCACAAGGTTGGCGACGTTGCGGTGCACGAACACGTCGCCCGGCTCAAATCCCATCAGTTCTTCCGCCGCGACGCGGCTGTCGGAGCAGCCGATGTAGAGGTATTCGGGATTTTGCCCGTCGGCGAGGTCTTTGAAGTAATCGGGGCATTGCTGTCTCTTCGTTTCCTGCCATTTGCGGTTGTTCTCAAAAATGACTTCGTATGATTGGCTCATGCGGCTTCCTTTCTGCTTGATGTGTCGTCTATTTTTTTGTTACCACACCCTGTTTCGGATGCGGCCTCTGTAAGGGTTGCGCATTCTAGGAAGGCAAAATTAGAGAAAAATTAGCCATAAAATGCCGTATAAATATGTAAATTCGGCATTTTCAAGCAAAGGGTCGTTTGAAAACCCTTTTTCAACCCAACCAAACAAAAAAGGAGAAACCGCCGTTTCTCCCTATCTTTCAAAAAATTAAACCGCTCTCATCCACATGCCGCCACCCCGCTCGAAAAACCCCTGCTGTCTGCCATTTCCCCGCAATTTTCAGACGACCTCCTTACCAATCCTTACACTTTACGGCATAATGGCGGACTGTTTTTCCGAGGAGAATTTCATGTCCGTCAAAACCCCGTCGCTATTCGGCGGCGCCATGATTATCGCCGGTACAGTCATCGGCGCAGGCATGCTTGCCAACCCGACCGCCACCTCCGGCGTCTGGTTCACAGGCTCGCTGATTGTGTTGCTCTACACTTGGTTTTCCATGCTTTCCAGCGGTCTGATGATCCTTGAAGTCAACACCCACTATCCGCACGGCGCCAGCTTCGACACCATGGTCAAAGACCTGCTCGGACAAGGCTGGAACGTCTTCAACGGTCTCTCCGTCGCCTTCGTCCTATACCTGCTCACCTACGCCTACATCTTCGTCGGCGGCGACTTGACCGCCAAAGGACTGGGCAGCACGTTCGGTATAAAAATCCCTCTGACCGTCGGACAACTCTCCTTCTTCCTGATTTTCGCCACCTGCGTGTGGGCATCCGCCCGCCTGGTGGACCGTTTCACCTCCATCCTCATCGGCGGCATGGTGCTGACTTTCATCTGGGCGACCGGCGGCCTGATTGCCGAAGCCAAACTGCCCGTCTTGTTCGACACCCAAGCCCCGTCCGGTACGCCGTACTGGATTTACATCTCCGCCGCCCTGCCCGTCTGCCTCGCCTCCTTCGGCTTCCACGGCAACGTCTCCAGCCTGCTCAAATACTTCAAAGGCGACGCGCCCAAAGTGGCCAAATCCCTCTGGGCAGGAACGCTGATTGCACTTGTGATTTACGTCCTGTGGCAAATCGCCATCCAAGGCAACCTGCCGCGCAACGAGTTCGCCCCCGTCATCGCCGCCGACGGCCAGGTATCCGTCCTCATCGAAACCCTGTCGAAATTCGTTCAGACCGGCAGCATGGCGGCCATACTGTCTTTCTTCTCCTATATGGCGATTGCTACGTCCTTTCTGGGCGTAACGCTCGGCCTGTTTGACTACATCGCCGACATCTTCAAATGGGACGACGGCTTCGCAGGGCGTACCAAAACCGCAGCCGTTACCTTCCTGCCGCCCCTGGTTTCCTGCCTGCTCTTCCCCACCGGCTTCGTTACCGCCATCGGCTACGTCGGACTCGTCGCCACCGTATGGACCTGTTCCCTCCCGTCCTTATTGCTGCTGCGCTCGCGCCAAAAATTCGGCAAAGGCAAAAACTACACCGTTTACGGCGGCGCATGGCTGATTTACTGGGTCAACCTATTCGGCTTCCTCAACGTCCTAGCATGGGTGTTCAACAAACTCGAACTCGTCCCCGTGTTCAAAGGCTGACAAGCAAATTCGACACCCCGGAGGTCGTCTGAAAACAGATTTCAGACGACCTCTCCCGTTTTCCGTTACAATAAACACCCTCCGAATCACAGCACACGACCGTCCATGTACGACAACATCCGCTTCCACCTAGACGAAGAATATCCCGAAGGCCTGCCGTCCGAAAACGCCGCCACGCATATCGGCATGTACTGGATATGGGCGGCGCAGGCGGGGCTGGCGAATCCCGTTTGGCAAACCGCCCCCGAAAGCGCGGAAGATTTCGCCAATATGCTCAAAGGCAGAACCAGCGGTCGCCGCTTCCTGCTCAAACACATGGACGGTGCGCTCACGCCCGACGACTTCACCGAACAAGGGCAGAAATTCACCTCCTATTACTACGACAATGAAGAAGACGGCTACGGCGCATTTTTAGAAGACTACGTCCGCACCCTCGACACCCCGTCGCTCGGCGGCTTCTACCACGTCCCCAACACCCCCGAAATCTACAAACGCCTCAAACCCGTCTTTCAGGCAGCGTTTGAACAATGGAAAAACCATTTGGCATCCACAGTCGGAGAGCAACCGTGAAACTCATCATCCTCGACCGCGACGGCGTCATCAACCAAGACCGCGACGACTTCGTCAAATCCGTAGACGAATGGATCCCCATAGAAGGCAGCATGGACGCCATCGCCTTCCTGACGCAGGCAGGCTACAACATCGCCGTCGCCACCAACCAATCCGGCATCGGCCGCAAATACTTTACCGTCCAAGACCTGACCGAAATGCACGCCAAAATGCACCGCCTCGTCCGTCAGGCGGGCGGCGAAATCGACGGCATCTGGTTTTGTCCGCACACAGCCGCCGACAACTGCGACTGCCGCAAACCCAAACCCGGCATGATTTACGACATCCTCGAACGCTTCAAAGCCGACCCCGCCGAAACCTGGCTGGTCGGCGACAGCCTGCGCGATCTGCAAGCCATGCACGAGGCCGGCGGCAAAACCGCGCTCGTCATGACCGGCAAAGGCAAGAAAACCCTGTCGCAACAGGAAAAAGAATTACCCGAAAACACCCAAGTCTTCGAAAGCCTGCTCGCCTTCTCCCAATACATCATGCACGAAGCCGCACAAGACCGTGCAGACGGACAGGCAAACCCGTAAATACACGAGGTCGTCTGAAACCCTGTTTCGCCCCATTTCAAGCCCAAACAAGATTTCAGACGACCCATCCGACAGGTAGAAACATGCTCCTCATCCGCAACCTAACCTACTGGTTCATCCTCAGCACCAGCCTGATTTTACTTTTCCCCTTCATGCTCCTCGCCCTGCCCGTCCAAGGCGGCGCGCACAAAATGGCGCAAATCTGGGTACGCATCCTCAACTGGTCGCTCAAACACATCATCGGACTCAAATACCGCCTCATCGGTGCCGAAAACATCCCCGACCGCCCCTCCATCATCTGCGCCAAACACCAAAGCGGCTGGGAAACCCTCGCCCTGCAGGAAATCTTCCCGCCGCAGGTTTACGTCGCCAAACGCGAGCTGTTCAAAATCCCCTTCTTCGGCTGGGGACTGAAACTCGTCAAAACCATAGGCATAGACCGCAGCAACAGCCGCGAAGCCAGCAAACAACTGATGGAGCAAGGCATGGCGCGCAAAAACGAAGGCTACTGGATCACCATTTTCCCCGAGGGCACACGCCTGCCGCCCGGCGAAAAAGGCCGCTACAAACTCGGCGGCGCGCGCATGGCGAAAATGTTTGAAATGGACATCGTCCCCGTTTCCCTCAACAGCGGCGAATTTTGGCCGAAAAACGCCTTCCTCAAACACCCCGGCACCATCACCGTCGTCATCAATCCCGTCATCCCCCACAGCAGCGGGACGGAAGCCGAATTGATGGCGGAATGCGAAAAACGGATTGAAACGCAACAACCCCTTATCGAAGGAAAAGGACCGTTTGCCGTCGCAAAGGTCGTCTGAAAACGCAAATTCGCCCCGACACCAGTCCAATCCATGTCCCGACACTACGCCCACACCCTTTCAGACGGCCAGTCCATCCGAATCCGGCTCAAACGCAGCGCCAAGAAAAACCTTATCCTGCGCCCCGTATCTCGCGACACCGTCAGCATCAACGTTCCCCCGTTTGTCAGCCATCGCTTTCTCGCCCAATGGCTGACCGACAACGAACCGCTCTTGCGCCGCACCCTCGCCCAAGCCCCGACCGCCGCCGCATCCGCCGACACCCTCCCCGAATGGATTTGGTATCAAGGCGTTCAGACGACCCTGTCCGCCCACAACGGCAGCCACATCCAAATCAGGCCGTCTGAAATCCTGCTGCCCAAAAAAGAAACCGCCGCCCAACTGACCCACCTGCGCCGCTTCCTGCACGAACGCGCCCGCGAATACCTGCTGCCGCGCCTCGCACACCACGCCCGCACCCCCGCCCTCATTCCCGCCGCGACCGCCCTCTCCAACGCCAACACCTTCTGGAGCGTCCGCCGCCCCAGCACCGTCATCCGCCTCACCTCGCGCCTCCTCGGCGCACCCGTTCTCGTCGCCTACCACATCTGCATCCCCACACCCCCCCCCCTGCCCCACCGCTACCACAGCCCACAGT
>CAUOMQ010000067.1:0-13327 GCA_963456805.1 uncultured Neisseria sp. | reverse complement strand
TTTTGCCCACATTCCGACCGTTTCATTCATGATTTGCTTCCTCCTGTTTCAGACCGTAGGCTTTTTGGAATATGGTCGGCGGTTGGGGTTGTGTGCGGTGTTGTTGCGGTTCGGGCATTCCGCCTGCGTCGGGGTCGTCTGAAAATTGCTGCGGCTTGACGTTGAGCATATAAAAATCGGTCAGGCTGCGGGCAAGCGGTGCGGCGTAGGCGCCCCAGCCGCCGTTTTCCAGAATCACGGCAATGGCGATTTCAGGTTTTTCCAAGGGGGCAAACGAAATAAACCACGCATGGTCGCGGTGTTGCTCGCGCAAGGCTGCGGCGTTGTAACGGCCGCCCTGCTTGATTTGCACAACCTGCGCCGTGCCCGTTTTGCCGCCCATGCTGTAAGCCAATCCGCCGCCGATGCGGTGTGCCGTACCGCCCGGTTTCAAGACTTTCTCCATCGCCTGTTTGACGTATTCGAAGTTGTCTTGTTTGAACGGGATTTTGTATTCGGGATTGGGATTGATACGCGTGATTTTGCGTTTGTCGAAATCCAACAATTCTTTCACCAAATGCGGCTGATAAACCACGCCGTTATTGGCGAGCGAAGCGGTGGCGTGTGCCATTTGCAGCGGGGTGTAAGCGTTGTAACCCTGCCCGATGCTGACCGAGACCATCTCGCCTGCGCGCCATTCTTTGGCAGTAGGATCGGATGATTTGGCAAAGCGTTTCGCCTTCCATTCGCGGCTGGGCAAAACGCCCGTATATTCGCTGGGCAGGTCGATGCCGGTTTTTTTGCCGAAACCGAATTGCGCTAAATACGGCGATGCTTTGTCTATGCCCATTTCGTAGCCCAAGCGGTAGAAAAAGGTATCGGACGACACCTGTATCGCTTTGCTCAAATTCGCCGAACCGTGACCGCTGCGTACGGAATCTCGGAAAACGTGACGGCTGCCGGGAATGCTCCATGCGCCGGGCGCGGGAACAACCGTCGTTTGGGTAATTTTGCCGCTTTCCAGCAAAGCCATGCCCATAAACGGCTTAAACGTCGAGCCCGGCGGATACAGACCTTGCGTTACGCGGTTGACCAACGGCTTTTTCCAGTCATCATTCAAGGCTTTCCAAGTTTCGCTGTCGATGCCGTCGATAAAGAGGTTGGGATCGAAAGAAGGTTTGGAAACGAAAGCCAACACTGTACCGTCTTGCGGATTGATGGCGACAATCGCCCCGCGCCTGTCTCCCAATATTTTGTCCGCCTCTTGTTGCATGCGGATGTCCATGCCCAAGCGCAAAGTTTGTCCCATGCGTGAGGGTACGTTTTTCAAGACGCGCACAATATTGCCGTAAGCGTCTTTTTCCACTTCTTGATAACCGGGCGCGCCATGAAGCTGCGGTTCGTAATATTTTTCCAGCCCCGATTTGCCGATGTGCGTGCTGCCGCGATAGAGCGCAGTCAAGCCCTCTTCTTCCAAAATTTCCTGATCTTTGTCGCTGATGCGGCCGATATAGCCTAAAAAGTGTGAGGTCAGCTTGCCATAAGGATACTCGCGGAAAGTGCGCGAATTAACTTCTACGCCTTTAAACTCATTAAGATGCACGGACAATTTCGCCGCTTCTTCATCTGTCAGGCGCAGCTTGAGCGGGATATTTTCAAATTTTCGGTAGCTTTCGCGGTATTTGTGGAAACGCTTCAAATCGGTAGGCGTAATATCGACATACTTCCGCAGGGCCTCGATGACATCCTCCATCTTGCCCTCAATGCGGCTGGGGATAACTTCCAGCGAAAACACGGGATAGTTTTTTGCCAGCGGTACGCCGTTGACATCTACGATTTCGCCGCGGACGGGCGGAGTCGGAATTAATGTGATGCGGTTGCTGGATGCCTGTCCGGAAAAATCGTCATGCCGGAACACCTGCAAATAGACAAACCGCGCCACCAATGCGGCAAACAAAACCACAATCAAGATAAACGCCACCAGCAGACGCAATAAAGAATCGGCTTGCGCCGCCTTTGCAGTCTGTGTTTTACCGCTACCGCCATTTTTCAGACGACGTTTCATAGTATTCAGTATGGACATGGTTTCACGTTATCTGTTGGCGCGATAAAAATTGGTCAGCACCAGCATCAACTGGCTCAAGAAAGGCCAAAGCAGCGCGCCTGCCAAAGGCGCGATGAAACTTTGCCAAGTAATGATTTGGTTGTTGAGGAACAGGCGCGCCGCCACCAATACCGCCTGATGGCAGAACAATGCTGCCAATACCGCCCCTATCTGCATGATGTGGCCGTAGAGCATGATTTGACGGCGCGTGTTCAAGACGAAATACACCATGACCGTATAAGACAATGCGTGCAGCCCCAAAGTTGCTGCCGTTGCGGCATCGACTATCAAGCCGAGCAAAAACGCAATGCCCATGCCGACGCGTTGGGGATGATGCATAGACCAATAAAGCAGCATCAGCGCAGTCAGTTCAGGCAGCCAAAAAAACACATCAAAGGGAAAAGGCATGAAATCGACAAGCATGGTTACGGCAAAACTTGCCGCAATCACGCCGACGGGCATGGCACGGTAGGAATCGTCAAAATCGTTCATGAATGATTTATTGGGAAGAATGGGAAGAAGACAGAACCAAAACAAAGCGGCTGCGGCGCAAGGCGGCAAACGGGGTCAGTTCTGTGTCGTAATAAGGCGTACCTGAAGCACGGACGACTTTATCCACGCGTGCTACGGGAATACCTGCCGGATAAATGCCATCCAAGCCGGAAGTAATCAAAACATCCTGCGGCTTCAAATCCGAGCCCGTCGGGAAATAACGCAAATCCAAACCCACGCCATTGCCGTAGGCGAGATTGCGTTCGCCCGTACGCTCAACGGCAACGGGGACGATACTTTGTGCAGCCGCCATCAGCTCGACTTCCGCGCTGTTTGCATGAACCAATGTAATCCGCCCGATTAAGCCGTTTTGGTCGATAACGGCATCGCCTGCCGCCACCCCTTCGCCACTGCCTTTATTGATAATCAAACGCTCGGACAGCGGGTCTTTGCCACTGGACAATACTTCAGCGCCGATGACATTGCTGATGCCTTTTTGTTGCAAGCCGTATAGCTTCTTCAGCTCCTGCAATTCGCTCAGATTGACCTTGTCACGTTGAAGCTGAATTTTCAGACGACCGTTTTCCTCCAAAAGGAGACGGTTTTGTTCCAACAGCTCGGTTTGTGATTGAGATTGGTTGGAAAAATATTGATAGAGACGGACCGGCTGGTTTGCCAACCATTGCACCGGATAAAGAATCTCCGCCGCCGCAGTGCGCACGGGCTGCATCAGGTTGAAACGGCCGTCCGCCACCATAATGCCGGCACCCAGCAAAAGATACGCAATAAAACGAGGCAACAGCTTTTGGCCCTTTGCCTCGTCAAACCGTAAAGAAGAATGTTCCATTTCAGCCTGCCTTACGGGTTATCCACAAAGACGGCATTCCATTTGCCGATATAATCCAAGGCTTTGCCCGCACCATAAGCCACACAGTTCAAAGGCTGGTCGGCAATACCGACAGGCAGCCCCGTCGCATCCGCCAAAACTGTATCCATACCGTGCAACAGTGCGCCGCCGCCTGTCAACATAATTCCCCTGTCGGCAATATCGCCGGCCAACTCAGGCGGAGCCTGTTCCAAAGCAAGGCGCACGGCGCGGATAATCTGATTAACCGTTTCGCTCAAAGCCTCGCGCACTTCTTCCGAAGTAATAGCAAGCGACTTGGGCGTACCTTCCGCCAAATCGCGACCTTTAATCCGCATGGCAGTTTCAGTTGGAAAGCCAGAGGCGGAACCGATTGTTTTCTTCAATTCCTCAGCCGTCGCTTCACCAATCAACACACCGCGATGACGGCGCAGATAATGCACGATACTCTTATCAAACTCATCGCCTGCCGCACGGACGGAGGCGGAATAAGCCATACCGCCCAACGACAAAATGCCGATTTCCGTTGTGCCGCCGCCGATATCCACCACCATCGAACCGGCAGTATCTTCAATCGGCAAACCCGCACCCAAAGCAGCCGCCATAGGCTCCTCAATCAAATGTACGGAAGATGCACCTGCGGCAAACGCAGAATCCAAAATTGCCTTGCGTTCCACTTGAGTTGCCCCGCCCGGCACACAGATCACTACGCGCGGCGGCACAACCGAATTGCCTTGTATTGCTTTTTTAATCAACATACCCAGCATACGCTCGGCAATCGTAAAATCAGCAATCACCCCATCCCGCATAGGACGGACGATTTCAATATTGCGCGGCGCGCGCCCCTGCATTTTCTTGGCTTCCGTACCTACGGCGACAATCTTGCTTTTACCGCCCGTACCCGATTGAACCGCCACCACAGACGGCTCGTCCAAAACAATGCCTTTACCACGCACATAAATCAACGTGTTCGCCGTACCCAAGTCAATGGCGATATCGTTGGAGAAAAAACGGGATAAAAAACGAAACATAAAATACCTGAATATCGGCCCAGCACCGATTTTATTTAATTGTTATTCAAAATATTAAAACATGGAAACAACGCCTTTTCAGACGACCTCCCCACTCCCCGTAATGAAACGTATGGCGAAATCACACGCCGTTTGAGTAGTTTTCGGTTATAATTCTTCGTTTCATCGAAGAAGAACGCAATGATACCCCAATAAAGGGGCGTTTGCTATCAGACAAGGATTTTTTATGGCTTTAAGCTTAACCGATGTGGAAAAAATCGCCAAACTCTCACGCCTTTCGCTGACCGAGGAAGAAAAAGGCAAAACCCTCTCAGAATTGAACGACATTTTTGCCATGGTCGAAAAGATGCAGAGCGTGAATACCGATGGTGTCGAGCCGATGGCACACCCCCACGAAGCCGCCCTGCGCCTGCGCGAAGATACAGTTACCGAAACCGACCATGCCGCCGAGTATCAAGCCGTCGCGCCGGAAGTGCGCAACCGCCTGTATATCGTGCCTCAGGTAATTGAAGAATAGATGGAATTTATCCTTTAGGAAAACCAATAATGAATAAATTTTTGACCACATTATTACTTGGCGTACTCACGGTTAACGCCTACGCTATGCCTAAGGATGACAACAACCCTAAATCCTCTGTATTGCCTGTTGTTCATTCCGAGCAAGCCGTGCATTTGTATGACTACGAAACACCTGATGGGAAATACAGCGCATCACTCTATCCGAACAGTATCAAAAATCTCGGTAATGGTTGGTATTCAACCATTACACGGCATCAATCTGCGGGTTCAGGCAAACATGCCCATATGCTGATTTTAGATTGGGTACATTGCCAAGAACCCAAACAATCTGTTATGAGCGCGATTGCCCTGTTTGACAAAAACGGACAACTTGAAGAGCGTATCGACGTTCACAATTACAATAGTCCCGACAAAATGCCGCAAGAAGCCATTGAGCAGCTGAAAAAGGAAGATTCCAGCGAAACAATGCACAGTGACAAAATGGTGGAAACCGTTTGTAGCCGCGTAAAATAAAAATGTAAGTTATTTTACCTAGTTTAAATATTTGCAGCTTCAGACGACCTGAAAAGGAATTTCTGTGAAACAAGCCTTCATTTATACTGACGACAAGTCCCAGAAATTTTGGATTATTAATTCCGATGGTAGCGACATCATGGTCAATTTCGGCAAACTTGGTGCAACCGGACGTTACCAAATTACCGAATACGACGATGAAGTCGAGTGTCAAAAAGCTGCTGACAAGCTCATTACGCAAAAGACCAAAAAAGGCTACAAACCTGCTCCCGATTTTAATTTCATCGACCGCTTTTATTTTGACGATGAAGATTTCGGTCCGCATCGCAAAACCTCGCATCCACACTTCGTCCGATACTTAACCGATGATTTCTATTATGACTGCGGTGACGAAGAGGCTCCGTTTGGCAGTGATGAAGGCAGTGATGCGTTGTATAAGCTTGCACAAACCCTCCGCAAAAATGCCGATCTGGATATATTGGCTTTCCCGCAGAAATTGATTTGTGAATATTGGGGTATGGATTACCTGCCGCCTCAAGCAGACCAAACTGCCAAAAGCATTGAAGAACTGTGTAAACAACAGGAAACTGAAGTTTACCAATCCGATAGAGTGATTATTGCTGCTACATTCGGCAGCATTAAAATTACAGGTCGTCTGAAACCTGAATTGCAGCAACTTGCCCTACTTGCCATGCAGAGACTTGACATATTGGCACAACTACGCGGTTGGTGTTTTGCTGGTGCTCTGTCTGAGATCAACCAACAAATGGCAGATGACTTGCAACGTTTTGCTGTTGCACAGGCGAACCATTTTCAAACGACCTAACTATGAAACATAAGTGTGCCAAGCCTGTATGCACAATGTCTCCCAAGCGAATCATCAAGATACTGGGCTACCTGCGTGAATATGCTCAACAGTGGAACAAAACATACGAAGAAATCGCGGAGCAAGTCTGTCACGCATTTGCCGATACCCAACTAAAGAACGGAATCGGAATATTGGAAGCCGACTGCGTGGATGACTGGATGGATACCAATAATCCGGAACGTTGCCGCTATCGTGCTGAAGATGAACGGGATTATTGGGAAAATGTCCTTTTTCAAGGACACCGCGTAGGAGAAATCCCACGTTTTAATCCCTGTTCTGCCATCACATTTATGGATAGTATAGGCAGGCATTTCGCCCTACCATATTACTTGCTTTGGGCATTACAAGACCCTGACGGTATGATTGCCGATACATTGGCTTATGCCTTGGAGAACAGCTATTATACCGATGAACTGCTGCTCAACGCTGCTCAACAACGTGCTTTGTTGAATACAGTCCGTTTTCTCGTGGAAATAACGGCAAATACCTACGACGACGGCTACTCTTCATATATTGACAGCCCATGGCAGGCTGCATTTGAACACTTAAATCAAATATTGTCAGATGCCAATATTTTGCCCGATAAAAACTAAGCCTTCCAAAAGAAGGTCGTCTGAAAGAACAAGTACGGTTACAAAACAGTTCTGTTTCGCATACGAATAGAATAGACAAAAAGTACGAAGCAAAGGAATCCCATGTCCACCGAGCAACAACACCTTCACACAGTTGCCGTTAGCCACATCCACCAATGTTTCAACCGTATCAAGAAACAGGCCGAACAGGCAGGTAAAGAAGTTGCCGCATATTATTTCTATCTGGTAGACGACTTTTTCGCCGCAGGCAATGCCGCCATTACCTATCAGGATTTGGCTGCTTTTACCGTCGAACACGCAGACGAATATGAAAATTGCACCATTTTGCAGGCGATTTGGGATGGCAGATGTACCCTTTATGACAGTGAAACCGAGCCTCAGAACGTTTCAGATAACTGGCTGGAAAACCAAAGCGAGCTCTACCAAGCTGCATACCTCAGCATAGAGAACCTAGATGATGATGCTTATCAGCAAAAACGTGCCGAATACGAAACCGCCCTGATAGCCGCACTGCAACAATGCGACCAAGAAGGTCTGTTCGGCAATCGTGCTGAAAACGGTATATTGCTGTTTGCGTTTTATATTGATGATTATGATGAAAATGACGAACAATCACTGCTTTACCGTTCCACCACTCAGCTCAACCAACCGGATACTTACCAAAAATTGATAGGTTGATATTTTCAGACGACCCTGAAATCAGCCTACATCATTAAACCCTTTAAAATCCCGCTTATTTAAACTAAAAGACTCTTATGACCCAATACACCCTCAAACAAGCCAGCCAACTGCTGCAATCCAAGCAAATCTCCGCCGTCGAACTGGCAACCGAATACCTCGCCGCCATTGCTGCGCAGAACCCGGCAATCAACGGCTACATTACTCTCGACCAAGACAAAACCCTCGCCGAAGCCCGTGCCGCCGATGCTCGTATCGCTCAAGGCAACGCCACCGCGCTTACCGGCGTACCCATCGCCTACAAAGACATTTTCTGCCAAACAGGCTGGCGCAGCGCGTGCAGCTCCAAAATGTTGGACAACTTTGTCTCCCCCTACACGGCTACCGTCGTACAAAACCTGCTTAATGAAGGTATGGTAACGCTCGGTCGTACTAATATGGACGAGTTTGCCATGGGCTCGACCAACGAAACCTCGTTCTACGGCGCGACCAAAAACCCGTGGAATCTTAAGCACGTCCCAGGCGGTTCGTCCGGCGGTTCCGCAGCCGTTGTTGCCGCACGTCTTGCTCCTGCCGCGCTCGGTTCAGACACCGGCGGTTCTATCCGCCAGCCTGCTTCACACTGCGGCATCACCGGCATCAAACCTACCTACGGCACGGTTTCCCGCTTCGGCATGGTTGCCTACGCATCCAGTTTCGACCAAGCCGGTCCGATGGCGCAAACCGCCGAAGACTGCGCGATTTTGCTCAATGCGATGGCGAGCTTCGACGAGCGCGATTCCACCAGTTTGGAACGCAGCAAGGAAGACTACACCCGCGATTTGGAAAAACCGCTCAAAGGTATGAAAATCGGCCTGCCTAAAGAATATTTCGGCGAAGGCGCGGATGCCGATGTGCAGGCTGCTTTGCAAAGCGTCATCGACCTTTTAAAAGCACAAGGTGCGGAAACTATTGAAGTTTCCCTGCCGCAAACTGCCCTGTCCATCCCTGCTTACTACGTTCTCGCTTCCGCCGAAGCCAGCACCAATCTTTCCCGCTACGACGGCGTACGCTACGGTCACCGCACCGCCCAATTCGGCGACCTAGAAGAAATGTACAGCAACACCCGCGCCGAAGGCTTCGGCAGCGAAGTCAAACGCCGCATCATGATCGGTACTTATGTGTTGTCGCACGGCTACTACGATGCCTATTACTTGAAAGCCCAAAAACTGCGCCGCCTCGTTGCCAACGATTTTCAGACAGCCTTCGCGCAATGTGATTTCATCCTCGCCCCGACTGCGCCCACTGCCGCTCCCAAACTCGGCAGCGACATCCACGATCCCGTGCAGATGTACCTTTCCGACATCTACACCATTGCCGTCAACCTTGCCGGTTTACCCGCCCTGTCCCTGCCCGCCGGTTTCAGCGGCAACGGACTGCCCATCGGCGTGCAGTTCATCGGCAACCACTTCTCCGAAGCCAAAATCCTTGGCGCAGCGCATCAAGTACAGTTGGCAAGTGATTGGCATACGAAAGCACCGGAGTAGAATTTATTAGTAGAAATTATCCAAAAATAAAATCCAGATTTCAGGCTGTTGTTTTCAGATGATCTAAAAAAAGAAAACCGTCTAATTTCCAGCAGTCTGAAACTAACAAAATTACTAAAATAATGGAATATTACGATTACTTTTCCCCAAAATTTTGGCAATTCTTATGGGGTTTATGGCAGACAGCGGGGCTGGAAATATCTACAAGCATTGTGTTATTTCTGCTGTACTGGCTCATCCTTTCTGTGCTTGTTACGTACATTTTGTGGCGTAAACGTCCAAAAACGCCGCATTTTTGGCGAAAACATTTATTACTCAATAGCATTATCTGCCTACCTTTGAGTTTGTTTATCAACCTTGGTTACATAGTCATGCGTTTTATTATGCCGGCTCGCAATCAAGCGGCATATTACGGACAGTTGACGTTGCATCCTCTGGAACAAACATTTGTTACATTATTTAATGTTATTTATTCTTACGAATGGCTGTTCCTCGTATCTGTTGTGGCTGCTGTGAATGTATTGCTACTGGCTATTTGGCGTAAAAAGCTTTTTAAACAATCATCGCCATCCTAAATGCAAGCAGGTTTCTATGTATTAAGGAAACTTAAACTATGCCTTGGGAAACAGTAATCAGCTTAAGAATTTACGTCCAGTTCAACCCCCAATCCAAAATCTTCAGCGACGCACCGACCGAATTTGGTGCGGAATCTGATGTGTATACCTGCGCAGAGGGAAAGGTATAATGCCGGAGCAGTTTGTTTTTCCAGATTTCAAAACCGTATATAAGGATGCGCCGAAATTTCAAATCCAGCATTTGAAATTCTCCTTACGCAGGTTGTTTACACGGCGACAAGTCAAAGATTTTGAAAAATTTGTCAACGCCTCCGCGCCACGCCGTACTTTTTTCCAAAGGCGGCCGCAAGATGCCTATCCGTTGATACATGCCTTTGTCGACCAACGCTTCAACAGACGGCGCAGGCTACAAGTCATGAAAGAAGACCTGCTGACAGCCGAAAAACTGTTCGGGCAGGAAACGCTCGCCAATATGACGACACGTAAATTCCATGTCGTTCTGGCGCATCTTTCAGACGGCCTGACTTTATGGCTGAACCGGAACGATAATTGCGTGGATGAAGGAATGTGGTCGCTATCCTTACGCGACAACGAAGGAAAACGTCTCTACATGACAACCTTCGCCTTAGTTGACGGCAAACTGCTGGCCGCCTCTATCCAAGGCCCTGCGGGGGAAGAAGCTAAAGACCTTGTACGCAGCCTGACCAAACAACTCCACGGTCTACGCCCGCAGCAACTGATGGTAACCGCCCTGCAATATTTTTCGACATCGCTCAATTTGGGCGGCGTTGTCGGCATTGCCCAAGAGCATCAGGTCAAACTGCGCTGGCGGCTGAAGAAACGGGTCAAAATGAATTACGACCTGTTTTGGCAGGAGAACGGCGCAACGCTCGAAAGCGACGGCTACTGGCATCTGCCGCAAATCCCGCCGCGAAAAGACTTGGCGGAAATCGAAAGTAAAAAGCGTTCGATGTACCGCAAACGTTACCAAATGCTGGATAACATGGCGGCCGAGATGCAGGCTTGCTTTCAGAAAACTTGATTCTGCGTTTTCAGACGACCTTTGCCATTTGAAAAACAAACAGGTCGTCTGAAAACGGCTGACCACTTTATATTATCGACATCAAAAGAAAGAACCCCTTATGACCTGGGAAACAGTAATCGGCTTGGAAATTCACGTCCAGCTCAACACCCAATCCAAAATTTTCAGCGGTGCATCGACCGCATTCGGTGCGGAACCCAATGCACACGCCAGCGTGGTGGAATGCGCGCTGCCGGGCGTGCTGCCGGTGATGAACCGCGAAGTTGTTGAAAAAGCCATCAAATTGGGCTTGGCTTTGGATGCGAAAATCAATCAGAAAAACGTGTTCGACCGCAAAAACTACTTCTACCCCGACTTGCCAAAAGGCTATCAAATCAGCCAGTTGGATTTACCGATTGTCGAACACGGCAAACTGGAAATCGTGGTCGGCGACGATGTGAAAACCATCAACGTAACCCGCGCGCACATGGAAGAAGATGCAGGTAAATCCGTGCATGAAGGCTTGAACGGCGCAACCGGTATCGACCTGAACCGTGCCGGCACGCCGCTGTTGGAAGTCGTATCCGAACCCGAAATGCGCTCCGCCGCCGAAGCCGTTGCCTACGCCAAAGCCTTACACAGCTTGGTAACATGGCTGGACATCTGCGACGGCAATATGGCGGAAGGTTCGTTCCGCGTTGATGCCAACGTATCCGTGCGTCCGAAAGGTCAAGCGGAATTCGGCACGCGCCGCGAGATTAAAAACCTCAATTCCTTCCGCTTCTTGGAGCAGGCGATTAATTACGAAGTGGAAGCGCAAATCGAGATTTTGGAAGACGGCGGCAAAGTACAGCAGGCGACCATGCTGTTCGACCCGGAAAAAGGCGAAACCCGCGTGATGCGTTTGAAAGAAGATGCACACGACTACCGCTACTTCCCCGACCCAGATTTACTGCCCGTCATCATTTCAGACGACCAGTTGCAAAAAGCCAAAGCAGAAATGCCAGAGCTGCCGAAAGAAATGGCAGCGCGTTTCGTGGCGGACTACGGCGTATCCGACTACGACGCGCGCCTGCTCACTGCCAGCCGCGTGCAGGCTGCCTATTTTGAAGAAGCCGCCAAAGCCAGCGGACAAGGCAAGCTGACTGCCAACTGGATGAACGGCGAACTCGCCGCCACGCTGAACAAAGAAGGCATGGAACTTGCCGACAGCCCGATTACCGCCCCACGCCTCGCCGCGCTGGTGGGCAAAATCGCCGACGGCACATTAAGCAGCAAATTGGCGAAAAAAGCCTTTGAAGCCATGTGGGCGGAACCTGAAGCCACTATCGCCGAAATCATCGAAAAACACGGCTTGCAGCAGATGACCGATACCGGCGCGATTGAAGCCATGGTGGACGAAGTGCTGGCAAACAACGCCAAAGCCGTGGAACAATTTAAATCCGGCAACGAAAAAGCCCTGAATGCGATTGTGGGACAAGTGATGAAGGCCAGCAAAGGCAAAGCGAATCCCGCACAGGTGCAGGAACTGATTAAAGCAAAGTTGGCTTAAATAAGATAAAGGCTGGCTGAAAACGGTAAAAGGGTTTTCAGGCAGCCTGAAACCGTTTTTAAACCGGAAAAGGAAAATGCAATGAAAACCGTCGCCGTTATTATCTTGGAACAGTTTGCCGACTGGGAATCCACTTTGCTGACTCCTGTTTTACAACAATTTGCCGGCTATACCGTCCGCTACGTTTCCACCGACCGAAATCCGAAAACATCCATGGGTAATCTGCGCGTGCAGCCCGATTTAACCTTGGATGAACTGCCGACCGACACCGCCGCTTTGATTCTAAACGGCGCAACCCAATCGTGGCGCGATTTATCCGATGAAAACCGCCTAAAAATTGCCGACTTGGTTCGCACGTTTAAGCAGCAGGGTAAGATTGTGGGCGGAATTTGTGAAGGCACCTATTTTCTTGCCGCCAACGGTCTGTTAAACGACTGCCGCCACACCGCCAACAGCTTGGCTGCCATTGCCGATTTACCCGAATACACTAACCGGCAGGCTTATGTGGAAACCAAGCGCGAAGCCGTGCGGGACGGCAACGTCATTACCGCCAACGGCATGGCTTTTGTCGATTTTGCTCTCCAAATTTTGTCTGCCTTGGATGATGTTCCCGAAGACCTTATCGCCCGATGCAGGGAAATGTTGCAGTAGTTGAAGTAGGGTTAGCACGCGTCTTTTTCAGGCAGCCTAAAACCTCAAGGTCATAAATATTCACACTGAGGTAACTTCTGCTTGTCCAAAATCAGCCTGCATTTTTTGTCAACGGAAGCCCACATGCGGACAAGCAAACAGCAGTTTTGTTCTCAGAGAACTTTATGAAAACTGCCAAAATAATAGCTTTGTAGACGGCTTTGTTTGGAAGAGCATGGGCGGCTGAATTGAACGAGGATGATGCGGGTGACTGTGTACCGCTGAACAAAGAACAGCAACCGATGAACCTGAAAATCATTTATCTGTTTTATAGTGGATTAACTTTAAACCAGTACGGCGTTGCCTCGCCTTAGCTCAAAG
>CAUOMQ010000066.1:0-13691 GCA_963456805.1 uncultured Neisseria sp. | reverse complement strand
AGATAGTACGACAAGGCGAGGCAACGCCGTACTGGTTTAAAGTTAAGCCACTATAAGTGGACAGTCGAATATCAAATAGGCTAGGGTAATTTTGTTGGGCAGACGATGGAAGATGGTGGAAGTCATCGATAAAATCGGTATCACAAGAAAGCCAGTGCAAAAGCGGACAGATAGTCATGGATGGGTTTAAAATCAACGCGAAAATCAAGATGGCAACTTCTTGAAAATATTTAAAGATATGGCTTTCATCATATCATTCTCCGTTTTTCTGACAAATCATACTTCTATCGATACATCGCCTTTCCAATAATGAATTACGACATCACCTTTTTCACTCTGTTTCTACTCGGCTTTTTCGGCGGTACGCATTGTGTCGGAATGTGCGGCGGGTTGAGTAGTGCGTTTGCGTTGCAGCTTCCGCCGCATCTTAATCGGCTGGGACTGATTGTCCTATTGAATTTGGGACGCATCAGCAGCTATGTATTGATAGGTTTGATTGTCGGGCTGGTCGGACAAATCGGTATTTCTTTGGATGATACGCGCTGGCTGCAAAACGGTCTGTATGTTGCGGCGAATGTGTTGCTGTTGCTGTTGGGGCTGTATCTGGCGGGGCTTTCTACGGCGGCTACGCAAATTGAGCGCATAGGCAGACCGATATGGAAACGTTTGAATCCGATTTTGAACCGACTGCTGCCGATTAAATCCGTTCCGGCTTGTTTCGGCGTAGGCATGTTGTGGGGCTGGCTGCCTTGCGGTTTAGTATACAGCGCCTCATTGTATGCTTTGGGCAGCGGCAATGCGGTGCAGGGCGGGCTGTATATGTTGGCTTTTGCGCTGGGAACGTTGCCGAATTTGTTGGCAATGGGGATTTTTGCAGCGCAATTGAAAACACTTTTACAACGCAGAGCCATCCGTTTGTGCGCCGGACTATTGGTCGCGGGCTGGGCGGTTTTTCGTTTGGCAGTCATGCTCTGAATCAAACAATGAAACGCCTTTCAAAAGGGTAGGGTTCATACATTAAAGATCGTCTGAAAATCCGTTTTCAGACGACCTTATTCATTGGCATTATTCCATTGCAGCTTCAGCTCAAGCCGCCGACAGCCATCCGCGTATGCGTTTTTCCATCGCGTCGGCACTCAAGCCCAAATCATCCAAAAGTTTTTTCGGGTCGCCGTGTTCGGTTACGGTATCGGCAACACCCAAAAGCAAGACGGGTTTGCAGATGCCGTGTTTTGCCAACACTTCCAGCACCGCGCTGCCTGCGCCGCCTTGTTCGGCGTTTTCTTCGGCGGTAACGATGTAGTCGTGGCTTTGGGCGAGGCGGACGATGAGTTCCTCGTCTATCGGTTTGACGAAGCGCATATCGGCGACGGTGGCGTTCAGTTTTTCGGCAACCGCCAATGCAGGGGCGACCATGCTGCCGAAGGCGATGAATGCAGTTTTCTCACCTTGGCGGCGGATGATGCCTTTGCCGATGGCTACAGTTTCGAGGCCGTCTGAAACGGGGACGCCTGTTCCCGTGCCGCGCGGATAGCGGACGGCGGCGGGGGCGTCTGCCTGATAGCAGGTCGAAAGCAGCAGGCGGCATTCGTTTTCATCGCTCGGCGCGGCAATAATCATGTTCGGCACGCAGCGCAAGAAGCTCAAATCGTACAAACCGGCATGGGTCGGGCCGTCCGCGCCGACGATGCCCGCACGGTCGACGGCAAACAAAACGGGCAGGTTTTGCAGGGCGATGTCGTGCACCAGTTGGTCGTAGGCGCGCTGGAGGAAGGTGGAATAAATGGCGACGACGGGCTTCATGCCTTCGCAGGCCAAACCACCGGCAAAGGTAACGGCGTGCTGCTCGGCGATGCCGACGTCGAAATAACGGTCGGGGAATTGTTGTTCGAATTCGACCAGTCCGCTGCCCTCGCGCATGGCGGGGGTAATCGCCGCCAATCGGGAATCTGCCGCCGCCTGGTCGCACAGCCATTTGCCGAACACTTGCGTATAGGTCGGTTTGGCGGCGGGTTTGTTTTCTTTTTCAGACGACGTTGCGGTTTTGAGGTCGTCTGAAACGTCTTTGGGCAGGTTGGCGACGGCGTGATATTTGACGGGGTCGTTTTCGGCGAGTTTGTAGCCGTTGCCCTTTTTGGTGATGACGTGCAGCAGTTGCGGACCTTTGCGGCCGCGCAAATCTTTCAACACGTCAACCAGATGCTCGACGTTGTGTCCGTCCACGGGGCCGGTGTAGCGGAAACCAAAGTTTTCAAACAAAGACAGCGACTGCTTGGCGTGTTCGGCTTCGCCCGCCAGCGTTTTGATTTTGTGCTCGACTTTTTGGGCAAGCTCCATCGCGCCGGGCAGCTTGTCCAAAACCTTGCTCGATTGCGCCTTGATGGTGCTCAACACGCCGCGCATATCGCGCACGACGTTGCTGGCGAGGTATTTCGGTAGCGCGCCGACGTTGGGGGAAATCGACATTTCGTTGTCGTTTAGGATGACCAGCAGGTTCACGTCCATGTCGCCCGCACAGTTCAAGGCTTCAAACGCCTGCCCCGCCGTCATCGCGCCGTCGCCGATAATGGCGACGCTACGGCGGTCGCTGCCCAAGAGTTTGTCTGCCGCCGCCATGCCCAAAGCCGCGCCGATGGAGGTGGAGGAATGCCCTACGCCGAACGCGTCGTATTCGGACTCGCTGCGTTTGGGGAAACCCGCCAAGCCGCCGTAGCGGCGCATGGTGTGCATCCGGTTTTTGCGGCCGGTGAGGATTTTGTGCGGATAGCTTTGATGGCCGACATCCCAAACCAAATGGTCTTCGGGCGTGTTATACACATAGTGCAGGGCGATGGTCAGCTCGACCGCGCCCAGATTGCTGGCGAAATGCCCGCCGGTTTGACCGACGGATTCGAGTAGGAATGCCCGCAATTCGGCGGCAACCTGCGGCAGCAGGCTTTTATCCAGCCTGCGCAAATCCTGCGGCAGATGGATGGTGTCTAATAACGGAGTGTGACTCATGGTGTGTCTTTGCGGGCTTATTGTGTCTATCGGGCAATTATAGCAAGAGTTTAGAAAGACGTGGGTTTCCTGCCGGAGGGCGGGTATCGCCGTTAAAAGGTTGCCTGCCGATGGACGCGGCGTTTGGGAATGTGTGTAAGGGTCGTCTGAACATGAAATTACACGCCCCGTATGCTACAATCAACAGATAATCCCATCGGTACCGACATCATGAAACCCCATAAAAAAGGCAATATTTTCATCATCTCC
The DNA here is from genome assembly GCA_963456805.1 of uncultured Neisseria sp. Taxonomy (GTDB): domain Bacteria; phylum Pseudomonadota; class Gammaproteobacteria; order Burkholderiales; family Neisseriaceae; genus Neisseria. Next base: position 10,442 of record CAUOMQ010000066.1, on the reverse strand, counting down.
GCCGCTTCCGGCACGGGCAAGACCACGCTGGTTTCCCGTCTTTTGAAAAACAACGCCGATTTGCGCGTCTCCGTATCGCACACCACCCGCCAGCCGCGCGAAGGCGAACAGCATGGCGTGCATTATCATTTTGTTCCGAAAGAGGAATTTGAATCTTTAATCAAACAGAAAGCCTTTCTCGAACACGCAAACGTTTTCGGCAATTATTACGGAACCAGCATAGCGGGGGTCAATTCCCTTAGCGAAGAGGGTTACGATGTGATTTTGGAAATTGACGTGCAAGGTGCGGCGCAGGTACGCAAATCCTTGCCCGAAGCCAGCAGCATCTTCATCCTGCCGCCTTCGTTCGAAGTCCTTGCCGAACGCCTTATCGGGCGCGGCACCGACAGCGAGGAAGTCATCCAAACCCGCCTCTCCAAAGCGCGTCACGAAATCGAACAATCCGTCCTGTTTGACTATATTGTCGTCAACGATGATTTGGACAGGGCAGAAGCCGATTTGCTCCACATCATCAAAGCAGGTCGTCTGAAAAAATCTTCCCAGCAAGGATTTATCTCAAACCTGTTGGAAAATTCCTGAAAAACAGCGAAAATACGCATTTACATTCCATCACAAATTAATAGAAAGAAAGCAAACATATGGCCCGTATCACCACTGAAGACTGCACAGGCAAAATCCCCAATCATTTCGACCTGACCCTCGTCGCCGCCCGCCGCGCGCGCCAGCTTGAAAACGGCAACGCTCCTATGGTTGACGACATCCGCAACAACAAACCGACCGTTACCGCTCTGCGCGAAATCGCCGCCGGTCAAATCGGTACCGAACTGCTGACCCGCAACAAATAATACCGGCAGGCAAAACCTGCCCAACCGCCGCGCGGATTGTATCGGCGCGACATCCGACCGATACAGTCTGACGGCTCAAAACAAAGCACACACCGAAGGCCGTCTGAAATGCCCGCCCCCCAGCCCACTGCCCCCTACGACGCGCTGACTGCCGAAGCACGCGAACTTTTGTTCCGCACCGCCTCCTATCTCAGCCCATCCGAACAGGCCGAGCTTGAAAAAGCCGTCGCCTACGCCTTTTACGCCCATGACGGACAAACCCGTAAAAGCGGCGAACCCTACATTACCCACCCCCTTGCCGTCGCCACGCAACTTGCATTGTGGCACATGGACATACAAGGCTTGTGCGCGGGCGTGATGCACGACGTACTCGAAGACACGGGCGTATCCAAAATCGAAATGGCGGCAGAATTCGGCGAAACCATCTCCGAGATGGTGGACGGGCTTTCCAAACTCGAAAAACTCAAATTTGAAGATCATGCCGAGCATCAGGCGGAAAGTTTCCGCAAGCTCATCCTCGCCATGACCAAAGATGTGCGCGTGATCGTCGTCAAACTCGCCGACCGCCTGCACAATATGCGCACGCTCGGCTCCATGCGTCCCGACAAACGCCGCCGCATCGCCAAAGAAACCCTCGAAATTTACGCCCAAATCGCCAACCGCATCGGCTTGAACAACGCCTACCAAGAGCTTCAGGATTTATCGTTTCAAAACCTCCACCCGAATCGCTACGAAACCCTTAAAAAAGCGATGGACAACAGCCGCAAAAACCGCCGCGACGTCGTCGGCAAAGTTTTGCGCGCCTTCAGTCAGCGTTTGGTCGGTGCGAACATCGAAGCCAAAATCAAAGGTCGGGAAAAAAACCTGTACAGCATCCATCAAAAAATGTTGGCGAAAAAATTGCGATTTGCCGAAGTCATGGACATTTACGGATTCCGCGTCATCGTCAACAGCATTCCCGCGTGTTACGCCGCACTGGGCGCGCTGCACAATCTCTATCAGCCCAAACCCGGCCGCTTCAAAGACTATATCGCCATCCCGAAGAGCAACGGCTACCAAAGCCTGCACACGACCCTGGTCGGTCCTTACGGCTTGCCCATTGAAGTCCAAATCCGCACACGCGAAATGGATGCCGTAGCCGAAGGCGGCATCGCAGGACACTGGATATACAAATCCGGCGAAAACACCGTCGATCAAGCCGTCCTCCATACCAACCAATGGCTCAAAAACATCCTTGATTTGCAAGCCAGCAGCGCGAACGCCATCGAATTCCTCGAACACGTCAAAGTCGACCTGTTCCCCAACGAAGTCTACATCCTGACGCCCAAAGGCAAAATCCTCACCCTGCCTAAAGGATCGACGCCCATAGACTTCGCCTACGCCGTCCACACCGACATCGGCCACAAAACCGTTGCCGCCCGCATCAACAACACCATGATGCCCCTGCGTACCAAACTCAAAACCGGCGATTCCGTTGAAATCATCACTTCCGAACACGCCAAGCCCAATCCGGCATGGCTGAATTTCACCGTTTCCAGCCGCGCGCGCAGCGCCATCCGCCAATACGTCAAAAACCTCAACCGCCACGACGCCATCGTCCTCGGCGAAAACCTCCTGCAAAAAGCCCTGTCCAGCCTGTTGCCCAAAGACGTATTGCTTTCAGACGACCTCAAAGAAAAATACCTCGCCGACCTCAACGACAAACAAACCTCGTTTGAAGAAGTCCTCTACAACGTCGGTATGGGGCATACCCTGCCCGTGTACGTCGCCATGCACATCGCCGAACTGGCAGGGCAGCACTTCGGCAGCGAAGTCAAACTCAGCCCCATCAAAGTCAACGACCAAGAAACCGGCCGCATCCATTTTGCCGAATGTTGCCACCCCGTCCCGGGCGATTCCGTCCGCGCCCTTTTGGTCAAAGACAAAGGCATGATTATCCACCGCGATACCTGTCCGACCCTGCTCAAATCCGACCCCGAACAGCAGCTTGATGCGAACTGGGAAGGCATAGGCAGCCATACCTACCGCACCGGACTCAGTATCCAATCCGAAGACGCCCACGGCCTGCTCGCCCTTATGGCGCAAGCCATCTCTAACTCCGGCGCGGACATCGAGTCCGTCGAAACCCCCAACAAAGCGCTGGCAGGTACGGAAGGCTTTGTCGAATTCAAGTTCATCATCAAAGTGAAGGACTTGGCGCAAATCAACCAAATTATTCACAACCTGCACGCCATTCCCCAAGTGCGCAAAGTGGTTCGAAGCTAACGGAAGAAGGGCGGTAAAGCCGATGCCGTTTTGCCGCCTGATAGGGTTTAAGTTTTCTTAAAATCAAAAACAAAATCAGCAAGACGCGCGAAATACCACAAAGGTCGTCTGAAAACCGATATTCAAGGTTTTCAGACGACCTTCAAACTTGACAGGAACGACGCAATCAAAGATAATCCCGCAATTCATTTGCAGCCGCATCGACGGCATATCCGGCGCCCAAGCCGACTTGTTAGGAGGTGATGTTTACATCACGGCGCGTATCCCGCCGGTCGCAAGACACCCGAGATACAAATAACCATTTTTTGACAAACCGCCCCTTTTACCTTTATCCCTTTCGGCGGTTTGAAACCAGAATTCAATTTAAAGGAAATAAAATGCCTGCAATCCGCGTTAAAGAAAACGAACCCTTCGAAGTAGCCATGCGCCGTTTCAAACGTGCCGTAGAAAAAACCGGTCTGTTGACCGAGCTGCGCGCCCGTGAAGCTTACGAAAAACCAACTACCGAGCGCAAACGCAAAAAAGCCGCAGCCGTAAAACGCCTGCAAAAACGCCTGCGCAGCCAACAACTGCCTCCTAAAATGTACTAAATATCAATTGCAGGTCTGCCCTGTGATGCCGAAACACACCGCAAGGCTTGACCTGCGGTGTGTTTTGTTTTTCAGACGACCTGTAAGGCAAGGGGTCGTCTGAAAAATAGAGAATCCCTAAGGCAGTATGTGCAATACCATCTTCCATCTTTTCCCGAAAGTCATCCCATGAGCCTGAAAGCACAATTAACCGAAAACATGAAAACCGCGATGCGTGCCAAAGATCAAACTGCTTTAAGCACCATCCGCCTCATCAATGCCGCCATCAAACAATTTGAAGTGGACGAGCGCACCGAAGCCGATGACGGCAAAGTGATTGCCATCATCACCAAAATGGTCAAACAGCGCAAAGACAGCGCCAACATCTACGCTGAAGCAGGCCGTCAGGACTTGGCAGACAAAGAAAATGCCGAAATCGAAATCCTGCACCGCTACCTGCCGCAAATGATGTCTGCCGAAGAAATCCGCACTGCCGTGGAAACCGTAATCGCCATGACCGGAGCTTCCGGAATGGCTGACATGGGCAAAGCCATGGGCGTGTTGAAAACCCAGTTGGCGGGCAAGGCCGATATGGGTGAAGTCAATAAAATTCTCAAAGCTGCGCTGACTTCATAATTGAATACCGACCGCTTTGGACGGATTCAAAAAAAGGTCGTCTGAAACCGAGATTTCGGGTTTCAGACGACCTTTCTTAAGCTTAGGCTTACCGTTTGCCGATATTGTGAAATATCTTGCCCATATCGTTTAAGAAACGGGGTTCGCGCTGGATCAGGTAAACAATCAAGGGGATATTGCCGATGGCGACGATCAGGTAAAGCAGGGAAATGCTGTCGAACAGCATCAAGAGTACCGCGCTTAAAATGGCAGCCGATACCATGAACACGCCATTGATAATGTTGTTGGCGGCGACGGCGTGGGCGCGGAAGGATTCGCTGCTGGCGGTTTGCAGCCAAGTGTAGAGCGGGACGGAGAAGAAGCCGCCGAAGAAGCCGATCAGCGTCATGACGAGCATGACGGGATACGCCATGCCTTGCGACAGGAACCAGGTGATGCCGTTGAGTTCGGTAAAGCGTTGCCCTTGGGTCAGCCATACCAAAATCAAGCCGAATACGGTCAAACCGGTCGTGCCGACGGTTACCAAGCCCAAGAGCAGGCGTTCGTGGCTGAGTTTGGCGCACAACACCGAGCCGGCGGCGATGCCGATGGAGAATAGGGCGAGCATGAGGTTGAAGACGTTGTCGTTGCCGCCCAAATGGATTTGCGTGAAAGTCGGCAGTTGGGTGGTGTACACCGAGCCGATAAACCAAAACCATGAAATGCCGATGATGGATGTGAAGACGGAATCATATTGCGCGGTTTCGCGCAGGAGCGCGTGCGTGCCTTTGACGATGTTCCATTCGATTTTGGTGTTGGGGGCTTTGGCGGGGACGTTAGGCATGAAGAAGCTGGTCAACGTGCCGCCGATGGCGACGAGCAAGACTAAGATGCCGACGACGGAGGGCGGCAAGCCTGCGACGGACGTGCCTAAAATCTGACCGAACAAAATGGCGATGAACGTTCCTGATTCGATCAGGCTGTTGCCCATAATCAGCTCTTTGTCGTTGAGATAATCGGGCAGGATGGCGTATTTCAGCGGGCCGAACAGCGTCGATTGCGCGCCCATGCAAAACAGGCAGATCAAGAGCAGCGGGGCGGACTGGATATAGAAGCCGAACGCCGCCACCGCCATGATGACGATTTCCAATACTTTGATCCATCGCGCCAAGACGGCTTTGTCGAATTTGGTGCTCAGTTGTCCCGACAGTGCGGAAAACAGGAAATACGGCAGGATAAACAGCAACGCGCCCAAGTTCAGCATTTGGCTGGCGGGCAGGAAGTCGTTTTTGCCCAAACCGTAGAAGCTGATCATCACAAACAGCGCGGTTTTGAACATATTGTCGTTGAACGCGCCCAGAAACTGCGTGCCGAATAATGGGGCGAAACGGCGGCTGGTCGGGAAATTCAGATTGTCTTTTTTGAGGCTCATTTTTTGGATTCTTGTTCTTCTTTTTCTATTTCGTTTTCAAGCAGTTTGTCGGTGGAATCGTCGTCCATCAGAATGCGGTGTGCCGGTCCTTCGAGATCGTCAAACTGCCCGTTTTTGCCTGACCACCAGAAAAAATAGCCGATGGCAAACGCCAAGATAATGCTGATGGGTACTAAGATAAACATACTTTCCATCACATCGCTCCGGTCAAATCGGTTAAGACAAAAGTCTGTCCCGATACGGTCAGATATTCGTTGCGCAGCGAGCCGACGGGGGCATTGTCAAAAAACAGTTCGATACGGTCTTTCACGACGCGCCAATATTGCGGAATCTCGGTTTGCCCGAAAGGCGCCAAAACCTCCGCCGCCACGCCTTCTTCACTTTGCAGCTTGACAGCGAAACGCCCGCTCTGCGGCTGAGTTTCGGATTCATCATCCGGCAGCATGATGAAAAAGCCCACATGGGCGCCTTGTTGCGTATGGATACTGAAATAGTGCATATCAAAGAATCTTAAAAGGCTGCCGCTGTTTTCAGACGACATAGTGAATACAAAAACTTTCTAAATGTAACAGTTTGACACGCCCCTGCAAAGGGCTTTACGCCCCCGCGTTCGACAGGTCGTCTGAAAACCAACCGTTTCCCTTTAAACATCAATATCTTCCTTTATCGCTTTCCGCCTGCTCCAAGTCAAACATTAAGCCAAGCAGCCGCCCCCGTTTTTTGCTAGAATAGCGCGGTTTACATTCATCAACCGATTTCAGACGACCCCGTCCAACCGGCGGCGGCAGAAACCACACGGAAAGCAATATTCATAAAGTTGCCCCTTCCGAATGTAGCAGTCATTTTTCTTTCATAGATTTTACGCCACCAACCGATACGGCCTGCCGCGCAGATGCCCGGCTCGAACCTCAACGCATCCACTATGTCTGCGGGAGATGTTTGGCGGTATATCCACGACAAAGAACAGATTGCCGATACTGCCCGCACAGGTCGTCTGAAACATCCAGGAGCCACAACAAATGACCCAAAAACTCATCTTAGTTTTGAACTGCGGCAGCTCATCCCTCAAAGGCGCCGTGCTGGATAACGACAGCGGCGAAGTCCTGCTCAGCTGCCTTGCCGAAAAACTCAACCTGCCCGACGCTTACATCACGTTCAAAGTAAACGGCGAAAAACACAAAGTCGACCTGTCCGCCAAGCCCGACCACACCGGCGCAGTTGAAGCCCTGATGGAAGAACTCAAAGCCCACGGCCTCGACAGCCGCATCGGCGCCATCGGCCACCGCGTCGTCAGCGGCGGCGAACTGTACAGCGAATCCATCCTCGTTGACGACGAAGTCATCGCCGGCATCGAAAAATGTATCCCACTCGCCCCGCTGCACAACCCCGCGCACCTCTTGGGCCTGCGTGCCGCGCAAAGCATTTTCAAAGGCCTGCCCAACGTCGTCGTTTTCGACACCGCCTTCCACCAAACCATGCCGGAACACGCCTACACATACGCGATTCCGCATGAACTGTATGAAAAATACGGCTTGCGCCGCTACGGCGCACACGGTACCAGCTACCGCTTCGTTGCCGACGAAACCGCACGCTTCCTCGGCAAAGACAAAAAAGACCTGCGCATGGTGATTGCCCACTTGGGTAACGGCGCGTCCATTACCGCCGTCGCCAACGGCGAATCACGCGATACCAGCATGGGCCTGACCCCGCTGGAAGGCCTCGTGATGGGTACGCGCAGCGGCGACATCGATCCCGCAGTCTTCGGCTTCCTCGCTGAAAACGCCAACATGACCATTACCCAAATCACCGACATGCTGAACAAAAAATCCGGCCTGCTCGGCTTGTCCGGCCTGTCCAACGACTGCCGTACCATCGAAGAAGAATCCGGCAAAGGCCATCCCGGCGCAAAACTCGCCCTGGACGTCTTCATCTACCGCCTCGCCAAATACATCGGCAGCATGGCTGTGGCAGCCGGCGGCCTGGACGTGCTCGTCTTCACCGGCGGTATCGGCGAAAACTCCGACATCATCCGCGAGCGCGTACTCGGCTACTTGGGCTTCCTCGGTCTGAAAGCCGACCACGAAGCCAACCTGAAAGCCCGCTTCGGTAACGCCGGCGTGATTACGACTGCCGACAGCGCAGCCGTCGCCGTTGTTATCCCGACCAACGAAGAATTGATGATTGCACACGACACCGCCCGTCTGAGCGGCCTGTAATACAGCGAGTCATCCGATAAAAAACCTGCCGAAAACGGCAGGTTTTTTGTTTGTGCTGCAAAAAAGCATGATTTGTCTGCATGACCCGCTTCGGGATTTTCTCTCCGCCGTCAAACGAAAGGGGAGGGTGTAGGTTTTTCTGCTTCGTATCCAACGATATAGTGGATTAAATTTAAACCAGGACGGCGTTACCTCGCCTTAGCTCAAAGAGAACGATTCTCTAAGGTGCTGAAGCACCAAGTGAATCGGTTCCGTACTATCTGTACTGTCTGCGGCTTCGTCGCCTTGTCCTGATTTAAATTTAATCCACTATATTCATCCCGATTTCCTCCCTCTCGGCAAGAGCCGCGATAAGTTGCTTTTCAGTAAAAAGGTCGTCTGAAAAACATTTTCAGACGACCTTTTCCATCGCTATGGCTTCACAGGCTTCAAGGTCGGCAAAACCGTATCCCAAATGGCAAGGACTTCAGCTTCGCTGCGCTTCGTCCCGTCTTTTTTCTCTGTGCCGAACTGCATCATGATGCGCGGATCGCCACCGTCGCGTTCCCAAAAGAACATATATTTGTTGCCGCCCCATTTCACCAATTTTTCCTCGCCCGACATACCGTTGATGGTGCGTTTGCCTTGGCGGATGGTGCGGGTTAACGCTTTAACTAATAAGCCTTTTTCTGGATCAACTTTGCGTTTCAGCAGCGTCGCTTCGCCCGCTTTCAACACATCACCGTGCATGATTTCCAGACTCATATCGTGTTGTTTGGCAAATTCGACAGTGCTATGAACCTCAAACGTTTTTTTGCCGTCGTCCGCAATAAAACCGCCTATCAGGCAAATGCCGTGTTTATTTGGTACTTCAAATTCCTGCCTGGTTTTCAATCCATTGAGGATTTCTTGACGGAATTTTTTCTCAATGGTGTTTATTGCTTCTTTTTCTTGGGCTTTCCAGTTGGCAGGGGCTTTCTTATTGTCGGCAGGGATATAGAAAAAACTGCGTACGATATAGGCGTCATCATTATCCAGTTTGAAATATAAGTCGGCTTCGTAGGGCATACCGTCTTTCCCGATAATGTTTTCCCAATGAAATCCCCCGCGCGTTACCTGCATCATTGCCCGATCCGGAATCAGGGTGCGGGTATCAACGACAATATCTGTTCCATCATAACCACTACGTTTAAACCTATTGATAGTCCTAACGTTTCTATCCCAGTCGTTAAACATAACCATCACGCTCCAGCCGTTGTAATCAAGGTGCGTACTGCCATGACGGCGTTTGGACGGCAGGCGTAATTGATAGCGGCCGCTGCAATAGGGCTGTTCAGTCCAGTAGGCGGTATCGATGGCGGATTTGGTGACGGTCGGTGAAGTTTCTGCCGATGGGGAAACGGTGGGCGTGCAGGCTGTGGCGGCGAGAATAAGCGACAGCGTGGTCAGACGGATGGACATGGATAAGCTCCGTGTTTGAAAAAGGTCGTCTGAAAGTATAGTTTGATTCAGACGACCTTTGTCATAAAACGGGCTTGGCGGTATTTATTCGACATGGGCGGGCATTTCGCGCGTCCGTAAGATGGGCGGTATGTCGATAATGTCGGTAGGGAAAATGACGGTTTGGCTTTATAATCTGATTCATTCTTTTCAGGCAAACCATTATGGAACACGATTCAAACGAAACTATGCGCCTTTCCAAACGTATGGCGCAATTGGGCTTATGCTCGCGCCGCGAGGCGGACAGCTACATCGAGCAAGGCTGGGTCAAGGTTAACGGGCAAACCGCCGTACTCGGTCAGAAAGTAACCGAACGCGACCGCATCGACCTCAACCGGCAGGCGCATGAAAAACAGGCGGAGCGCGTTACCATCCTGCTCAACAAGCCCGTCGGCTACGTCAGCGCGCAGGCGGAAAAAGGCTACAAATCCGCCGCCGAGCTGATTACCGCCGACAACCGTTGGGAAGGCGACGACAGCCGTATTCCGTTCAGCGAAAAACACAAATTCGGCTTGGCGCCCGCCGGTCGGCTGGACATCGATTCCGTCGGACTGCTGGTGTTGACGCAGGACGGCCGCATCGCCAAGCAGCTTATCGGCGAAAACAGCGGCAGTGAAAAAGAATATCTGGTGCGCGTACGCGGCAAATTGGACGAAAAAGGACTTGCCTTGCTCAACCACGGATTGAGTTTGGACGGCGAGAAACTGCGCCCCGCCAAAGTAGAATGGCAAAACGAAGACCAGCTGCGTTTCGTGTTGAAACAGGGCAAAAAGCGGCAAATCCGCCGTATGTGCGAACTCGTCGGTTTGCGCGTCGTCGGGCTGAAGCGGATTCGGATGGGTAAAGTCAAACTGGGCAAACTGCCGCCCGGCAAATGGCGTTATCTGCGGGCGGATGAATCGTTTTGATTGGATTTGAACTTGGGAATGACGGCAAGAGGTCGTCTGAAAACGTCACAGTATCCGTTTTATAGTCAATTAAAAATAAAATAGTACAATACTCAACTTTGAAGGTTTAACCA
>CAUOMQ010000065.1:0-13761 GCA_963456805.1 uncultured Neisseria sp. | reverse complement strand
ATACAAACTTGGTTAAATAGAACTCGAAGTCTATCACTTCATTCTTCATATAATGATTTTGTTAATATTTCATCTAAATTAAATAAACCTAATAATATTGAAATACAAGAAATATTAGTCGCTGGAAAACAAATAAGACAATACATTAATCAAACTCGAAATCAGTTAAAACAAGAATTAAGTTCACATGTAACTCAAACAGAGATTGATATTTGGATACGTATGCTTTTCAAGATTAGAAAAATATACAATACATTAAATTTAACTAAGGATTAACCCATGCCCAAACGTACCGACCTAAAATCTATCCTTATCATCGGCGCCGGCCCTATCGTTATCGGTCAGGCCTGCGAATTTGACTATTCGGGCGCACAGGCCTGCAAGGCTTTGCGTGAAGAAGGCTACAAAGTCATTCTGGTGAATTCCAACCCCGCCACGATTATGACCGACCCTGAAATGGCGGATGTTACCTACATCGAGCCGATTATGTGGCAGACGGTGGAGAAGATTATCGCCAAGGAGCGGCCTGATGCGATTCTGCCCACGATGGGCGGCCAGACCGCGCTGAACTGTGCGCTGGATTTGGCGCGCAACGGTGTGCTGGCGAAATACAATGTCGAGTTAATCGGCGCGACGGAAGACGCGATTGACAAGGCGGAAGACCGCGGCCGCTTTAAGGAGGCGATGGAGAAAATCGGCCTCTCCTGCCCGAAATCTTTTGTCTGCCACACGATGAACGAAGCCTTGGCGGCGCAGGAACAGGTCGGCTTCCCGACGCTGATTCGCCCGTCTTTCACCATGGGCGGTTCGGGCGGCGGCATTGCCTACAATAAAGACGAGTTTTTGGCGATTTGCGAACGCGGTTTCGATGCGTCGCCCACACATGAGCTGTTGATTGAGCAGTCCGTGCTCGGCTGGAAAGAGTACGAGATGGAAGTGGTGCGCGATAAGGCCGACAACTGCATCATTATCTGCTCAATTGAAAACTTCGACCCGATGGGCGTGCATACGGGCGACTCGATTACGGTTGCGCCGGCGCAAACGCTGACGGACAAAGAATACCAAATCATGCGCAACGCAAGCTTAGCGGTATTGCGCGAAATCGGCGTGGACACGGGCGGCTCGAACGTGCAGTTTGCGGTGAACCCTGAAAACGGCGAGATGATTGTGATTGAGATGAACCCACGCGTGAGCCGTTCGTCCGCACTGGCTTCTAAAGCGACGGGCTTCCCGATTGCGAAGGTGGCGGCGAAGCTGGCGGTCGGCTTTACGCTGGACGAGTTGCGCAACGACATCACCGGCGGCCGCACGCCCGCGTCGTTCGAGCCTTCCATCGACTATGTGGTAACCAAAATCCCGCGTTTTGCGTTTGAAAAATTCCCTGCCGCAGACGACCGCCTGACCACGCAGATGAAATCGGTGGGCGAAGTGATGGCGATGGGCCGCACCATTCAGGAAAGTTTCCAAAAAGCCCTGCGCGGCTTGGAAACGGGCTTGTGCGGCTTCAATCCGAGAAGCTCCGACAAAGCGGAAATCCGCCGCGAACTGGCGAACCCCGGCCCTGAGCGTATGCTGTTTGTGGCAGACGCATTCCGCGCGGGCTTCACGCTGGAAGAAATCCACGAAATCTGCGCCATCGACCCTTGGTTCTTGGCACAAATCGAAGACTTGGTGAAAGAGGAACGGCAGGTCAGTGCAGGCTGCCTGCAAGATTTGGATTTCGCCGCCTTACGTCGTCTGAAACGCAAAGGCTTCTCCGACAAACGCATCGCGCAGCTTTTAGGCGTAAAAGAAAAAGCAGTGCGCGAACACCGCTACGCGCTGAAGCTGCATCCGGTGTATAAACGCGTCGATACCTGCGCCGCCGAGTTCGCCACCGAAACCGCCTACCTCTATTCCACTTACGAAGAAGAATGCGAAGCGCGTCCTTCCGACCGTAAAAAAGTGATGATTCTCGGCGGCGGCCCGAACCGCATCGGTCAGGGCATCGAGTTTGACTATTGCTGCGTTCACGCGGCGCTCGCCCTGCGCGAATCGGGCTTTGAAACCATCATGGTCAACTGCAACCCCGAAACCGTGTCCACCGACTTCGACACCAGCGACCGCCTGTATTTCGAGCCGCTGACGCTGGAAGACGTGTTGGAAATCGTCCGCACCGAAAACCCGTGGGGCGTGATTGTGCATTACGGCGGCCAAACCCCGCTCAAACTCGCCAACGCGCTGGTTGAAAACGGCGTGAACATCATCGGCACGTCCGCCGACAGCATCGACGCCGCCGAAGACCGCGAACGCTTCCAAAAAGTGTTGAACGACTTAGGCTTGCGCCAACCGCCCAACCGCATCGCCCACAACGAAGAAGAAGCACTCGTCAAAGCCGAAGAAATCGGCTATCCGCTGGTCGTGCGCCCGTCTTACGTCCTCGGCGGCCGCGCCATGCAGGTTGTCCACTCCGCCGAAGAGCTGCAAAAATACATGCGCGAAGCCGTGCAAGTGTCCGAAGACAGCCCCGTGTTGCTCGACTTCTTCCTGAACAACGCGATTGAAGTCGATGTGGACTGCGTTTCAGACGGCAAAGACGTCGTTATCGGCGGCATCATGCAGCACGTCGAACAGGCAGGCATCCACTCCGGCGACTCCGGCTGCTCGCTGCCGCCTTACTCGCTCAGCGAAGAAATCCAAGACGAAATCCGCCGCCAAACCAAAGCCATGGCGTACGCGCTGGGCGTGGTCGGCCTGATGAACGTACAGTTTGCCGTACAGGACGGCGTGGTGTTCGTGTTGGAAGTGAACCCACGCGCCAGCCGCACCGTCCCCTTCGTCTCCAAAGCCACCGGCGTGCCGCTCGCCAAAGTCGGCGCACGCTGCATGGCAGGCATTTCCCTGCAAGAGCAAGGCGTGGAAAAAGAAGTCGTCCCCGATTTTTATGCCGTTAAAGAAGCCGTGTTCCCCTTCATCAAATTCCCCGGCGTGGACACCATCCTCGGCCCCGAAATGCGCTCCACCGGCGAAGTGATGGGCGTGGGCGCAAGCTTCGGCGAAGCCTACTACAAAGCCCAACTCGGTGCAGGCGAACGCCTGAACCCGACCGGCAAAATCTTCCTCGCCGTGCGCGACGAAGACAAACCGCTCATCGTCAAAACCGCGCAAAACTTCCAAGCACTCGGCTACGGCGTCTGCGCCACACGCGGCACCGCCGAATACCTGAAAGAGCACGGCATCATCGTGCAGGCGGTAAACAAAGTGCAGGAAGGCCGCCCGCACATCGTGGACGCGATTAAAAACGGCGAAATCGCCCTGGTGGTCAACACCGTCAGCAGCTCGGCACAATCCATCGCCGACAGCCACAGCATCCGCCGCACCTCCCTCACCCAACGCGTGCCGCAATACACCACCATCGCCGGCGGCGAAGCCATGAGCGAAGGCGCAAAAAGCCGCGACCATCTGGGCGTGTACAGCGTGCAGGAGTTGCATGGACGGTTGAAAAACAGAGGCTGAATCTGAATCAGGTTTAGCTTGAACAAAAGGTCGTCTGAAAATAAGACTTATCTTTCAGACGACCTTTTTCTTTGCTGACTTTATTCGAGGCGCATTTGCGTGAACAGACATCACGGATGGTTTGCGAATCCATCACCCGTCCGCTCCGTTACCTCCGGCAAAACCGCTTGCAGCTACCTCAGCGCATACGGCATACGGAGCTTATAGTGGATTAAAATAAAAATGAGACAAGGCGGCAACGCCCGCCGTGTACGGGTAGTACATAAGGGCGTTGGCAACACCGTATCATTGCAATTTTAATCCACTATAAGACAATTGAAAAACAAAGACTGAATTAGGTTTAGCTTCAACAAAAAGGTCGTCTGAAAACCAATCTTCCGGTTTTCAGACGACCTTTTCTTTATTATCTGCCTACCTTATTCGGGACGCATCTGCGGGAACAGAATCACGTCGCGGATGGTTTGAGAATCGGTCAACAGCATCACCAATCGGTCGATGCCGATGCCGCAACCGCCTGTTGGTGGCAGACCAAATTCCATCGCACGGATGTAGTCGGCATCGTAGTGCATGGCTTCGTCGTCGCCCGCGTCTTTTTGCGCCACTTGCGATTTGAAGCGTTCGGCTTGGTCTTCGGGGTCGTTCAACTCGGAATAGCCGTTTGCCAGCTCGCGGCCGACAACGAACAATTCGAAACGCTCGGTCAGGCCTTGTTTCGTATCCGAAGCGCGTGCCAACGGGGACACTTCGACCGGGTAATCGACAATGAAAGTCGGGTCCCACAGTTTGCCCTCGGCACAACCTTCAAACAGGGCAAGCTGCAGGCTGCCGATGCCGGGGGACGGCGGCAGGCTTTCGCCGTGTTTGACGATTTCTTTTTTCAGCCACTCCGCATCGTTCAACTGCTCGTCGGTGTAGTGCGGATTGTATTTTTTGATGGCTTCGAGAATGGTCAGGCGTTCGAACGGGCTTTCCAAATCGACTTCTTTGCCGTTGTAGCTGATTTTCGCCGTGCCGTTGACCGTGCGCGATGCGTTGCGGATGATGTCTTCCGCCATCTGCATCATGCGTTCGTAGTCGGAGAAGGCTTCGTAGAATTCAATCATGGTGAATTCGGGGTTGTGGCGCACGGACATGCCTTCGTTGCGGAAGCTGCGGTTGATCTCGAACACGCGTTCCAAACCGCCGACCACCAGGCGTTTCAGATACAGTTCGGGGGCGATGCGCAGGTAGAGCGGGATGTCCAAGGCGTTGTGATGGGTCACGAACGGTTTCGCCGTCGCGCCGCCGGGAATCGGGTGCATCATCGGGGTTTCGACTTCGAGATAATGCTCGTTCACCATGAAATTGCGCACGGATTGGATGATTTGGCTGCGTTTGATAAACGTATTGCGCGATTCTTCGTTGGCAATCAAATCGACGTAGCGTTGGCGGTATTTGGTTTCCTGATCGCTCAAGCCTTTGTGTTTGTCGGGCAGCGGGCGCAGGGATTTGGACAGCAGGCGGATGTCGGACACGCGCACGGTCAATTCGCCGTGGTTGGTTTTGAACAAAGTGCCTTCCGCGCCGACGATGTCGCCCAAGTCCCAATGGTTGAAATCGTCCAAAACTTCCTGACTCACGCCTTTGTTGTTCAGATAAAGCTGGATTTGACCGGTCACGTCTTGAATGGTGGCAAAGCTCGCCTTGCCCATTTGACGCTTCAGCATCATGCGGCCGGCAATTTTAACGGGGACGGCTTGCGGGTCGAGTTCTTCTTTGCCGATTTCGCCGTATCGGGCGTGCAAATCGGCGGCAAAGCTGTCGCGCTTGAAGTCGTTGGGATAGGCAATGCGCTGTTGGCGGATGTTGTGCAGTTTTTCGCGGCGCAGGGCGATGATTTGGTTTTCATCCAACTGCGGCTCGGTTTGCGGATTGTTTTGTTCGCTCATGGTGTTTTCCGGAAAAATAAATCAGGCGCAATCTGTTTCAGACGACCTGATTGAATCACAAAATTTGCGCATATTTTACGCGATGTCGGTGTTTTTTTCTATCCGGCTCAAAAGGTCGTCTGAAAAACATCGGGCAGGGGTTTCCGGTCAATCCGTTTGGCGGGAAAAAGATACCTGAAATCAAGTTTGGAAAAACATTTGGCTTTTTTGCTGTTATACTCATTCCATTTATTTCAAATCAATATCTGAAGATTATGTACTGGTCTATTCCTGATATCCCCGATACCATCGTCGCCCGCAAAAACAGCAAGTGGAATACCCCTTGGGTATGGCTGACGGTATTGGCTTTGCTTTTCATTGCGGCGTTGATTGTTGTGTTGTGGCTGAAAATCAGCCCGTTTTATCTGTTGATACCGGTTGGCGTTTGGGGCGCGGCTTTGCTGTACCGCTTTATCTTGTCAATGAACCGCAGCGCGGCGGCAGATGCTTGGGAAACCGAAAAAGCGAATATCCGCAAAAAATGGACGGATTGGGCGCAAAGAAGCATCGTATTGGTCGATTCGCATACCATCCTGCCCGAACCCTTGTCGCTGCCGGACGTCATTACCCAAGCCTCAGGCGGACGAAATGCCGATCTTTTTCTGTTTCCGCGTGACGAAGACGAAGACCTGTGGCGCAGCGGCTATCCTTACGTTGCCGAACATTTTTACCAAAAATTGAGCGAATTGGCGGAATATCGGCAGCCTGTGACCCTGCACATCGATGCACCGGACGAAGAAGCGTATTTGAACTGGCAGCAGAGATTTGAAGAAATCGCCGAAATGGCGGGTGTCCGCGCGACTATCAAGCCTTTGTCCGATAGCGAAAGTTTGATGGGCGATTGGGTGGAAAACCGTCAATTTGAAGGCATCCATGTGATTTTTTCGGCATGGCTGAACGAAGACGCTTCAGATGCTGAGTTTACAGAAAACGCAACTTGGCTGGCGTTTGCCTCGCCTTATGCCGCCAAACAGAACAAATTGCCCGTCAAAGCGGTTTTGCAGCGTCCGATTGCCATCTCCTTGTCCGACGAAACGGCGCAAAACAAATCTTTCGGACACTACGCCGATTACGCTTTGAAAAACCGCACCGTCCATGCCGCCTGGTTTACCGCACCGCCTAAAGATACGCAACAATACGTCGGCAAACTTCGCCAAGCAGGCGTCAGCTGGAACGATAATTTCGACCTGCCCCTGATACACACGCCCGAACCCTATACAGGTCAACTTCCGCGAGAAAGCCACTGGCTGACTTTGGGCTTGATGGCTGAAAACGGCGACCAGCAAAACCAATTGTTCGGCTGGCAGAAAGATGGCAATCTGTACATGGGCTGCCTGATTCATCAAAATTCAGCAGCATAAGCCGACTATCTTGTCATGGTACGAAAGGTCGTCTGAAAACTTGAAGTTTGGGTTTTCAGACGACCTTCTTATTGAATCGATGCATACTTGGAGCAAACCGAACCCGTAGCGTGGGCTTTGCCCGAGATATGAATGTACGGATACTGCCCAATTTAGATGGTTATAGTGGATTAAATTTAAATCAGGACAAGGCGACGAAGCCGCAGACAGTACAGATAGTACGGCAAGGCGAGGCAACGCCGTACTGGTTTAAAGTTAATCCACTATAAATGGCAGATTTCGTGGGCTACGGATTGCTGCAACGGCAACCTGTCCCTTCCCCCGTCCGGCGGGGGAAGGTTAGGATGGGGGTGGTTCTATGGCTTTGGGTAAAATCAAATTAGTTTGCTCCATAGAGCCACCCTCTCCCCAGCCCTCTCCCGCCAGACGGGAGAGGGGGCGGTTTTCGGATAAAAACGAGGTCGTCTGAAACTTTAAGATTCGGGTTTTAAAGAAACAAACCCGTTCATACCCGTTTTCAGACGACCCGTGTATTCAATCAATACAGATTTTGGATAACTCAAGTAGCGTGGGCTTTGCCCGCGAAATCCATCATTTAAGTAATCAAAATCAGACAATAGCCGAATGTGCTTTCATTTTGGCATTCATATCGTGGGCAAAGCCCACGCTACGGTTTGCTTCAACGGCAATCTGTTCCTTCCCCCGTCCGGCGGGGGAAGGTTAGGATGGAGGTGGCTTTGTGGATTTAGGTAAAATCAAATTCGTGTAGCCCGCAGAGCCACCCTCTCCCCAGCCCTCTCCCGCCAGACGGGAGAGGGGGTAGGTTACAGGTTAAAAAGAGGTCGTCTGAAAACTTGAAATTCAAGGTTTCAGACGACCTTATTATTGAATCGATGCATACTTGGAGCAAACCGAACCCGTAGCGTGGGCTTTGCCCACGATATGAATGTAAGGATAACCGCCCAATTTAGATGGTTAAATAGCAGATTTCGTGAGCAAAGCCCACGCTACGGTTTACTGCAACGGCAACTTATCCCTTCTCCCGTCCAGAGGGGGAAGGTTAGGATGGGTGTGGTTCTATGGCTTTTAGGTAAAATCAAATTCGTTTAACCCATAGAGTCACCCTCTCCCGCCAAACGAGAGAGGGTGAAGGCCGCAGATAAAAACAAGGTCGTCTGAAAACCTGAATCCCAAGTTTTCAGACGACCTCTTTATTTTCAAACCCAACTTACTTGACGCGTCCTGCTTTCAACACGCGTTGGGCGAAGAACACCATGCCTGTGATGAAGAATGCCAGTCCCAGCCAGGATGCGGTGGTTTCCCAGTTTTCCAGACCCAGCGCGAGCGGGGCGTCGGAGCCGCCGTTGGTCACGGAGAAGACGATGATGAATGCCATCACGACGCCAACCAGGCTTTCGCCGACAATCAAACCGGCGGAGAACAAGGTGCCGATACGTTCGGCGTTTTTCAGACGACCTTCACGATTTTCCGCTTTCTTGCCGATGATGTGTTTCAACACCGCCGCCAACACTGCGCCGATCACGATGGGCATAGTGACGGACGGGGGCAGGTAGATGCCCATGCCGACTGCGAGGACAGGCAGTGCGCGTTTGCCGCCGGACGATTTTTTCAACACCAAATCGACGACGATCAACACCGCGCCGATCGCGATACCGGTGAAGATGTACGCCCATTCAAGGTTGTGGGCGAAGATACCTGACGCGATGGTCGTCATCAAAGTCGCTTGCGGAGCCGCCAAGGCCTGTGCCGCGTCCATGCCTTCGCGCGGCATTGCGCCGGTAAAGCCATAAGCTTCGTAGAGCAGTTCCAACACGGGCGAGATGACGAATGCGCCGACGATACAGCCGATAATCAACGCAATCTGTTGTCTCCAAGGCGTTGCTTTGAGCAGGTAGCCGGTTTTCAAGTCTTGCAGGTTGTCGTTGGAAATCGATGCCACGCAAATCACTGCCGAACCGCAGAACAAGGTCAGCGCCAGCAAGAATTTGCGGTTGGCTTCATCCGCCATCAAGCTGCCGGATTCGCCCACAACCAACAACACCAGCGAAATGATGACGATAGAAACCATGCCCACACCCGAAATCGGGCTGGAAGACGAGCCGACCAAACCCGCCATATAACCGCAGGCGGCGGCGACCAAGAAGCCGATGATGGAAGCCAAAAGCGTACAAACGACCACCAAAAGCCAGGCCAGGCCGCCTGTAATGTGCGAATCGCCGATAAAGTGATAAAACGATACGCCCAACACCAACATCATGGACAATACCCAGAAAATCATGGTCTTAGGTGATAAGTCTTGTTCTGTACGTTCCGCCGCAGGCGCGCCGCCGCCGAAACTCTTGAACGACATTCTCAGACCTTCCACCACCGGCTTGAGCAGCATCAAAAGCGTCCAAACCGCCGCGATACCGATGGTACCCGCGCCGATAAAGCGTACTTTTTCCTTCCACAGCTTCATCGCAAACGCCGCCATTTCCATATCGGCAGGCTGCGGAATGTGCGATGAAAAATACGGCACGGCAATGCCCCAAGCAATCGAAATACCCAACAGGATGGCGATACCGCCCGTCAGACCGACCAGATAGCCCGCGCCCAACAATGCCATCGAAAAGCCCATCGGCAGTTGGAAAATCGCCGTGCCGCTTTTGAACCAATAACTCGCGCTGTCGGCAATCACGCGCAAACCGTTGGCACAAAAGCTCATAAAGCCCGCCAACGCGCTGCCAGCCGCCAGCTCTTTAATGCCGCTTCCGCCCTGACGGTCTTCCTCTTCCTCGTGGCTGCCGACTTTCAAAATCTCCGCCGCCGCCACGCCTTCGGGATAAGGCAACTCGCTTTTCACCACCATCGCGTAACGCAGCGGAATGGTGAAAATCACCCCCAAAATCCCGCCGGCAATACATAAAAGCGTCGTCTGCCAAAACGGGAAACCGCTCCAGTAGCCCGCCATCAGCAAACCGGGCAGGACGAAGATGATGGTCGAAAGCGTACCCGCCGCCGAAGCCTGCGTCTGCACCATATTGTTTTCCAAAATATTGCTGCCTTTGCAAAACTTCAAAACCGCCATCGAAATCACCGCCGCCGGAATCGACGAAGCAAAGGTCAGACCGACCTTCAAGCCGAGATAAACGTTCGACGCGGTAAAGATCACGGTAATCAGCGCACCGAGTATCATGCCCCGAAGCGTCAGCTCGCGGTAATCCGCGTAAGGATCGTGAGTGGATTGTGTCATCGTGGATAGCCTTTCGGTTGATAAAAAACACGACGGCAGGCTCGAACCGGCTGCCGAATCTGCCTTTATGTTGTTGCGGCGGCAAGGAAATGTCAAGTTAGACAAAGAATGTGCAAAGAAAGCGGAAAAGTATGTGGATTAAAATTGCAATGATACGGCGTTGCCAACGCCCTTATGTACTACCCGTACACGGCGGACGTTGCCGCCTTGTCTCATTTTTATTTTAATCCACTATAAAAGGTCGTCTGAAACCGGTGTCCGCATTTTCAGACGACCTTAACGGTTCAAATCGCCTTACCCAACTCTGAAAAAACCTCCGAATCCCACCATTTATTCCCTCAATGACCGACCGTCTTTATATAAAAAAATCTGTTCATCCCATTGACGGATCGTTCAGATTCGGAGCCTGCTCTGGATTTCAGACGACCTGTTGTCGCTTTTACGCCACTTCAAACAACTTTAAAGATAACGTCATTTCATGACAAAACCTTGCAATCAGCTTGCAATCGAGTTCCAGCCGTGATTTCAACCTGATAGATACAGGAAATTTCACTTCAGACGGCCCAAACGGATTGAATAGCCAAGATTTACACGGTAAACTTATACAATTAAAAAATTTTATGATTTACTCACTATTATGAAACCCGCCTTCGACATAAAGTCAGCCCGGCTTGACGTGCTGGCTATTCACCTGCATACCGCAGACTTGACCGAACTGGAAGAATTTTTGCGCCAACGCGCCGGTCAATACCAAGAATTGGATGTCGTCCCCTTCGTTTTGGATGTGCAGGATTTTGACCATCCCGAGTCATTGGACATCGGTTCCATGATTTCCCTTTTCGCCCGTTACGGCATGCAGATTCTGGGGCTGCGCCACGAAAGCGAATATTGGGCATCCTTCGCAGCACGTTACCATTTGGTTTTCAGCCGTAGCGACAAATCCGAGCCGCAACAGCCCAAAATCAACCAAGAGCCCGCACCCGTTCAGGCAACGGTCATCAGCAACCCGACCGTCCTCATCAGCACCCCCGTCCGCACCGGACAACAGGTTTACGCGGAAAACGGCGACCTTATCGTGACCGGCATCGTCAGCCAAGGTGCGGAACTCATTGCCGACGGAAACATTCATATTTATGCGCCCATGCGCGGCAGGGCTCTGGCAGGCGCGAAAGGCAACACCAACGCGCGCATCTTCATCCACTCCATGCAGGCGGAACTGGTCTCCGTAGCGGGCATCTACCGCAATTTCGAACAAGACCTGCCCGACCACCTGCACAAAAAAGCCGTACAGGTTTCATTGCAAGACAACCGCCTGGTTATCAGCGCAATCGACACAGATTAACCATTCCAAGCATTTAATAAAGGAAACATCGTGACAAAAATCATCGTAGTAACTTCAGGCAAAGGCGGCGTAGGCAAAACCACGACCAGCGCCAGTATCGCAACCGGACTGGCTCTGCGCGGCCACAAAACAGCCGTCATCGACTTTGACGTCGGCTTGCGCAACCTTGACCTGATTATGGGTTGCGAACGACGCGTCGTTTACGACCTGGTTAACGTTATCCAAGGCGAAGCCACGCTCACCCAGGCCCTGATTAAAGACAAAAACTGCGAAAACCTCTTCATCCTGCCCGCATCGCAAACCCGCGACAAAGACGCGCTGACCCGTGAAGGCGTTGAGAAAGTCATGCAGGAATTGAGCAGTGACAAAATGGGATTCGAATACATCATCTGCGACTCCCCCGCCGGTATCGAACAAGGCGCATTGATGGCGCTCTACTTCGCCGACGAAGCCATTGTCACCACCAACCCCGAAGTATCCAGCGTCCGCGACTCCGACCGCATCTTGGGCATCCTGCAAAGCAAATCCCGCAAAGCCGAACAAGGCGGCACGGTCAAAGAACACCTGCTGATTACCCGCTACTCGCCCGAGCGCGTCAACAAAGGCGAAATGCTGTCCGTACAAGACATTTGCGACATCTTGCGCATCCCGCTCATCGGCGTCATTCCCGAATCGCAAAACGTCCTGCAAGCGTCCAATGCCGGCGAACCCGTCATCCACCAAGACAGCGCAACTGCCGCAGAAGCCTACAAAGACGTTATCGCGCGCCTCTTGGGTGAAAACCGTGAAATGCGTTTCCTCGAAGCCGAGAAAAAAGGCTTCTTCAAACGGCTGTTCGGAGGCTAAGTCATGTCATTAATGGATATGTTGTTCGGCAGAAAACCGAAAACCGCCGCCGTTGCACGCGACCGCCTGCAAATCATCATTGCCCAAGAGCGCGCGCAAGAAGGTCAAGCGCCCGATTACCTGCCGACCCTGCGCAAAGAATTGCTGGAAGTATTGTCCAAATACGTCAACGTTTCCCTGGACGACATCCGCATTTCCCAAGAAAAGCAGGACGGTATGGACGTTCTCGAATTGAACATCACCCTGCCTGAACAAAAAACGGAACAGAAAAAGGCTTAACACATGACCTTGACCGAATTGCGTTACATCGTAGCTGTCGCGCAGGAACGTCATTTCGGACGTGCCGCGCGTCGCTGCTTTGTCAGCCAGCCCACCCTTTCCATCGCCATCAAAAAGCTGGAAGAAGAGCTGTCGGTATCCCTGTTTGACCGCAGCAGCAACGACATCATCACCACCGAAGCGGGCGAGCGCATCGTTGCCCAAGCCCGCCGCGTGTTAGAAGAAGCCGAGCTGATCAAGCACCTTGCCAGCGAAGAGCAAAACGAATTGGAAGGCGCATTCAAACTCGGTCTGATTTTTACCGTCGCCCCTTACCTTCTGCCCAAGCTCATCATTTCCCTGCGCGAAACCGCGCCGAAAATGCCCCTGATGCTTGAAGAAAACTACACGCACATCCTGACCGAATCGCTCAAACGCGGCGACGTCGATGCCATCGTAGTCGCAGAACCCTTCCAAGAGCCGGGCATCGTCACCGAGCCGCTGTATGACGAGCCTTTCTTCGTCATCGTCCCCAAAGGACACCATTTCGAAGAACTCGATGCCGTCACCCCGCAGATGTTGAGCGAAGAGCAGGTCTTGTTGCTGACTGAAGGCAACTGTATGCGCGATCAGGTCTTATCAAGCTGCTCCGAGCTGGCCGCCAAGCAGAAAATCCAAGGTCTGACCAACACCCTGCAAGGCAGCTCCATCAACACCATCCGCCACATGGTTGCCAGCGGTCTCGCCATCAGCGTCATGCCCGCTACCGCACTGACCGAAAACGACCATTTATTGTTCAGCATCATCCCGTTTTCAGGCTCCGTCCCGCACCGCCGCGTCGTTTTGGCATACCGTCGGAACTTCGTCCGCCCCAAAGCATTGACTGCTTTGCGGACTGCCATCCTCAATTCCCATCTTCACGGCGTTACTTTTGTCCAAGAGTAAAGCGCATTGAATACCGGGCATCGATGAAATCATGCACAGGGCTTTCAATTGTGATGATATTCAACAAGCCGCCGATTTCTTTCGGCGGCTTGTTTTTTGTGTCTCAGCAGATGGATAAGCCAGAAATCGTGTAGAACGTTCGATCAGATAAACTTGTGCTTTAATGCCTTAAAACATGATTCTCTTTAAACTCGAACATGACAAAGCTTCAACAGTTTCCAATCAATAAGCCGACCATCTAATATAGTCAATTAAAAATAAAATAGTACAATACTCAACTTTGAAGGTTTAACC
>CAUOMQ010000064.1:0-14050 GCA_963456805.1 uncultured Neisseria sp. | reverse complement strand
GTACTGTCTGCGGCTTCGTCGCCTTGTCCTGATTTAAATTTAATCCACTATAGAAACTGTAATTCACCCGCGCCGTATAAGTGCGCGGCGCGCCGGGCATGGCGTCGGAACGCCAGTATTTTTGATTGAACAGATTGCCGACGGCGAAAGTGAGGTTCAGGTTTTTGCGGTTCCAGCCGAGCATGGCGTCGGTGCGGACGAAGCCGGGAAGCGTGGTGACTTCTTTGTTTCTTGAATCGTAGCCGTAGCGTTTGCCCGTACCGGTTACGCCGATTTCGCCGTAGAGGTTTTCGGTCGGCGTGTAACGGAAGAACAGGTTGCCGGTAACGTTGCTGGTGTTGTCCAAATGGATGCCCACGCGGTCGGGATTTTCTTTGTCTTCAACGACTTTCGCCTGCATCACGCCCAACGAACCGCGCAGATAGAGTTTTTTGGGGATGATTTGTCCGATGGCGGACAGTTCCACACCGCGCGAACGGTGTTTGCCGCCGACTGCCCAAGTGTAGGGATCATTTTGCGCGTCGGGACGGTAGCGGATATTGAAGCGTTCGATTTGGTAGGCGGACAATGTGGTGCTGAGGCGGTCGTCCAGCCAACTGCTTTTGACGCCGGTTTCGTATTGGCGGGTGTACTCGGGATCGGCGTTGAACACGGCGGAAGACGACGTATCGATGCTCAAATAGCCGCGTCCGCCATAAGGTGCGAAGCCTTTGTTATACGAGGCGTAGAGCGTGTGGGCGGGCGTTACGTTCCACACTGCGCCGATGTTGGGGCTGAATGAGTGACCGCTGTATTGGCGGCTGCTGCCGGTGAGTTTGTTTTCTGAATTGAAGGTGTACTTGTCGTAACGGCCGCCGAGGACGAATTTCAAATCGGGCGTGGCGGAGAAGATGTTTTGCACAAAGATGCCGTAGGAGTCGGCTTTGTGGCGGTTTTAGGTGAGGACGGGCTGCAATCTACCCGAAGCCGGCCAGCTTGCGCGGTCGTATGGATCGATGGAGGCGGTAAAGGCGCGGCTGTAACCCAATGTCGGGTTGCGGTTTTCGCGGCTGTAATCCATGCCTACGGTCAGGTGGTTTTCAAAACGGCCGATGTTGTAGTCGCCGTTGAGCGTGAAATTGGACGACAGGGTTTTGTTGTCGGTTTGCTGCCAAGCGTAGTTGCGTTTGATTCGGCTGCCGTTTTCGCTGCCTGCATGAAAATGGTCGAAATCCTGCGCCGCCGTGCGGTGGGCAAGCTGCCATTGGGCGCGCCATTTATCGTTGAAGGCGTATTCGAGGTCGGAACGCCAAACTTGCAGCTTGTCTTTGACAAAATCGTTCCGGTGGGCGAACCCCATGCGGTAAGGCAGTCCGAAGCGGTCGTACACGGACTTGGTCGGGCTGCGGTCGGGCGTGCGCTCCACATTGTCGTAGGTGTATTGCCCCGTCCATTTCAAGCCGTTGTCGAGTTTGACGGTAATGCTGGGCGAAACCATGACGTTTTTGCTGTCTATGCCGCTGCGGAACGAATTGGCGCGCCCGACTTCGCCGGTGAGGCGGATGGCGACGTTTTTGTTCAGCACTTCGTTGATGTCCATATTCAGGCTGCGGTTTGCCCACGAGCCGTAAACCGCACCGATGTTGCGGCTTTGTTTGAAGTTGGCGTATTTGCTGACCATATTGATGACGCCGCCGCCATTGGTGCGGCCGTAAAGGACGGAAGACGGGCCTTTCAGGATTTCCACGCGCTCGATGTTGGCAGTGCTACGGCGCACCTGACCGCTTTCGCGCACGCCGTCGCGGTAAATATCGGATGCGTCGGCTTGAAAACCGCGCAGGAAAATGCTTTCGCCACGCATATCGTAGGCAGCGTCGATGCCGGCGTTGCCTTCAAGGATGGAACTCAAATCGTTCGTACCGTAATTTTTGTTTTTTTGGATGTTGAGCGTATCGACGGTTTGTGGCGTTTCTTTGATGAGCTGTCCGTTGCGGGTAACGGCGGCTTCGTCGTAGTTGATGTAGCCTTTGAGTACGCTGGTGTCAGACTGTCCGACCACGGTAACGGTGGGCAGGGTAGCGGTGTAGTGTTCGCTGTCGGCGGTATCGGCAGCATACAGCGGGAAGGCGGAGGCAATCAGGGCGGGAAGCAGGGAAAGACGGGCGGAATAGTGCATGTTCAACTCGGAAGGTGAAAGGATGCGGCATTATAGGAAATATTTTTGTTTAATTGAAATAATTGATAATAATTATCTTTATTTATGAAAAATCGTGTTTATATTTTGCAACGAAGCAGCCATAAACCGAAAGGCCGTCTGAAAAGCCCTGTTTCGGGTTTTCAGACGACCTTTGCAATATTCAGACTCAACGTTCGGAAGGCTCAAACTTTTTTCAAAACCACCATATGCCGTTCTGCATCCAAGCCGGGGACGTGGAGGGCTTCGACGTGTTCGACGGCGACGGTGTCGGGGAGTTTGACGATTTCTTCTTTGGGATACATGCCTTTCATGGCGACCCAGCGGCCGCCGTCTTTCAAAAGGTGCGCGGTCCAGTTGACGAAGTCGGCGAGTTCGGCGAAGGCGCGGCTGGTGATGATGTCGGCTTGGAAGTCTTGAACGGCTTCGACGCGGCCGCTGACGACGCGGACGTTACTTAGTCCGAGTTCGATGACGGCTTGTTGCAGGAAGGCGGTTTTTTTGGTGTTGGCGTCCAGAAGGGTGATGTTGAGGTCGGGGCGGCAGATGGCGGCGGGAATGCCGGGCTGTCCGCCGCCAGAACCGACATCCAGCATAGTGTGCGTGCCTTGTAGGTAGGGGAGCAGGGTCAGGCTGTCGAGCAGGTGGTGGCTGACCATTTGCGCTTCGTCGCGCAGGGCGGTGAGGTTGTAGGTCTTATTCCACTTTTTGAGCAGGTCGGTATAGGCGAGCAGTTGGGTTTGCTGTTCTGCGGATAGGTCCAAACCTAATGCCTGTATGCCTGATTGGAGTTGCTGTGTCGGGGTCATGGTGTTTGTCCGTGTTGGTTTCGGGCGTTATGGTAGCGGAAAAAAAGGTCGTCTGAAATATTGTATTTTCAGACGACCTTTTTCTTATTCCAAAGATTTTTTGGTCAGTAGACTACCACTAAAGTATACAAATCCGAGTGCATGTATGTTGTCGAATATTGCTGCAAGTATTAGTTTAAATTTACTCATATTGTTACCCTCCTTCCTAGATACTGGAGCTACTAACAAGTAATTTACGATGGATTTTATTACGGTTAATACCGAGAAAACTAAGATTTGCAATACTTTTATAGGAGTCGAACCTATCCCACCAACCTCAAATATATCTATTGGCCAAAAAAACCTTAAAAATTACAGCCGCTAAACGCCGAAATTATAGCAAAATCACTTGGTTAATGCAAATTTTCTAATTTTTATTGCATAAGAGGCGCAGCAAGCCGTAACGTGGACTTTGCCATAATTATGAGTACGAAGACCATGGAGGATATCGGATTGTTGAGTAACAGATTGCGTGGGCAAAGCCCACGCTACGGGTTTCAGACGACCTTCCCTGTGTTTTCCAGCATTAAGACGAATTGTGCCAATTCTTGCGGCAGTGGGGCTTTTAAGATGAGTTTTTCGCCTGTCAGCGGATGGTCGAGGTGCAGCTCGGCGGCGTGCAGGAACATTCGTTTCAAACCGAGTTTCTGGAGGCGTTTGTTGGCTTGGTAGTCGCCGTAGCGTTCGTCGCCGGCGATGGGGCACTGCTGCGATTGGAGGTGGACGCGGATTTGGTGGGTGCGCCCCGTTTTCAGGGTAGCTTCGACCAAGGTCAGGTGCGAGAGGCCGACTTGGTGCAGGAGGTCGTCTGAAAAACGGTTGAGCACGCGGAAGATGGTGTGTGCAGATTGTCCGTCTTCGCTGACGCGCACCATTTTTTCGCCTTGTGCGCCAGTGTATTTGAACAGGGGCAGTTTGACGTGGAAGCTGTCGTTCGGCAGTTTGCCTACGCCCAGTGCGAGGTAGATTTTTTTGGGGTGGTCGTTGCGGATGGCTTCGTGCAATTTGACGAGCGCGCTGCGTTTTTTGGCGATCATCAGGAGGCCGCTGGTGTCTTTGTCGAGGCGGTGGACGAGTTCGAGATAGCGGGCTTCGGGGCGGGCGCGGCGGATTTGTTCGATGACACCGAAGCTCACGCCGCTGCCGCCGTGGACGGCGGTGCCTGCGGGTTTGTCGATGACGAGCAATGCGTCGTCTTCGTAGATGATGGTAAATTCGCGTGCGGGTACGGCTTGGGCGCGGTTTTCAGACGACCTTTGTTTTTCGGCGGTGCGCACGGGCGGGATGCGGAGCAGGTCGCCTGTTTGGATGCGGCTGTCGGGCTTGCAGCGTTTTTTGTTCAGGCGCACTTCGCCGGCGCGGATAATGCGGTGGATATGGCTTTTGGGTACGCCTTTGAGGATTTTTATCAGATAGTTGTCAAGGCGTTGTCCGGCTTCGTGTTCGGCGACGGTAATCAGGCTGACTGAATCTTTGCTTATTGCGTGCGTTTTCATCTATAATCCCGAACATCCGTTTCGGCAGAAACCTGTACAAACAGGCCGTATGGGACGGATGGTATTGTTAAAACGAGATTTTATATTAAAAACGCACTCTGCAAAGCATTTTCCCTGCGTTTATGCCAAAGCCCGTAAACGCAGGAACGTGATTAAGTTTGATTTGATTTTGCCGATTTGACCGGGCATAAGACGAGGGGCGGGTGTTTGACAAACCTGCCGCGCCGCACCGTTCGAAACTTCCGGCATAACGATAATAAGAAGATGTCGGCTACCTGTTTTTCAAGCCGGGCCTGTACCGTCCGGACTTCGGCGGCGGACGGAGTGTTCCGCCGCATTGTTCTTTATTGCCTTCTTTATCCGTATCCTTCCGCACACGGCCGCATTGTTTTGGGCGGCGTGCAACCTTGCGGACTTCAATTCAAAAACTGATTGCTCATCCGGGTTTCTGCATCCCGCGCCGAAAAGGGGCGCGGGCTATGCCTAATCCCGCCCGCCTCGCAGAGTGTCTGACAAAGAGCAGGCAGGTCGTCTGAAAAGGCTGCCCGCCTGTGCGAGGTAATGATTATGAAAAGAATGTTGTTCAATGCAACGCAGGCCGAAGAGCTGCGCGTTGCCATTGTCGATGGGCAAAACCTTTTGGATTTGGACATCGAAACGCTGGGTAAAGAGCAGCGCAAAGGTAATATTTATAAGGGTATCATCACCCGCATCGAGCCGTCGCTGGAAGCGTGTTTCGTAGATTACGGAACCGACCGCCACGGCTTTTTGCCGTTTAAGGAAGTATCGCGTTCGTATTTCCAAGATTACGAAGGCGGCAGGGCGCGCATTCAGGACGTGCTCAAAGAAGGCATGGAAGTCATCGTTCAAGTCGAAAAAGACGAACGCGGCAACAAAGGCGCGGCGCTGACCACCTTCATCAGCCTTGCCGGACGTTATCTGGTATTGATGCCCAACAACCCGCGCGGCGGCGGCGTATCCCGCCGTATCGAAGGCGAAGAGCGTCAAGAACTCAAAGCCGCTATGGCGGAACTCGACATTCCGAACGGCATGAGCATCATCGCCCGCACAGCCGGCATCGGCCGCAGCGCGGAAGAGTTGGAATGGGATTTGAACTACCTCAAACAGCTTTGGCAGGCCATCGAAGAAGCCGGCAAGGCGCACCACGAACCCTACCTCCTCTTCATGGAAAGCTCGCTGCTCATCCGCGCCATCCGCGACTATTTCCGTCCCGACATCGGCGAAATTCTGGTGGACAATCAAGAGGTTTATGACCAAGTTGCCGAGTTTATGAGCTACGTCATGCCGAGCAACGTAGGTCGTCTGAAACTCTATGAAGACCACACGCCGCTGTTCTCCCGCTTCCAAATCGAACACCAAATCGAAAGCGCATTTGCCCGCAGCGTCAGCCTGCCGTCAGGCGGCGCGATTGTGATCGACCACACCGAAGCCCTCGTTTCCATCGACGTCAACTCCGCCCGCGCGACACGCGGCGCGGACATCGAAGACACCGCCTTCAAAACCAATATGGAAGCCGCCGAAGAAGTCGCCCGCCAAATGCGTTTGCGCGACTTGGGCGGTTTGGTCGTCATCGACTTCATCGACATGGAAAACCCCAAGCACCAGCGCGATGTTGAAAACGTCCTGCGCGATGCGCTCAAAAAAGACCGCGCCCGTGTGCAAATGGGCAAACTCTCCCGCTTCGGCCTCTTGGAGTTGAGCCGCCAACGCCTGAAACCCGCCTTGGGCGAAAGCAGCCACGTCGCCTGCCCGCGCTGCGCCGGTACCGGCGTGATCCGCGGCATCGAATCGACCGCCCTGCACGTTTTGCGCATCATTCAAGAAGAAGCGATGAAAGACAATACCGGCGAAGTGCATGCCCAAGTGCCCGTCGATGTCGCCACCTTCCTGCTGAACGAAAAACGCGCCGAGCTGTTTGCGATGGAAGAGCGTTTGGACGTCAACGTCGTCCTGATTCCGAATATCCACTTGGAAAACCCGCACTACGAAATCAACCGCATCCGCATCGACGACGTAGAAGAAGACGGCGAGCCGAGCTACAAACGCGTTGCCGAGCCGGAAGAAGACGAATCCGCCAAACCTTTCGGCAGCGAAAGAGCCAAAGCCGCCCGTCCCGAACCCGCCGTTAAAGGCGTACGCCATACCCAGCCTGCCCCGACCGTATC
This sequence comes from uncultured Neisseria sp., assembly GCA_963456805.1. Classification (GTDB taxonomy): domain Bacteria; phylum Pseudomonadota; class Gammaproteobacteria; order Burkholderiales; family Neisseriaceae; genus Neisseria. The sequence continues at coordinate 7,347 of CAUOMQ010000064.1, read as the reverse complement.
CGAGCAGAAAAGCGGTTCATGGTGGGATACCTTCAAAGCATGGCTCAAACGCATTTTCGGCGGCAATACCGCAGCCGAAACCGCGCCTGTTGCCGAAGTGGCAGAAAAACGCACTTCAAACGGCAACAACCGCAACGGCAATTCCGGCAACCGCCGCGCAAACAACCGCCGTCAAAACCCGCGCCGCAACAATAGGCACGACGGCAGCAAGGTAGAAGTGCGCGAAGTGGCGGACTTCAAAGACAAAGCAGCGGACAATCAGGCGGCGGAAAACGAAACCCGCAACGCCAAAGACAACCGCCGCAGCCGCAACCGCCAAAACGAGCGCAACGCCGCCGCGGAAGCCGAAAACCTCGAAGTCCAAGCAGTTGCCGCTGCAACGTCGTCTGAAAACGAATCCCGTTCGGGCGAACAGGCGCAAGGCAGCAAACGCCGCCGCAACAACAACCGCAACGAACGCAACCGCGAACAAGCGGAAATCCGCGCGGAAGAAACCTTGTCCGAAGCAGTGGACAACGCAGCGGAAGAAGGTGTGCAAACTGCAGATAACGATGCACCGAAAGGCAACGACCGCCGCCAACGCGAGCGCAACAACCAACGCGACCGCCGCGAACGCAACAATCAGCGTGACCGCCGTCAAAACGGTAAAAAACGCAATATTCCGTCTGCCGCCAAAATCGAGCAGTACCTGAATATTCACGATACCGCCGACAAAGTCCGCTTCGCCGCCGCGCACGTCATGGGCGAGTCTGTCGAAGAAGAACCGTTTGCCGTAACCATCCCCGCTCCCGAGGATAGCGGCGAGCCTTTGGTTGTCGTCGTTTCCGAACCCGTTGCGGCCACTGAAGAAGCCTTCGTGTTCTCCATCGAAGGCGAAGAAGCGGACAGCGGCATCCTGATCGAAGACAGCACCGACGACGAATGCAGCATCATCGACTCCGCCATCGGCAGCGTTGAAGATACCCCGACCTCCGTGTTCGCCATCGAAACCGAAGACGGCTACCAACCGATGACCGCCGTCCCTGCCGAAGGTGAAGCCGAAGCCGTCGCCGAAATGGAGGAAGAGCTGGTCGTTTGGAAAGCCGAACGCGAAGCTGCCGCCGCCATCGAAGCCCTTGCCGCAGCAGCAGCGGCCGCCGCAGCCGCCCAAGCAACGGAATCCGAGCCGCAAACTGTGCCGGAAGCAGGCCAAGCGGAAGCGACCGAGCCGGAAGAAACTGTCCCTGCCGTTGCCGCGATGCCCGACTTAGGCGGTTTGGTGTTCGTCGAAACCAATCCCGAAGCCGTCGCCGCCTTTGCCGAACAGGTTCAGCCCGAACCCGAATCCGGCCTGCGCCGCGCAGACGTGCCGAAAGTCGAAGCCGAACCCGTCGCCGCCACAGAAATGGTCTTGGTGGAAACGCGTAAGGACTGAAGGCTGAAAGAAGAGGGCATCGTTTAAGATGCCCGAATCGACAAAAAGGTCGTCTGAAACCGTAAATCCGGTTTCAGACGACCTTTGTCTGTTTAAAAAAGATTATTTGAAGCGGTAACCGACAGTAGCCATGTAGCTGTTGTTGTGGACTTTCAAATTGTCTTTTTTATAACGGGTTTGCTCCCATTCGGCACCGACTTCGACATTCGGTGCTACGGCGTATTTCGCGCCCACGCCGTAGCCGAGGCCGTTCATATTGTTGCGTTTCGCTCCCAGATTGTCGAAGCGGCCGTAGTGGTAGCCGACCTTACCGTAAGCCAGCGCATTGTCGGTCAGGCGGTAGCCTTGGACGTAGGAAACGTTGGCATCGACTTTTTGTTTCGCATTGCCCGCGATTTTGCGGTGCAGCGGTTTGACACCGGCTTCAACGCCGCCAATCCAGTTGCTTTGTCCGAATTGTGTGTTGTAGCTGCCGCGTACGGCAACGTCGCCTTTGGTTTTTTCGTTCAGATTAACGTTGTGCACATCACTTTTGGTTGCGCCCGCGCCGACTTCCAAGCCTGCGCCGGTAAAAGAACCGTCAGCGAAAGTGATGGCAGAAGCGGTAGCCAATAAAACAGTCAGTAAGGTTTTTTTCATGATAATGCTCCTTCACGGATAAACAGGAAGCGTGTTTCTGCTTCCGACGAATCCAGTATCGGATGCTTGCGGATGAGCCGCAACCGCCTTTGCCGAGGCGTTACCCATCTTCTCAAGTGCTTAACGTTTGTAATTCATTGAAACGGCTGAATTTGTATCGCCCGAAATGTTGAGATGCGCGATTTATAATTTGCGTAAAGTGCGATGAAAAGTATGAAGATTTATGAACCTTGCTGTGTGGAGAGGGACGCGTTTGGCAGCAGAGGCGGAGTGCGGGAAAAATGATAAAGGTTTAATTAGCGGTTTACATTGGTCGGTGTGGCTTTATTGCCATAAGCGCGACAAAGGTCGTCTGAAAACTGGGTTTTTGGGTTTTCAGACGACCTTTTTTATCGTGTTTGTATGATTTTTTTCTGATTTCTTTATGCGAAGGTTATAATCCCTGCTTCTTCCAATTTCCCGCCAAAGAGAAATACTATGAATAAAATCTTGAAATTAAGCATGTTGGCACTGATTGCCACGTTTTCCCTGGCAGCTTGCAGCAATAAAACCCCCGATACTTCTTCAACTCCGATCACGCCTTCATCTCTTGACGGCACAACTGCAAAAGAGACCGAGGCTTCTGCTGAATCGGATACATCTTCATCTTTCAAAAGTTTGGATGAAAAAGGCAGCTATGCAATGGGTATGGACATTGGCAAATCCTTGAAGCAGATGAAGGAACAGGGTTTCGAAGTTGATATGAAAGCCTTCTTTAACGCCGTACAGTCCGTATACGATGGTAAACAGACTAAATTGAGTGAGTCGGAAGCCGGCATAGCGCAGGTGGAAATCATGACAGAACTTGAAGCTAAAGCAACGAAAAAATACGAGGAAGAAGCCCAAGCCAATAAAGAAAAAGGCAAAGCTTTTTTGAAAGAAAATGCCACTAAAGAGGGCGTGAAAACAACAGCATCCGGTTTGCAATACAAAATGATCAAAGAAGGAACAGGCAGACAGCCTCGGAAAAACGATCTCGTACATATTGGATATGAAGGCCGTCTGATTGACGGTACTGTTTTCGACAGCAGTAAAGACGGTGTAAGTGATGACAGCGTAGGCGAATACTCGATTGTTCCGGTTGGGCAAATCATAAAAGGCTTAGGAGAAGGTTTGCAGCTTTTGAAAGAAGGCGGCGAGGCTACCTTTTATATTCCTGCCAAACTCGCTTACGGAGAAGAAAAGCTTGGCAATAAAATCGGTCCGAATTCCGTTTTGATATTCGACGTCAAATTGGTCAAAATCGACAGAAACGGCAAACATTGTATTCGGTAATCTGCTTCTTCCGGCAAAGAGGGCATTAAGATTAGCGCTCATGCAAAACTGGGTGCTGGCTCTGGTTAAAGCCAATCCGATGGTTGCGCTCTCCCTAAAACCTTCTTGATAAGGGGCGGATAATCGCCGTATCAAATATAGTGGATTAACTTTAAACCAGGACGGCGTTACCTCGCCTTAGCTCAAAGAGAACGATTCTCTAAGGTGCTGAAGCACCAAGTGAATCGGTTCCGTACTATCTGTACTGTCTGCGGCTTCGTCGCCTTGTCCTGATTTAAAGTTAATCCACTATAACAAAGGTCGTCTGAAAACCTGAATCGGGGTTTTCAGACGACCTTTGTTTTGCCTGAAATCGGGTATTTACGAAATCAGGTTCAAATCGCTGATGCGGTCGTAGAGGCGGTCGGGGTCGTTGCCTTCTTCGTGCATTTGGATGCGCAGGCGCAGGTCGTTGGTGGAAACGGCTTGGCGCAGGGCTTCGTCGTATTCGATTTGACCTTGGATGTAGAGTTCGAACAGGTGTTGGTCGAAGGTCTGCATGCCGTCTGTGCCGGAGCGCATCATGAGTTCGCGGATTTCCATGAGTTCGCCTTTGAAAATCAAATCCTGCATGGCGGGCGTGTTGAGCAGCAGGTCGACGACGGCGGTACGCTGGCTGCGGTTTTTCTTGATGGCGAGGCGTTGGCCGATGATGCCGGTCAGGTTGAGTGCCAAATCCATGAGGACTTGTTTGCGTCGGTCTTCTTGGTAGAAGTTGATGATACGCTCGATGGTTTGGGCGGCGGTGTTGGCGTGGATGGTGAAGACGCACAAGTGGCCGGTTTGGGCAAGCTGGAGGGCGTATTCCATACTGGCTTCGCTGCGCACCTCGCCGATACAGACGACGTCAGGCGCTTGACGCATCGCGCTTTGGACGGCGATTTTCCAGTCGTTGGTGTCGATGCCGACTTCGCGCTGGGTGAAGATGCTGCGGCGGGGTTTGTAGATGAATTCGATCGGGTCTTCGATGGTGACGATGTGGCCGGGCATTTTGTGGTTGCGGTAGTCGAGCATGGATGCCATGGTGGTCGATTTACCGGAACCGGTCGGGCCGGCAAGGATCAGCAGGCCGCGCGGGGAAAGGGAGAGGTCTTTGAGTTTGGCAGGCAGGCCGAGGCTCTCCATTTCGGGGATTTCTTGGTTGATGCGGCGCAAGACCATGCCGACGCGGCCTTGTTCGTGGTAGGCGTTGACACGGTAACGGGTGTTGCTGCGGGATTGGACGGAGTAGTTGAGTTCCCATTCGCGGTTGAAGGTCTCAAGCTGCTCGGGGTTCATGGTGGATTCGACGATGGCGGCTGTGTCTTCGCCGGTCAGGGCTTTGTGCGGGACGGGGGTCAGGGTGCCGCTGACTTTGACGGCAGGCGGGAAGCCTGCGCTGATGAAGATGTCGGATGCGCCGCGTTTTTCTGCTTCGACGCACATGCGGTCGAGCAGGGGATGGAGGTGCGTGCCGATTTCGGCGGGGGTGGGGATGTGCGGCGGTTGGTTTTTTTGCGAGTAGGCTTGCACCATTTCGCTGAGTAAGTCGTGTAAAGGAGTTGTTTCGCTCATTTTGTGTACTCTTTATCAGTAAGTGAATATTGAGACCGGCGGGCGGTTTGTTTGTTATTGGGTGTTGCCTGCCTTACGGAGGTCGTCTGAAAACGGGAAACGGGCTTCCTCGTTGTGTAAACTGCGTTTTCAGACGACCTGGTCTGTTCCCGATAATGGAATGTATTTATCAGACGATGGTCATGCTTTCGCTGTTTTGCGCTTTGCTGCGGGCTACGTCGGGGCTGATGGTACCTTGGCGGACGAGGGTTTGCAGCGCCTGGTCGAGGGTTTGCATGCCGTGTGATTGACCGGTTTGCAGCGCGGAGTTGATTTGGGCGATTTTGTTTTCGCGGATCAGGTTGCGCACTGCGGGGGTGGAAATGAGGATTTCGTGTGCGGCGACACGGCCGTTGCCGTCGCGGGTTTTCAGCAGGGTTTGTGAAATAACCGCGCGCAGGGATTCGGACAGCATGGAACGTACCATTTCTTTTTCGCCGGCAGGGAATACGTCGACGATACGGTCCACGGTTTTGGCGGCGCCGGTGGTGTGCAGCGTACCGAATACCAAGTGGCCGGTTTCGGCGGCAGTCAGCGCGAGGCCGATGGTTTCGGGGTCGCGCATCTCGCCCACGAGGATTACGTCGGGGTCTTCACGCAATGCGGAACGCAGGGCGTTGGCGAAGCTGTGGGTGTGTTGGTGCAGCTCGCGCTGGTTGACGAGGGCTTTTTTACTTTGATGGACGAACTCGATCGGGTCTTCGATGGTGAGGATGTGTGCGGGTTGGGTTTCGTTGATGTAGTTGATCATTGCCGCCAGCGTGGTGGATTTACCGGAACCGGTCGGACCGGTTACCAATACCAAGCCGCGCGGGTTGTCGGCGATTTTTTGGAAAATACGCGGGGCGCGCAGGTCTTCCAGTGTCAATACGGTACTCGGAATGGTACGGAAGACGGCGGCAGGACCGCGGTTGGAGGTAAAGGCGTTGACGCGGAAACGGGCAACGTTGGGCAGCTCGAAGGAGAAGTCCACTTCCAAATCTTGTTGGAACAGTTTGCGCTGGTGGTCGTTCATGACCGAAGTAACCATGTTGCCGACTTCTTCGGCGGACATTTCGGGCAGGTTGATGCGGCGGATGTCGCCGTGAACGCGGATCATGGGGGACATTCCGGCGCTTAAGTGAAGGTCGGAAGCTTTGTTTTTGACGCCGAAAGCGAGTAAGTCGGTAATCTGCATAATGTGGCCTTGTTTTAGTTTAGAATAATGAGGCGGAACCCGATTTAAAATGCGGACGCGGAATGCCGGGCATTTCCCTGTTCAGGTTCCGATAAATTGTATTATTTTAAATACATAAACCGTTCAGACCAAGTAAAATTTTCAAAATCGCTGTAATTGATGTAATAAAGGAAGAAATCATGTCGGTATTGCAACAAAATTATGCGGAGGTGTGCCGCCGCATTGCCGAAGCCGAGCAAAAGGCGGGTAGGCAGGCGGGTGAAGTGGGTCTGATTGCCGTCAGCAAAACCTTCCCTTCAGACGACATCCGCGAGGTATATGCCGCAGGGCAGCGTGATTTTGGCGAAAACTATATTCAGGAGTGGTACGAAAAAACGGAAACGCTCGCGGATTTGCCCGACATTGTTTGGCACATCATCGGCGATGTGCAGTCAAACAAGACCAAATTTGTCGCCGAGCGCGCGCATTGGGTGCATACGATAGGTCGTCTGAAAACCGCCCGCCGCCTGAGCGAACAGCGTCCGCCCGAAATGCCGCCTTTGCAGGTGTGCATCGAAGTCAATATCGCGGGCGAGGAGGCGAAACACGGCGTTGCGCCCGATGAGGCGGTCGCGCTGGCGGTGGAAGTGGCGAAGTTGCCGAATGTGGTTGTACGCGGGTTGATGTGTGTCGCCAAAGCCGACAGCGATGATGAAGCATTGCGCGTTCAGTTCCAAACCATGCAGAAACTGCTTGCCGACCTGAACGCGGCGGGTGTTTGCGCGGATGTATTGTCTATGGGCATGTCCGGCGATATGCCTGTGGCGGTCGCGTGCGGCGCAACGCATGTGCGAATCGGCAGCGCGATTTTCGGCAGACGGGAACCAAAAGGGAAAGACAGTCAATAAAACAGATTATCTCGGTCGTTTTACTTTGTTTGATGATAACGGGTTGTCGGTTGTTGGGCTGGTATCCATGTGAGTCCTTGTCAGACTGGTGCAAGCCCAAAAAGCCGGCGGCAATAGATTTTTGGAAAAACATGGTTTACACCGAACATCGCTGCCTGAAAGCGTCTGTTGGTAAAAAGGTCGTCTGAAGTTTTCCGCTTTGGTGGGAACGGCATTTCAGACGACCCCAAGTATAGTGGATTAACTTTAAACCAGTACGGCGTTGCCTCGCCTTGCCGTACTAT
>CAUOMQ010000063.1:0-14286 GCA_963456805.1 uncultured Neisseria sp. | reverse complement strand
CAGAAGACGGCATACGAGGTTGCCTCTTGTCTCGTGGGCTCGGGGCGGGTGAAGTCGATGAGTACGTCGCTTTGGGCGAGGACGGTATCAACGTCGTCTGAAATGGCGATGCCGGTTTTGATGCCGGAGGCGAAACCTGCGTCCAAGCCTAAGACTTCAGAGCCTGAATGTTCGAGTGCGCCGGAGAGGACGGTGTCGGGATGGTTGTTGACGGCTTCAACCAGTACGCGCCCCATGCGGCCGTTGACGCCGGCGATGGCGATTTTTAATGCGCTCATGCGGTTTCCTTAATGATTATTGTGCAGTTTGGGCTGCTTTTTGTTCGGCTTGGAGGGTTTCGATGGATTTTTGGATGGCATCGCCTTCTGCGCGGACAAGGACGTCGTTTTCAAAATAAACGGTGAGGTTGCTGCGGTCTTTGATGATGCCGTTGCGGCTGGTATTGAAGGTGTAGTCCCAGCGGTCGGCATGGAATGCGTCGCGCAGCAGCGGGGTGCCGAGCAGGAGTTGGACTTGGTCGCGGCTCATGCCTGCTTGGAGGGAGACGACGGCGCGGGGATCAAGTTCGTTGCCTTGGATGACTTTGAGTTTGTAAGAGGGGAACAGGGAAACGCGTTCGGCGCTGCATGCGGAAAGTCCGATGAGGGCGGCGAGGGCAAGACAGAGGGGTTTGTTCACGGATATGCCTTTCTGTTCGAATTCGGGTGGAAGGGTATCATTGCTTGAATTTTTTGAAAAAGCAAACGATAATCATCTCTTTGATTATAATTTCAGCCGGCTATCGTTTGTATGCAAACAAAACTTGTGGTTTTATTGCAAACCGCTATGGCGTAATAGTGGGCAAGCGGGCTGAAATTGCGTATTATAACGTCTATTACTTCACAGGGATATTGAATATTATGGAAAAATTCAGCAATATTGCGCAATTGAAAGACAGCGGTTTGAAGGTTACCGGTCCGCGTTTGAAAATCTTGGATTTGTTCGAGTCGCATGCTGAAGAGCATTTGAGTGCCGAAGATGTGTACCGTATTTTGCTGGAAGAGGGTGTGGAAATCGGCGTAGCGACGATTTACCGCGTGTTGACCCAGTTCGAGCAGGCAGGCATTTTGCAGCGCCACCATTTTGAAACCGGCAAGGCGGTTTACGAATTGGACAAAGGCGACCACCATGACCATATCGTCTGCGTGAAATGCGGCGAGGTAACGGAATTCCACAATCCTGAAATCGAGGCCTTGCAAGACAAAATCGCGGAAGAAAACGGCTACCGCATCGTTGACCATGCGCTTTATATGTACGGCGTGTGCGGCGAATGCCAAGCGAAGAGCAAACGCTGATTCCCGTTTTAAAAGATGTTTGATGTTCAGACGACCTCGGATGAAAATTTGGGGTCGTCTGAAATTTTTTGCGGAACATGAACATCATGCCGCTGCAAATCAGAATAATATAGTGGATTATAGTGTATTAAATTTAAATCAGGACAAGGCGAGGCAACGCCGTACCGGTTTAAAGTGAATCCACTATACCTTAGGATTTTTAATGAGTATCCCCTTGCTTTACCCTAATGATTACACTTTCCCCGACCCGTTTTACGCGCTGGAAGAATGCGACGGCGTGGTCGGTATCAGCCGCGATTTGGACACGGGACGGCTGCTGTCGGCGTATCGGCAGGGGATTTTCCCGTGGTTCAGCGAAGACGGCTGGTTTTTTTGGCATACCATAGATCCGCGTGCCGTCATCGTGCCTGAAAATCTGCATATCGGGCGTTCGTTGGCGAAAACCTTGCGCAACAAACCCTATCGGGTAACGGTCAACCAATGTTTCGAAACCGTCATTGCGCATTGCGCCGCCTTTCCGCGCCCCGGTCAGGACGGCACATGGATTGTTCCCGAATTCCAAGCCGCTTATACCGAGCTGCACCGCTTGGGGCACGCGCATTCGTTTGAATGTTTCTATCCCGATGAAACAGGTCGTTTGAAACTGGCGGGCGGCTTTTACGGTGTACAAATCGGACGGGTGTTTTACGGAGAATCCATGTTCGCCCTTGAGCCGGATGCTTCCAAAATCGCCTTTGCGCGAGCCGTCCCGTTTCTTGCCGGATTGGGCATCGAGTTGATTGACTGTCAGCAAGATACCCTGCATATGCATCGTTTCGGTTCGGAACCGATACCGTTCGTCGAATTTCAGACGACCTTGCAACGCTTGAACGCTTTGCCTTTGAAGGAAGCGTTGGGCGCACGGGTAGTGGGTGGAACATTGGAATAGCGGCAAGATATATAGTGGATTAACTTTAAACCGGTACAGCGTTACCTCACCTTAGCTCAAAGAGAAAGATTCTCTAAGGTGCTGAAGCACCAAGTGAATCGGTTCCGTGCTATCTGTACTGTCTGCGGCTTCGTCGCCTTGTCCTGATTTAAAGTTAATCCACTATAGAGTCGGCTTCGAGTCAGAAGCGAATAGCAAAAGGTCGTCTGAAAACCCAAAAATGAGGTTTTCAGACGACCTTTTTTAAAGATTGCGCCTTACAAATCAAATTCAGCCACGACCGGCGCATGGTCGCTGGGACGTTCTTGCGCGCGCGCGTCCAAATCGACATAAACGTCTTTCAACACGGCAGACAGGGCGGGGCTGATGAGCTGATGGTCGATGCGCAGTCCGAGTTTGCGTTGGAACATTGCGCCGCGATAGTCAAACCAAGTGTAAAACGCGCCTTCGGGGTGGATTTGGCGCAGGCTGTCGGTCAAGCCTAAATCCAGCAGATTTTTGAACCACTGTCTCTCGATGGATGAGCAGTGGATTTTTTCATGCCATTTTTCGGGGTCGTAGCAGTCGGCATCGGCAGGCGCGATATTGAAGTCGCCGAGCAAGACCAGTTTTTCGTGGCGCGTCATTTCGTCGCGGACAAATTCGGTCAAAGCGGCAAACCATTGTTCTTTATATTGGAATTTTGGGCTGTCGAGGGCTTCGCCGTTGACGCAATAGACATTGATGACGCGCACGCCGTTGACGGTTGCAGCGATGACGCGGCGTTGCGGGTCGTCGGGCAGAGTGGGTAGACCGACGTGCACGTCTTGCGGTTCGCTGCGGCTGATGATGGCGACGCCGTTGTAGGTTTTTTGCCCGCTCCAAACGCTGTGCCAACCCATCATTTGCAGGGCGGCGGCGGGAAATTTGTCTTGGTCTAGCTTGAGTTCTTGCAAAACAAGGACATCGGGCTGATGGTCAGCAAGCCAGTTTTGCACCTGCGGCAGGCGGACGTTGAGGGAATTGACGTTCCAAGTGGTGATTTTCATGCGGATTCCGTGTGTGAGGGTCGTCTGAAAAGCGTTTCGGGCTTTTCGGGCAAAATAAGGACAAAACAAAAGCGGTTCATGAAAACCGCTTTGTTGGGTAAACGGGGCGCTATTGTAACATCAGGGAATTTCGGCGGCTGCCGGTTTTGAAACAAAAATCCGTTTGAGAAAACAAGGCTCAACAGCCTTTAGGCGGCTTTACGGTTTTCCAAATTGCGCAGCGTATCGAGGATGACGGCGGCTTCTTCGGATACCAGACGGTATTCGATGATGCGGTGGTAGCGGGTGAAATCGATCAGACCTTCGGAGCGCAGGCGCGCGAGATGGTTGGAAACAGCAGTCGCAGGCTGTCCGAGCGCTTCGGATAATTCGGCGATGCTGCGTTCGCTGTCCATCAGCATGAACAAAATGGTCATGCGGTCGGGGTTGGCGATGAGTTTGAGAAGGGAAGAGAGACGTTTGGTTTCCATAGTGAGGCTTTCTTTATCAATAAGATTGGTTTTTAGGGGCTGAAACGGTAGGGCAAAATGAGTTTGATTCTTTTTGCGTTTATCCGTAAATTCAACCGTTTATATCGGGTAAGTATAAAGCAAGCAGCGTGAAAAAGGAGTATGTCCGTTAAAATTTATCGTAAATAATTGTTGTTTCGCCGTCTTTTGAGAAAGTAACCGAATCGGGTGAATATGTTTTTGGAATGTGGATAAAGGTTCTCATTTTATTTTTGTGTTTATAAAAACTAAAGAAACTATTTCTATACAAAGTGTTATCGGCGGTGTCGTATTTGGGAACTGTGTCGGGAGGTTGGAAATATTATTGGGGTCGTCTGAAAACAGAGGTAGGGAAGGGCTGTCGGGGAGTGTGATATTTTGCCGACACTTAAAGAGGTGTGGCGGATTGATGTCACAGATTATTTTTGTAGCGGGATTGGGTTTTTGGAGATTTGCGCGTCGGTTTCGGATTGATTTATGATGAATGCTTGAGATTGAATAATCAGGAGATTTTTTGGATTTGGAAAGTGAAGGGATGGAAACGGTCAGGTAATGTCAGTCTGAAGAATGACTGATTCAAAAAATGATAAGCGGTGTAAATTTTATACAAATGGTATTTTTTATTGTAAATAATATAAATTGCGTTATAATCATAAAAAATTACATTAGCATTATAAATAAGCTAATACATTATAAAAAATAACATTTTTGCCGTCTGTATGGGGTATGGGGAGTGCTGTTCATGCAGGAGCGGCAGTATTTGCGGGAAAATATCATTTATGGATACCGACTTTCTGTCTTCAGGCGGTCTTGTGCTGACGGGCTGTGCAGCGGCATTTGTGCTGGCAACCTGCCTGTCTAAAAATACGCCTGTCAAACAATTTATTAGCCGTTTCGCCGTCAATGTCCGTGCGGATTGCAGCTTGGACGAATCTGTCTATCATGAGTTTCGCGGCTTGGATATTTATCGGGACGGGCAGCATGAACAGATTGATTATGTTTATGTATCCTGTTTCGGGATTTTCGTGGTTGCCACGCCGAATTATCAGGGCAGGATTTGGGGCGACGACGGCAATGGGATGTGGACGCAGAAGTTTCACAAAAGCAAGACGCTGTTCCCCAATCCTTTATTGAAAAACCAGCAATACATTCGGATTTTGTCCGAGAAGCTCCACCTGCCGACGCGGGCGTTTTCTTCGGTGGTGGTTTTTCCGGGGAATTGCCAATTTCAAACCATGATGCCGGACAATGTTACGGAAGACTCTGATTTTGCCGAATATATTTCACAATATACAGAAGTCGTGCTGATGCCTGAAGAAGTCAAGCAAATCAGGGAAGTGCTGGAAGGCTATGAATTTGATTTGGTTTTCAACCGGCAGAGGTTTGAATCGCATGTATGAACAGGGTGGGGCGGTTTGGACAGATTGGGCATAATCGGTTTTTATGTATTGCAGATTACCTACTTCATCAACCTTCCCCCTAAAAGAACAAAACGTCGTCTGAATCGTTTTCAGACGACGTTTTTCTTCAGATGTTTTTAAGGTTCCGAGCGTCCCAAAACCATCGCATCCCCGTAGCTGAAAAAACGGTATTCATGTTCGACCGCATGGCGGTACACCGCGCGGATGTGTTCCATGCCCGAAAACGCGCTGACGAGCATCAGGAGCGTGGATTTGGGCAGGTGGAAGTTGGTAATCAGGCGGTCGATGACGCGGAAGCGGTAGCCCGGCGTGATGAAGATATCCGTGTCGCCCTGTCCCGCTTTCAGACGACCTGTCTCGCGCGCGGCGGATTCGAGGGCGCGCATGGAGGTGGTGCCGACTGCCCAAACTTTGTTTCCGCGCGCATGGGCAGCTTCGATGGCGGCGACGGTTTCGGGCGGTACGTCAAACCACTCGCTGTGCATTTTGTGTTCTTCGATTTTGTCCACGCGCACGGGCTGGAACGTTCCCGCGCCGACGTGCAGGGTGACTTCCGCTGTTTCCACACCTTTGGCTTTCAGACGACCTAAAAGCTCGTCTGTAAAATGCAAACCTGCCGTCGGTGCCGCGACCGCGCCCTGATGTTTGGCATAGACGGTTTGATAGCGCGTGTCGTCATCCGCGCCGGCAGCGCGTTCGATATAGGGCGGCAGCGGCAAATGGCCGTTTTGCTCCAGCAGCTCGTAAACGGTTTGTTCGCCTTCAAAGCGCAGGCAGAACAGTTCGTCCGCACGCTCAACCATGACGGCACAAATATCGCCTTCAAAAATCAGCTTCGTGCCGGGTTTGGGCGATTTGGACGAACGGATGTGCGCCAGCGCGGTGTGGTTGTCCAAAACGCGCTCTATCAATGCCTCGATTTTGCCGCCGCTCTCTTTTTGTCCGAACAGCCGCGCTTTCATGACTTTGGTGTTGTTGAACACTAAAACGTCGCCCGCCTCAATATAATCAGGCAAATCGCCGAACACGCGGTCTTGCAGCGGCATATCGGGCAGTGCGACCAAAAGACGGCTGCTGCCGCGCACTTCGGGCGGATGCTGGGCAATTAATCGGTCGGGCAGGGTGAAATCGAAATCGGAAATGTCCATAATCTTATTTTGATGCTTACAAATTTTGTCAGGCGGTCATTATACGCACTTTGGCTTTTTTCAGACGACCTTTTCCCTTCATAAACCAACAAATTAGAATAAACACTCGTTGAAAAAATACGCATTCGGACGAAATCTCCGAATTTGCCCGTTTTGTTCAAAAACCGCCTTTTTTCTAGATTTTGCTAGACATTTGTCGGCAAGTTCGGGAAAATAGTCAAATTCATTTACGGGGTTTCTGCTCCTGAGAATGCCCTTTATGCAACCCAATACCGTCCGGCTTGCGCCGTTGCCGCAGGCCGGTTGTTTTCTGAAATATCACGCAACAAACACGGCCGCTTCACGACATTTTGGCCGTATCGTAAAGGAACGAAAATGGATTTGCGCAAGTTAAAAAAACTGATTGATTTAGTAGAAGAATCAGGTATCGCCGAAATCGAAGTTACCGAAGGCGAGGAAAAAGTCCGCATCACCCGCGCCACTGCCGCTCCGGCTCCCGTTTATGCAGCGCCCGCCCATGTAGCCGCGCCTGCTCCTGCACCCGCCGCCGCTCCCGCTGCCGCAGCAGCCCCCGCTCCCGCAGCGCCTGCCGCCCGTGACCTGTCTAACGCGCAAAAATCGCCTATGGTCGGTACGTTCTACCGCGCGCCCGGCCCGAATGCAGCCGCTTTCGTCGAAGTTGGTCAGCAAGTCAAAGCCGGCGATACATTGTGTATCATCGAAGCGATGAAGTTGATGAACGAAATCGAAGCCGAAAAATCCGGCACGGTTAAAGAAATTCTGGTGGAAAACGGTACGCCTGTGGAATTTGGCGAGCCGCTCTTCATTATCGAATAATTCGTTTTCAGACGACCTTCCGGATTGCGGGCAGGTCGTCTGAAATGCTTTCCAACTCAGGATTTCCACCATGCGCCTGCTGTTAGCCATCTTCCTGCCCTTTGCCGTATTCTTCACCATCGGCCGTCCGATTGCGGGCATCATCTGCCTGATTCTCCAAATCACCTTAATCGGCTGGATTCCTGCCGCCATGTGGGCGGTGTACGCGTTGAGCCAATATAAGACCGATGAAAAAATCCGCAATGCGTTGGGTAAAAGGTAACAAGCAGGTCGTCTGAAACCACAGGAAAGGTCATCATGCTGAAAAAAGTATTAATCGCCAACCGAGGCGAAATCGCGCTGCGCGTCCTGCGAGCCTGCCGTGAAATGGGTATCGCCACCGTCGCCGTGCATTCCGAAGCCGACAAAGACAGTCTGCACGTCAAACTTGCCGACGAATCCGTGTGCATCGGCCCTGCCGCTTCCGCACAAAGCTATCTCAATATTCCCGCCATCATTGCCGCCGCAGAAGTTACCGGCGCGGATGCCATCCACCCGGGCTACGGCTTCCTTGCCGAAAATGCCAATTTTGCCGAACAAGTCGAACAATCCGGCTTCATCTTCATCGGCCCACGCGCCGAAACCATCCGCCTGATGGGCGACAAAGTTTCCGCGAAACACGCGATGATTGAAGCGGGCGTACCTTGCGTTCCCGGTTCGGACGGCGCGCTGTCCGACGATCCCGCCGAAATCCTCAAAACCGCCGATAAAGTCGGTTATCCCGTGATTATCAAAGCATCGGGCGGCGGCGGCGGACGCGGTATGCGCGTGGTCGAGAAAAAAGAAGACCTCATCAAATCCGTCGAAATGACCAAAGCCGAAGCAGGTGCGGCGTTCGGCAACCCGATGGTCTATATGGAACGCTACCTGCAACGCCCGCGCCACGTCGAAATCCAAGTGCTCGCCGACGAACACGGCAACGCCATCTACCTTGCCGAGCGCGATTGCTCCATGCAGCGCCGCCACCAAAAAGTCATCGAAGAAGCACCTGCTCCCTTCATCGACGAAAAAGCCCGCGAAAAAATCGGCAAAGCCTGTACCGACGCCTGCAAGCGCATCGGCTATCGCGGCGCAGGTACGTTTGAATTCCTGTATGAAAACGGCGAATTCTTCTTTATCGAAATGAACACCCGCGTCCAAGTCGAACACCCCGTTACCGAGCTGATTACCGGCGTGGACATCGTACAGGAACAAATCCGCATTGCTGGAGGCCTGCCTTTGCAATACAAGCAAAAAGACATCCACATCGAAGGCCATGCTTTCGAGTGCCGCATCAATGCGGAAGACCCGTACAACTTCATCCCCAGCCCCGGTCTGATTGAAAGCTGCCACCTGCCCGGCGGCTTCGGCATCCGCGTGGACAGCCACATTTACCAAGGCTACCGCATCCCGCCTTACTACGACAGCCTGATCGGCAAAGTCTGCGTCATCGGTAAAACCCGCGAGCAGGCAATGGCAAAAATGCGCGTCGCCCTCGCCGAGCTTGCCGTAACCGGCATCAAAACCAATACCCCGCTGCACCGCGATTTGTTCAGCGACCCCGGTTTTGAAAAAGGCGGCGTCAGCATCCACTATCTGGAACACTGGCTGGAAGAACGCAAAGCCAAACAGGACAAATAAAACCGTCCCGCTTGGATAGTCGAAGGTCGTCTGAAAAACCATATGGCTTTCAGACGACCTTTTTTCAGACAGGTTGAAACCTGATTTCGGGCGTACAGTCGCGATTGCCGACAAGCCTAGAATTATGACTGAGTAAGCCTGTCCGCCGCCATTTCACGCAAGAAAAAAACGTGTTCAGGCAGAAAAACGATTCAATCACACTGTTACGCCAATAGCCGAAACATACCGCAAACGACCAACATCGCGTATTTGACCGCCATTTCCTAATTTCAGACGACCTCACCGAGAAAGCCCACCATGTCCTATCAACAAATCACCATCAACGTCAACGACGCCGTCGCCGAACGCCTCGCCGACGCCCTGATGGAACACGGCGCACTCTCCGCCGCCATCGAAGATGCCTACGCAGGCACCGAAAACGAACAAGCCATCTTCGGCGAACCCGGCATGCCGACCGAACAAATCTGGCAGCAAAGCAAAGTCATCGCCTTGTTCGGCGAAAATGACGATGCCGCAGCCATGATTCAAGCCGCCAGCCAAGCATGCGGACTGAAAGACTTGGCATACACCAGCGAAATCCTCGCCGACCAAGACTGGGTGCGCCTGACCCAAGCGCAGTTCGACCCCATCCAAATTTCCGAACGCCTGTGGATTACCCCCTCTTGGCACGAAGCGCCCAACAGCAACGCCGTCAACCTCCAGCTCGACCCCGGCCTTGCCTTCGGTACCGGCAGCCATCCGACCACCCGCCTCTGCCTCAAGTGGCTGGACACACAACTCAAAGGCGGCGAAAGCGTCCTCGACTACGGCTGCGGCTCAGGCATCCTGACCATCGCCGCCCTCAAGCTCGGCGCAGGTTCTGCCGTCGGCGTCGATATTGACGAACAAGCCATCCGCGCCAGCAAGGACAACGCCGCACAAAACAACGTCGATGCACAGTTCTACCTGCCCGACGGTTTACCGCAAGGACAATTCGACATCGTCGTTGCCAACATCCTCGCCAACCCCCTGCGCATGCTCGGCGAAATGCTCGCCGCCCGCACCAAACAAGGCGGACGCATCGTGTTGTCCGGTTTGCTGGACGAGCAAGTTGAAGAACTCAGCGGCATTTACCGCCAATGGTTCGACATCGAACCCGCCGAAATCGACGAAGGCTGGGCAAGGCTCAGCGGCGTCAAACGCTGATAGCGATACGCTTAAACAAAAGGTCGTCTGAAAACCGATTCAGGTTTCAGACGACCTTTTTCATGCCAATCCTGTATTAATAATTGGTCGAACAGAACTGTTCACGCTTGTCCGCATCAGCGGCATAACACGTCAAGCCCATGCCCGCCGCGTTGCTGTTGCTCGCCTTCGCTCCCGGTTTTTTGTTCACCAAAACCTTGCCGTTTTTCCCGATTTCGACGGTTACGCCTTTACCGTTTTTCAGCTTCCATTTCAACACCTGCGCATCGGCATTCTGACACTTGTTGACCGAACAGCCGCCTTCAGCCGCGACATTGCCGTTTTTATAAATCACACACTGCTGCTGGCTGTCGGTGCAGGCCGCATAGGCAGCAACGGAAAAACAGGAAATCAGCGCGGCAAACAAAACAGGTTTCATGGTTTGGACTCCTTTAATGGTGATGATGGGTTTGCAATATCTCAAACTATACGCCTGTTTATATCGGCAAGCCATCGGTTATGACGTCTGTTTGCAATTGCATTGCCGTTAAAGCATAATGTCATAATCGACACTGTTGTATGATAAAAGGAATAATAAATGAAGAAGTTGTTTTTGGCTGCCCTTGTTTCCGTCACATTGGCAGGCTGTTTCGGTAATAATTTCAGTTGGACAAACGCCCGGCAAATCAGGCAGGGCATGAGTGAAAGAGAAGTGATTGCATTGATGGGCAAACCGACCAGAATTCAACCTTCTCCAATAGGGCTGGTCTATATATGGGGACACCTCAATGCCGTCACCGGCTCCGTTAAGACGACATCAGTCATTGTCAATGATGGCATTGTGGCTGCCGATCCTATCATTCTGGGTGATCGCAGCCTACCGCTCAATATTTATTGATGGTTTAAAAAATAACGATATTAACCGCCTGTTTGGGGCGGTTTTTGCATTTTCAGGTCGTCTGAATCGGTGTTTCTCTTTGGCAGAAGGGTTTGAACTTTGGGCATGTTCATCAAATATAGTGGATTCGATTTAAAAAAAAGAGCCGCAAATCATTTTGCAGCTCTTTTTAATACCCGCCTTACCGTTTCAATTTCGCAAACGCATCCGCCATCGCCGAATTGGTCGGGGCGCGGTCGTTGCGTTGGGGTTTGCGGTCGCGGCGTTCCTGATGTCGGGTTTCAGACGACCTGTTGCCTTTGGTTGCGCCGCCCGGTTCGTCATCCAAGCGCATAGTCAGCGCGATGCGTTTGCGTGCGGCGTCGACTTCCAGCACTTTCACTTTCACCACGTCGCCGGCCTTCACGACTTCGCGCGGGTCTTGGACGAACTTATTGGACAGGGCGGAGATGTGCACCAAGCCGTCCTGATGGACGCCGATGTCCACGAATGCGCCGAAGTTGGCGACGTTGGAAACCACGCCTTCGAGTATCATGCCGACTTGCAAGTCGCTGATTTCGTGGATGCCTTCGGCGAATGAGGCCGTCTGAAACTCGCCGCGCGGGTCGCGGCCGGGTTTTTCCAGCTCGGACAGGATGTCCAGAATGGTCGGCAGGCCGAAGCGTTCGTCGGTGAAGTCGGACGCTTTGATTTGCTTCACACGCTCGCGGTTGCCGATGAGTTCGGCGGCGGTAATGCCTTGTTGCGCCAGCATTTTGGCGACGACAGGATAGGCTTCGGGGTGGACGGCGCTCGCGTCCAGCGGCTCTTTGCCGCCGTTAATCCGCAAAAAGCCTGCCGCCTGCTCGAAGGTTTTTTCGCCCAAACGCGGTACTTTCAGCAATTTTTTGCGGCTGTCGAACGCGCCGTTTTCATCGCGGTAGGCGACGATGTTTTGGGCAAGGGTTTGATTCAAACCGGAAATACGCGCCAAGAGCGGGGCGGAAGCAGTATTCACGTCCACGCCGACGGCGTTCACGCAGTCTTCGACCACCGCGTCCAGCGATTTGGCGAGCTGGCTTTGGTTCACATCGTGCTGATATTGCCCTACGCCGATGGATTTGGGGTCGATTTTCACCAACTCGGCGAGCGGGTCTTGCAGCCTGCGGGCGATGGACACTGCGCCGCGCAGGGAAACGTCCAAGTCAGGGAACTCGCGCGCCGCCAATTCAGACGCGGAATAAATCGATGCGCCGGCTTCGGAAACGACGATTTTGTGCAGCCCCATTTCCGGCATCCCGCGCACCAGTTCGCCCGCGATTTTGTCAGTTTCGCGGCTGGCGGTGCCGTTGCCGATGGCGATGAGCTTCACGCCGTGCTGTTTAATCAGGCGCGACAGCGTTGCCAACATATTGTTTTCTTGATGCAAATAGACGATGACCGTATCCAGCAGCTTGCCCGTGTCGTCCACCACGGCGCATTTCACGCCGTTGCGGTAGCCGGGATCGAGACCCAAAGTCGTCAGCCGTCCGGCGGGCGCGGCGAGCAGCAAGTCTTTGAGATTGCGGGCGAACACGGTAATAGCATCGGTGTCTGCGGCTTCTTTCAGACGACCTAAGGCTTCAAGCTCCAGCGACAAAAAGATTTTTGCGCGCCAAGTCAGCCGCACGGTGTCGCGCAGCCATTTGTGGCCGTCTGAAACCTTGAAGCGGCGGGCGATGATTTGCTCGTATTCGCTTTGCTGCGTCATCGGCGTGTCGTCGGGTTGGTATTTGAGCGCGATGTTCAACACGCCTTCGTTGCGGCCGCGCAAAACCGCCAGCGCGCGGTGGCTGGGCATGGCGCGGACGGGTTCGCGGTGGTCGAAATAATCGCTGAATTTTTCGCCTTCGGTTTCTTTTCCTTCAACGACTTGCGCGTGGATTTCGGCTTCGTTCCACAGCTTGTCGCGCAGCGTGCCGATGAGTTCCGCGTCTTCGGCAAATTGCTCCATCAGAATCGCGCGCGCGCCGTCCAGCGCGGCTTTGGTGTCGGGGACGTTTTCGTTCAGGTAGCCCTGCGCGGCGGCTTCCACGTCCTGCGGCTGCTCGGCAAGCAACACATCCGCCAGCGGCTGCAAACCGTGTTCGCGCGCGATTTGCGCCTTGGTGCGGCGTTTGGGCTTGTAGGGCAGATACAGGTCTTCCAGCGCGGTTTTGTTGTCGGCAGCTTCGATTTGCGCCCTGAGGTCGTCTGAAAGCTTGCCTTGCTCTTCAATGCTTTTTAAAACAACGGCTTTGCGCTCTTCCAACTCGCGCAGGTATTGCAGCCGCTCGGCAAGCTGGCGCAACTGCGTGTCGTCCAACCCGCCCGTGGCTTCCTTGCGGTAGCGGGCGATAAACGGCACGGTCGCGCCGTCGTCCAAAAGCTCGACGGCGGCGGTGATTTGGGCGGCAGTGGCGGAGAGTTCTTGAGAGAGGATTTGGGTGATGTTCATGAGGGTCCTTGTGTGAAGGGTGCAGACTGCCTGAATCTGATTATTGGCGATAGTTATTCAGGTTGTATGTATAGAAAAGGTCGTCTGAAACCCGCTATTATAGAGGATTAACATTGTTGGCGGGTTGGTGCTTAAGATTTTGGCAGCCCCCGCCATACTTGTTTTCAGACGACCTTTGGATGATTAAGGCTGAGCGGTTGGTGCTGGTGTTGCTTGGACTTTTTTTGCACCGAATGTGCCTGCCGAGTGTTCATGATCGTAGTAAACACCAGCAATTTCGGCGGCGGCAGGTCCGTAGAAACCGCCTTTGACTTCCAACATGTCTGGGGAGAAGGGGGTGGAACTGTTGTCGGTCGCGAAAGTGTTTCCCGTGATTTTGGCAGTAAATTCGCCGCCGATATCTCCTTTGAGCGTTTTTTCGCCGAAATCTGCCCAAAATTTATGCCCGCTTCCTTCATATACGGCAGAACCGCTCAAGGGCATATCTGTCGTGGCGTATCCTTGGACGAAATGCAGGTGTTTGTGTTCGGCGGGATCGCGTCCGCTTTCTCTTAATTGCATTTCCAGATTATGGCAGTCTTCATCGCCGGATTCGCAGCCTTTGGCTGTCGGATAATAATATTCGCCATGTACGGCGTATTTCAAATCTGTCATCACGGTTTTGCGGATGACTTGACCGTATTCATTGCTATCGGTTGTATTTATTTCTCCGCCAAGCACTGCGCTGTCAGGAAATAATTTGATTTTTTCGCCATCAACAACCAAGGTGTATAGGTTATCGCTTTTTCCAATCTCTCTAGGGCCGGTGCCATAGTAATCTCTATAGGGAGGAACTTCATAGGTGCGCGGTTCATCGTATTCGACGGCAATGCTGCTGATTTCTTTGCTGATGTTTTCTGTTGGCTGGGCGGGGGCAGCAGGGGGGA
>CAUOMQ010000062.1:0-14292 GCA_963456805.1 uncultured Neisseria sp. | reverse complement strand
GTACTATCTGTACTGTCTGCGGCTTCGTCGCCTTGTCCTGATTTAAAGTTAATCCTCTATATTACACATCTGGTTTCAGACGACCTTTTTTGAAATGGAAGTGTTTTGTAGAGAGTGTGTTCTGTGCTCGTTTGATTGAAGATAAAGATGGTTTTATCGCTTTATTGGGTGGATGCTAATCCGGTATGGCGGTTTTGTTATTAAGGGAAATCGGGGAATAGGGGGTATTTAAAACAACTTTCCCGAATCCTTATATTGCAGCTGCTAAGGGTATTTTTACAGAAAAGAGTGAAGGTTTCAGACGACCCCTTATCCTTGAGCGAATGGAGAGCCTCCGGCTTTGTGTCTAACTATTCTCCAATCGGGAAGGTTAGGGTAGATTTGGGTATCTAGGAAGTCGAATTTATAGAAAATGCAGTTCATCTGCACTATGAAGGAAAAGAGGAATTGCTGAAAATGAGTGTATTGGATGTATTTAGGCTGTGTCTGATTTATATGTAAAAGGTCGTCTGAAAAGTAGGAATGCTTTTCAGACGACCTTTTTTACTGCCGGTATTATTGTGCTTTAGTTTCGGTCACAAAGCCGATTTTGGTAATACCTGCTTCGCGGGCAGCTTCGAGGGCTTTGTTGACATATTCGTATTCAACGGCCTTGTCTGCCGAAATGGCAACGATGGTATTGGCGTTTTTCTGCTTTTCAGTTTTCAGTCGGGAAGTAACTGTATTAATATCCGCTTTGGTTGCAGAATCACCATCGATGTAATAGTTGCCATTAACATCTATGGTCAGGCGCAGGGGGTCTTTAGGCTGCTTTTCCTTTTGTTTCGCTGCATTTTCTGAAGCGGACGGCAGTTCCAAAGGAATCGAATGGGTCAGTACGGGCATGGTGATCATGAAAACGATCAACAGTACCAGCATCACGTCGACCAAAGGCGTAACGTTGATGTCTGACATCGGTGCATCATCGCCGGAATTCATAGAGCCGAATGCCATAATTTAGTCCTTTTGATTCAACAGGCGGACGTGTAAATCGTGTGCGAAAGCGTCCATATCTTGAGAGAGGGTTTTCTTACCGCGGTTGAGGAAGTTATACGCCAAGACGGCAGGAATGGCGACAAACAAACCGATGGCGGTTGACACCAACGCCTCACCAATCGGACCGGCTACCGCGGCAATACTCATTTGACCGCTTTGACCGATATTGATTAAGGCATGGTAAATCCCCCAAACCGTACCGAACAAGCCGATAAACGGGGCAGTTGAACCGATGGATGCCAAAGCAGTCATGCCGTAATCGAACTGGCGCATGTTTTGTTCCATGCTGTTTCGGATTTGAATGACGAGGTATTCATTCAAAGGCAGCTCGGTAGTAAGTGTTTTCGCATTGCTTTGACGATAGCTTTGGTAGGCACGCAGGGATTCGTCCGCTACACGGCTCATTGGTGCATCAATATCTTTCACTTTTTGCACGGCTTCGGTAAGCGTAAAGGCATTAAGCATTTGCGTTTTAACGAGTGCGTTGGCGGTTTTGGCTTTTTTCAGTTTGATGGAGCGCAGGATAATCAGGCACCAAGTCACGATGCTCATCACTAACATCAACACGAATACACTGATCAGAACAAAATCGCCTGATTCGAATATTGTTTTTAAATCCATAATTTTTCCAAATTTTCCAAGTAAATTAAAACTTTTGTCGATAAAGGTGTTGCGCCCGATTACTCAAGAGTAAAAGAGACCGGGACTCGGAATTCAGTCCAAACGGAGGCATTACAAGCACCATTTTTAACTGCTTTACGGGCAGCTTGGTCAAGAGCATTGGAGCCACTGCGTTTTAAAATTTTAACTTCAGCAACTTTTCCTCCTGGGCCAACCAAGACACTCAGCATAACTGTACCTGTATCTCCGTTTTCTTCCGCTATAGGCGGATATGGCGGTTTAGGAATATGGCAAGTGCCGCCTTTAACGGGATTGGCTCTACTACTACCCGGTCCTGTTCCAGGACCATTTCCACCGCCGGAACCTCCTCCACTGCCACTACCTGAACCATGTTCGCCTTTGTTGCCACCACTGCCGGGGCCGCTGCCTTCACCTTGTCCGTTACCAGGGCCTTTGTTGCCTCCGCCGTTTCCTTTGCTGTCGCCATGAGGAGCCTTACCTTGTCCGTTGCCTTTACCGTTTTCCGCAGTATTCGGCCCGGTTTTACTGCTGCTGGTGTAGTCCGAGGCTTTAGGTGCAGGCTTGGATTCTGGTTTGGGTTGGGGTTTAGGCTCTGGACGTGGTTCGGGTTTAGGTTCAGGCTTAGGTTCCGGTTTGGGTTCTGGTTTTGGCTCAGGCTTTGGTTTTTCAACCGGCTTGGGCTTCTCTTTCGGCTGCTGGATATCAGCATCCGCTTTTTTTGTTATGACCGGCTTAAACTGTGGTTTATGCTGTTCGACCGGTTTGGGTTTAGGCTGTGGCTTAGGTTTTTGCGGTTCGGGTGTTTTTTCGGGAGCGGCAGGCGCACCTTCGCCTTCGGGGGTGCCGTCTCCACCTCCGTCGCCACCACCTAAATCCGCCAAATCGACAAACTCAATATTTGCCATTTCCGGTATAAGCGGTTTATATGTTTCCCACAAAAGCGCAATCAAGCCCGCGTGAAGCAATGATACGGTAATGACGGCTACTGGGATTAAAATTCGGTCTTTATTCATAATCGACGCATGATAATAGCAACAATTTTTGTTTGCAACCTGTTTTTACATCTGTTTTTTGAGTTAATATTTATTTTGAAATAATCTAAAATATTAATATGTACAATGCAATATTTTGATATTGCTATTCATTATCACAATAAAACAAAAGAAAAAGAGGAAGCGACGCCTCAGTCAACTGCATTAGAAGTTGTTCATCCGGAAAAGTTCACAAATTTACAATAAAAGTGGTTTGGATAAAACGATGGAGATGGCGTGCCTTAGAGGAGAAAAAGCTGCAAAAATATTATAGTGGATTAAAATTGCAATGATACGGCGTTGCCAACGCCCTTATGTACTACCCGTACACAGCGGGCGTTGCCGCCTTGTCTCATTTTTATTTTAATCCACTATATTTTATTGATTGGCTTGTGTTCTTAGATTGATTCCCGCTATTGTAGGGCGGTAGTTGGTGTGGCTTGAATAGCGGGATAGACCCGTACACTTTCCCAAAAAGGTCGTCTGAAAATAGAAAATTTGATGCTTGTTAAATGTTGTGGTTGTAAGAATGATCAGATGTTTCCTATTTTGGGATTGTGCGGGTTTTCAGTTAAGTCTCTTAAAACATATCGGCAGAATAGGTAGCTTATGCCGATTTATCGTCTGTTTTTTCGACAACGATTTCGATTTTGGGTTCGTATAGCAAATCGTAGGTTGGTTTATTGAGCAAATCCTGCAAAGTAAACCCGTCCAAATGTGCAAAGAAAGCCTTAATCGCTCCGCCCAAAATACCGGCAAGACGGCAGGATGGCGTAATCAGACATTCATTGTTTTCTCCCATGCATTCGACAATCTGCATGGGTTCAAGATGGCGCACGACCGCGCCGACATTGATTTTATCGGGTGTGTCGGCAAGACGTAGTCCGCCTCCTTTACCTCTTATACTGGTCAGAAATCCGCCTTTGACAAGCGCGGTAACGACTTTCATCAAATGACTTTTGGAGATGTTATAGGCTTCGGCAATGGTTCCGATATTGACTAACGAATCGTCGTTTATGGCCGCATAAATCAATACCCGCAGACCATAATCCGTATGTTGCGTCAGATACATGGTTTTCTCTGTTCAGAATATATTATTTTTTTAGGACGGCGGCAGTGTTTCCAGTGGAGAATTGTCGCCGTTATGTGTTTGACTTTATATATGATTAAGTTTCATAATATCTGAAACATTTAAATTAATCCAGTGTAGTTTGATAATTTATTATCATTATAATCAAATATTATGAAGCCGTTAAAACGCCACCCAGCACTTATCGAACTTTCCCGCGAACACCATCACGCCCTTTCACTCTGTGTCCGCCTCCTGCGTACGCCCGCTGAAAGCCATCAAACAGAGCTTGAAGCCCATTTCCTTGAATTGGAACCGCATTTTGTCGAAGAAGAAACCATGTTCGCCCCGCATTGGCAGAATATTCCCGTTACGATGCGCGAACGTTTCGAAGCTGAACACGCCAAACTGCGCAGAATGATGGCGAATCCTGAATATCTTAACGAAGCATGGAATAAGGACTTTGCTGTTACCCTACGCGATCATGCCCGTTTTGAAGAACGCGAACTGTTTCCCGCAGTCGAGCCGTTTTTGCCGGAACCCGAAGGAATCTGATAAAAGAGGTCGTCTGAAAGTCCGAAAGCACGATTTTAGCGTTTTCAGACGACCCTACTGTCTATTCAAACCTAAAAAATACCATTCAAAAAAACAAACTAAGGAACTACCATGACCGCCTTTTTCAAACACCCTGTTTGGGCAATGGCATTCCGCCCGTTTTACTCGCTGGCGGCACTATACGGCGCACTCTCCATCCTGCTTTGGGGCTTCGGCTATACGGGTACGCCCGAGTTGTCCAATTTTTATTGGCACGCCCATGAGATGATCTGGGGCTATGCCGGACTCGTCGTCATTGCCTTCCTATTGACCGCCGTTGCCACTTGGACGGGGCAGCCGCCCACGCGCGGCGGCGTTTTGGCAGGATTGACCGCATTTTGGTTGGCAGCAAGGATTGCCGTTTTCATTCCGGGCTGGGGTGCAACCGCCAGCGGCATACTCGGCACGCTGTTTTTTTGGTACGGCGCAGTTTGCATGGCATTGCCTGTCATCCGTTCCAAAAACAAACGCAACTACGTCGCCGTATTCGCCATCGTCGTCCTAGGCTGCACGCACGCCGCATTCCACTTCCAACTGCATGCCGGAAACGCATCTGCATTGCTCAGCGGGCTACAGTCCGGTCTGATTATGGTCTCAGGCTTTATCGGCCTTATCGGCATGCGGATTATTTCCTTTTTTACCTCCAAGCGCCTGAACGTTCCGCAAATCCCTAGTCCGATGTGGGTTGCGCATGCGTCCCTCTGGTTGCCCATGCTGACTGCCATGCTGATGGCGCACCATGCCCTGCCTTGGCTTTCATCTGCTTTTGCCTTTGCAGCGGGCGTGATTTTTACCGTACAGGTTTACCGCTGGTGGTATAAAGCCGTTTTGAAAGAACCGATGCTGTGGATTTTGTTCGCAGGCTATTTGTTCACCGGTTTGGGATTGATTGCCATCGGTGCTTCCTACTTCCACGGCTCCTTCCTTAATCTTGGCGTACATCTCATCGGCGTCGGCGGTATCGGCGTCCTGACATTGGGCATGATGGCGCGCACTGCGCTCGGACATACCGGAAACTCCATCTATCCGCCGCCCAAATCCGTACCCGTTGCCTTTTGGCTGATGATAGCCGCCACTGTCATCCGCATCATTGCAACCTTCGTCAGCGGCACCAGTTACACCCACAGCATCCGCACTTCCGCAGTCTTGTTTGCCCTGTCCTTGCTACTTTACGCATGGAAATACATCCCTTGGCTCATCCGCCCGCGTTTGGACGGCAAACCGGGTTAATTAAACCAAGCATATCAAACGAAAGGTCGTCTGAAACCTTAAAACAGGTTTCAGACGACCTTTTTATATGGGAATCCGCTTTAAACCGGTACGGCGTGGTTTTACCGAAGTCTGTATCGTTTCAGTGCGTGTTATTGCTCGATACCGTTTTCACGCAATAGCTGGTGAATTTGCTGTTGGGCTTTATCTTCTTTCAGCAGCTGGGTGAGTTGATCGCGAATCAGATCAAATGGCGGTGCTTGAGGGTCTTTTTGTACTTCACTGATTTTAAACAGGAAGAACTTGTTTTCAATTTCAACAGGATTGTGAGTTACCTCTCCCCGATTCATTGGGCCCAAGATGCCTGCAAGCGGTTGGCGCAGCTGTCTTGCCATGACGAAATCTTCAAATGCGGGTTGCTGATTCGGATATCGTTTCGTCAATTCTTCAAATGACAAGCCTTTCAAGAGCAATTCTTGTGCTGCTCGCGCTTCTTCGGGCGTGTCGAAGCTAACCTGCTGAATCTTGATCATGCGGGTTTGCTGTTCGTAAAACTTCAATAATTCAGCATTGCTGATTTCGGCAGTGCGCTTCAGATATTCGGCATATTGCGCCGCGTAAAATTCCGCTTCCATAGTGAGGAATTGGTTGCGGACCTCGGGGTCTTTATCCAATCCGGCTTTGAGTGCGGCATTTTTGAGAATTTCAATGCTTTGCAAGTGTTTGACGACTTCTTGGCGGATTGCTTTGCCGTCAGGCTGCTGCTTGGATTCAGGACGCTGTTCAGCTTGCTTGAGAATGCGGGCGACTTCGCTGTCTATGCGTGCCGGATCAATATCAGGCGCTTTGGCAACAGCGAATCCGGCAACAGCCGTCGCCATGATGACTGCGGCGGCAGTTTGGTATTTCATTATAAAAACTCCGTGAACAGTTATTTAATTGTGGCTTTTTGCAACAGAGATTGGAGTGCTTCATCGACGCGGGAGGCTTGCAGGTCTTGGGCTATACTGCTTTTAGATTCGTCATAAGACGGAAGCTTTACATCCCGACGGTCGTTGACATAGAAGACGGCATATACGTCGCTGTCTTGCAGAGGCGTTGTAGTGTGCGCGCCTTTTTTCAAATCTTTAACTGCGGCATAGAGCGGGGGAACAGCCTCCTGCAAATCTTTTAAGGGAACATAACCTTGCTGGATACCGCCCGCTTGTTTGGCGCGTTCATCTATTGAATATTGCTTCAGGACGGAGGCAAAGCTTTTCTTGGCATTTAAATCAGAAATGGCTTTTTGGGCATCCGCTTGGGTGCGGGTAATAATTTCGCCCAGTTGTACTTCTTGAGTGCCTTTGTAGAAGTTGCTGAAATTATCGTAAGCGGTTTTGACGTCTTTTTCTTGGACAGGATTTTGACGGAGGACGTGAATCGCATAAGCTTGTCCAAGTAAATCGCTTTCAAATGCCGCCCATTCGGTTTTGAAATGTGCTTTTTTATCGGCACCTTGTTTTTTAGCATCCGTACGGGCATGTTCCAAAGCTTGTTTGAATTCGGCGCTTTGGTCGAGTTTCAGGCGTTTGGCTTCTTGTGATACGACGGTATTGATGACTTGGCGCTCGGTCAGTTCTCTGCGCAGCTCGGGAGAATCGGGAATTTTGTTGTTTGCTGCACGCAGCGCGGCAACTTGGGCATCAATGACGCTGCTGTCGATGGTTTGTCCATTAACTGTAACTAAGGTTTGGGCAGAAAGGCTGCCGGAAACCAGAGCAGTCATCAGCATAGAGATGAGATATTTTTTCTTCATGATTTTCTCTTGTTATGTCCAGTATGTCTGTAATTAGTGGAAGTATTCGTCCGGAGTGGCCGCTTTGATGCTCAATGCGTGAATCAGCCCTTCGGAAAACAGATCGTGAAGTAAGGTTTTAATGGTGCGTTGGCGGTTAAGACGGCTGACGCCGCCGAAAGCTTCGCTGACGACTACGACCGTATAATGCCCGCCTCCTTTGTTTCCCGAGTGGCCCGCATGCAGATGGCTGTCATCCTGAAAGTCAAAAAAAACAGGATTCAACGTTTTCAGACGACCTTCAATAGCCTCGCGCATATCCATTATTTGAATACGGCTTTGAACGGTTTGATCAATACCTCTTCATAGACGCCCGCATCGACGTAAGGGTCTTTTTCCGCCCATTCTTGAGCGGCATCCAAAGATTCAAATTGAGCCACAATCAGACTGCCGGACACGCGCTCCGGATTGTCGGGAAGAGGGTTTGGGCCGGCAGTCAGAAGACGTCCTTCAGCCTTCAAAGCTTCCAAGCGTTGCAGATGGGCAGGGCGTGCCGCCATACGGGCTTCGTGTACATTATCGGCATCGGTGGCCAGGAGCATGTAATATTCCATCAACTATCCTTTTTGGGTAAATATCGGCTCAAATAGGAAAATTGAGCGATAAAGAAAACAAACAAAAAGCCGGTAGAGCCGAACATTTTGTAATTTACCCATTGTTCTTTGAAGTGGGTAAACACAAACCAGTTGGCAATACCTAAGAAAATCATGAATGCGACCCAAGCATAAGTCAGTTTGCTCCAAACATGTTCGGGCAATTCCAACTCTTTGCCCATAGTCGCTTTTAATCCGTTTTTTCCGCTTAGATGGCTGATCAGCAAAACCAATGCGCCAATCCAGAACAAAACGGTCGGTTTCCACATGATAAAACGGTCATCATGAAGTAGAATGGTCGCGCCGCCGAATACGACGATCAGGATCAGGCCGACCCACTGCATCGTATCGAGTTTTTTGTATTTCCAGTAAGTAAAACCTGCCTGCAAAATGCCGAATACAACGGCAACCGCAGTCGCAGTAATCATGTTTTTCGTGATTGTGTAAGTCAGGAAAAACAAGATGACTGCCAATAAATCGCTTAAAACTTTCATAATCAAACAAACAAAAAAGATGAAACCAATCGGCTAAACGCTAATCATACAGGCAGCCTCACCTTTTTGCACCACCCTGGAAACGAAATTGCCGATGCAGGCGGGCAATAATCTAAAAAAGAGTTTAAAAAATGCCGTCGGGATGATAAACTATGTTATCAGTAGGATTTGTAAAAAAGAAACACAGAAATTACAAACCTGTTAATTTCTCGTTCGTTTCATCACTTAATTCATCGGATTACTTGGCAGACTGCGACTTTAGAAGATATCATAACGTAATATATCGTAATATACGGTTAAGCATGTAGCAGTTCTAGCAGGGTTGTCATTTTACACAGGGGACAAGTTTTGAAAAACCATCATAAAATCAAATTAATCGCGGCATCTGTGGCCTTGGCAGTGTCGTTTGGTGCGAACGCAGGGCTTGGCGGGCTGAATGTCCAATCCCATCTGGGCGAGCCGTTTTCAGGCAGTATCACCGTAACCGGTGACGAGGCTCAGGCGCTGTTGAAAGGCGGAAAAGCGACTGTTTCCAATAGCAATTTGCGTACCAGTGTCCGCAAGTCGGGCGACAAGGCAGTCGTCACTATCCACTCAAGCAAAGCGATTAAAGACCCTGTGTTGATTTTCCAAGTCGGCGCAGGTTCGCAATCACGCGAATACACAGCCATCATTGATCCCGCAGGCTATTCCGGTAAAACGGATGGTTCAAGCCGTGCGCGCAGCGGTGGCGAATCTTCATCCAATTCTTCTGCTGACAACAATTCATACCATTCTCAATTTGATCGTCAGGCGGCGCGTGACCGCATCAACCGCGCGATACAAAACGGAAATCAAAATGAAACCGTTCGCAAGGAAGCTGTACGAAAAGATAAAAACAACACAAATAAACCGGTACAGGCACAGCCGTCAAAACAACAGCAACAATCTTCTGTAGGCGCCAATGGAACCGAGATTCGTTATGGCAAGCAGCATCTGGTTCGTCAGGGTGAAACTCTGACCGAAATTGCCACTAAAATCCGTCCTCAAGGAATGACCGTCGAACAAACGATACAGGCATTGGTCAATGCCAACCCCGGCGTGTTCATCGGTAAAGATGCCGACCGTATGCTTGCGGGCAAGGTGTTGTACATTCCGATGCACGGCGATATGAAATCGACGGCATCCAAACCTGCACAAGTCAAACCTCCGGTTCAGGAAGGCAATAAGCCTCAAGCCCAAGGGTCGTCTGAAAAAGCCGGTACCGCAACGCCTCCTAAAGAGACTCCGGTAGAAAACACCAAAGTAGAAAATAAAAAAGAAGATAAAAAAGCTGAGCCGGTACAAGAAGCCAAGCCCGAAACCAAACCGGCTGTAACGACGGCAGGTACTCCGGAACAAAATAAAGCTGAAACAGGTGCAGCATCTGCCGAGCAAGTAAATGTCCTGCCTGAGCCGAATGCGTCGTCTGCAACAGCAAACACAGAACCACAAGAAATTTCTCAGGCACAAGCTGATGTTGAAGCGCGCATTGCCTCGGCAGTTGCCACAGAAAAACAACAAGAAGAAGCATCAGCGGAAGACGGAGGATTATCGCGCTGGCTGTTGATCGGCGGTGTGGCAGCGGCAGGTTTGTTGCTGTTCTTGTTGGGTAAGCGGAAGAATTCAGCTGTTGCGCCTGTGGTAGGTGCGATAGATCAAGACGATCATGATGAGGACGATCTCGATATCAGTATCGAAGATCATGTATTCCCTGCTGCCACTGCGCCACAACCGCAACCACAAGTTGTAGCAGAAACTTCCAAATCTGAAGAAGACGGTTTGGAAATTGAAGATGATTTCGATGATGAAGTATTCTTCAATGAGCCGGCTCCTGTTGCCGAACCTGCTCAAGAAAACGTCGATCTGGATTTGAACGAACTGGATAATACTCAAGCCAGCATCGTGTCCGGCGCCGTTACCATCGACGAAGAAACCGAAAAACGCCGTGATATCGATTGGGATACTGTCGAATCTACCGAAAGCGTATATGAGCCGGAACCGGAAAATCCATATCAACACGTTGCGGTTGTAATGGAAGACAGAACTGCTGAAGTAGAAACAGAGCCTCAGCATGAGGAAGAGGCTCCATCAGTTTCCTCTTTTGCAGCAACACCTGTTTCATCTGTTTCAGACGACTTGTCAGAAGCTCAACCGGAAGCACCGGAAGAAGAGCCAATCCCATTCGAAGTGGAGATTGAAGAGCCTAAGTCGGAAACAATTGACGTAGTAGAAACAGAAGAAGCCGAAACCCAATCCGAAGAATCGGAAGAGGGTTGGGATTTCTTTGCGGAAGAGCCGAAAACAGTTAAAGCCATCGAGCCTTTCCCTGAATTAGGTGCGCAAGAAGAAACGTCGTCTGAAGTTGAAGTTGCTGATATACAAGAAGAAGCTTTGTCTGAAGTTGAAGCAGCAGACAAACAGGCAGATAGCCCAGAAGAAGCACTGGATTTCGTTGTTGAAGAAACAGAGCAGCCACAGTCTGAAACTGATACTCAACCGTTTGAGATTAAGCAAGACGAACCTTTGGCATTCCAAGATGGCGAAGATTTCAGTATTGAAAATACTCAAGAAGCCAGCGCTGATGAAACCATCGAATGGGAAAATCTGGGTGTGGAAGATACTGCCGACAGCAGTAATGAACATTCCGGTTTTGAATCAGGCTTCATCTCCGAGTCCGTCGGTATGACGGCTCCGCTGGAAGCTAAATATGACCTGGCTAAAATGTATGTTGAAATCGGCGATCCCGATGCTGCCCGCGAGACGTTGACTGAATTGCTGGAAGACGCAAGCGGTGAGATCCGTCATAAAGCCGAAGCATTGATGAACGAATTGAATGCCTAATATTGGCAAGTAAATCGAAATTGAACAATGCTAAAATAAAAGATGCCGTGAAAACGGCATCTTTTATTATTTTCAGACGACATATGACTGCATACACCGAATCATTATCCACAAAAACCATACAAAGATGGGCATTAACCCTGTCTTATGACGGCAGCCGATTTTACGGTTGGCAAAAACAAGCCGACAGTTTACCCACTGTCCAGACGGTATTGGAAAGCGCACTCAGTCAAATTGCAGGCGAGACCATCCGAACCATTGTTGCCGGACGAACCGATACAGGCGTACACGCGACTGCGCAAGTTGTTCATTTTGATACCAAAGTAGCCCGCCCCGAGCAGGCTTGGGTGCGGGGCGTCAATGCGTATCTTCCTGAAGGTGTGGCTGTATTGTTCGCGCAGCAGGTTGCCCCACATTTTCACGCCCGCTTTGATGCATACGGTAGAAGGTATCGTTACCTTTTGGAATCATCTTCCGTCCGCTCCCCGATATTGCAAGGCAGAGTAGGGTGGACGCACCTCAAACTCGATCCTGAAAAAATGCAGCAGGCGGCATTATTATTAGAAGGCGAACATGATTTCTCCAGCTTTCGTGCTGCCGAATGCCAAGCAAAATCACCCGTTAAGACCCTGTATAGTGCAAAAATCAGCGGTACACCGCAATTCTTAAAACTAGACTTACACGGCAATGCCTTTTTGCATCATATGGTGCGTAATATCATGGGGGCATTGGTTTATGTTGGTAGTGGCAGGCTTAGCGTTTCTGGATTTCAGGAATTAATCGAAGAGCGCAGCCGATTAAAAGCCCCCCCGACTTTTATGCCTGATGGGCTGTATCTGACCAGAGTGGATTATCCGTCCGAGTTCGGTATCATTCGTCCTGAAATGCCGGCATGGCTGTGAGGTCGTCTGAAAACAAAGTGTCCGCTTATAGGGAATCTTTTTTAGTAATGTCCCGTTTGTGGATAAAGCACACACTACATGAGTAAGGTATAGCAATCCGATACAACATAGATATTCTGACCAGTCCTTTGGAAAATTTGGTTTCCTAGCTTTGTATGTGCAAATTGTAAAAGGTCGTCTGAAAACGCTACACAGATTTCAGACGACCTTTTCTTTGGAGGAGCAGCATAGGTAATGCTGATGCTACGTCAGTGAAATCGTAAATCAAAAGAGGAGAATGCATACTTCCATCTTAAAAGAGTGGGTATTTCCAATGTGCATGACTGGCTAAGCCTATAAATTGCACGCTTTAAGAGAGTACATACTGATTCTCTCTTAATTTACTCGTTTACCCGAGTTAGCCAAAAAACAACAGCCAATCTCCAAAAACGACCGTTTAGGAAAAGTGTGTTGTAAAAATGCAAACAGCGGGCAATTCAATATTACATCATGATTTATAAGGAAAATATTGAGAATACCTTGTTGTAATGCGGGTGCTGTGAGGTCAGGCGGTCAGTAGGGGTAGTGAATAAAGTTTGTTTTTTTAGAGAGGAACAATTATA
Organism: uncultured Neisseria sp.; assembly: GCA_963456805.1. GTDB lineage: Bacteria > Pseudomonadota > Gammaproteobacteria > Burkholderiales > Neisseriaceae > Neisseria. Next base: position 1,425 of record CAUOMQ010000062.1, on the reverse strand, counting down.
GTGAGAGTCATGGAATCGCTGATTCCAGCGATAATGTAAAGCCTAAGCGGATTCTATCCGGGTCTGCTTAAGTTATTTCTTCACGATAGAAAAGGAATACAGCAATGAAAAAATCTCTGATTGCTCTGACTTTGGCAGCTTTGCCTGTTGCAGCTATGGCTGACGTGACTCTGTACGGTCAAGTTAAAGCCGGTGTTGAAGTTTCTCGCACTAAAGAAACTGTTAATCACGTAAGCACCAAAAACAAAACTGCAACTGAAATTGCTGACTTTGGTTCCCGTATCGGTTTCAAAGGTCACGAACACCTGAGCAACAACCTGAATGCTATCTGGCAAGTAGAGCAAAATACTTCTGTTGCCGGTACTGACAAAGGTTGGGGTACTCGTGAATCCTTCATCGGTTTGGAAGGCGGCTTCGGTAAAGTTCGCGCAGGTAAACTGAACACTGCTCTGAAAGACAACAGCGACAGCGTAGATCCTTGGGAATCTAGTGACGCGAATGCATCAGTTTTGCAATTCGGTAAACTGAAACGTGTTGACGAGCGTAAAGTATCTGTACGTTACGACTCTCCAGTATTTGCTGGTTTCAGCGCAAGCGCTCAATACCAACCACGCGACAATGCTAACCCTGAGGACAGACATGTTCATGACGTGAAAACCCGTCACTCTTTCGACTTGGGTCTGAACTATGAAAACTCTGGTTTCTTCGGTCGCTACGCTGGTACTTTTGCAAAACGTAAAGTTTTGAGCGACGATCATCTGGAACTGTTCAACAGCAACACTACTTTGGGTTCTGGCGTTTACAAAGACTACCAAGCACACCGTCTGGTAGGTGGTTACGATGCTAACAACGTACTGGTTTCTGTTGCCGGTCAATACGAAGGCTTTAAAGCTGACGTAGCTGATGCTAAGAAAAACGAACGTACTGAAGTTGCTGTAACTGGCGGCTACCGTATGGGTAACGTAATGCCTCGTCTGTCTTACGCTCACGGCTTCAAAGCTAAAGAAAACGGCGTGAAACAAGGTAACAGCCAATACAACCAAGTGATTGTTGGTGCTGATTACGACTTCTCTAAACGTACTTCTGCTTTGGTTTCTGCCGGCTGGTTGAAAGAAGGCAAAGGTGGCGACAAAACTCAATCTACCGCCGGTCTGGTTGGTCTGCGTCACAAATTCTAATCTAGTACGATTAGTTTAAATAAAGAGCCTGCTTTATGCAGGCTCTTTTGTTTTTTGAATGATGTGTGTTTGGTTGGATGTGTATCGGTTTCGTATTATCTGTACGGTCTGTGGCTTCGCAGCCTTGTCCTGATTTGAATTTACCCCGCTATGGCTTGCATAGACAGTATAACGATGGAAGATTGCCGTGGGTTGTATAGTGGATTAACTTTAAACCAGTACGGCGTTGCCTCGCCTTAGCTCAAAG